>CP047152.1:197500-515000 GCA_041879295.1 Pseudomonas putida | reverse complement strand
GTGTTCCTTCCTATATCTACGCATTTCACCGCTACACAGGAAATTCCACCACCCTCTACCGTACTCTAGCTTGCCAGTTTTGGATGCAGTTCCCAGGTTGAGCCCGGGGCTTTCACATCCAACTTAACAAACCACCTACGCGCGCTTTACGCCCAGTAATTCCGATTAACGCTTGCACCCTCTGTATTACCGCGGCTGCTGGCACAGAGTTAGCCGGTGCTTATTCTGTCGGTAACGTCAAAACAGCAAGGTATTAACTTACTGCCCTTCCTCCCAACTTAAAGTGCTTTACAATCCGAAGACCTTCTTCACACACGCGGCATGGCTGGATCAGGCTTTCGCCCATTGTCCAATATTCCCCACTGCTGCCTCCCGTAGGAGTCTGGACCGTGTCTCAGTTCCAGTGTGACTGATCATCCTCTCAGACCAGTTACGGATCGTCGCCTTGGTGAGCCATTACCCCACCAACTAGCTAATCCGACCTAGGCTCATCTGATAGCGCAAGGCCCGAAGGTCCCCTGCTTTCTCCCGTAGGACGTATGCGGTATTAGCGTTCCTTTCGAAACGTTGTCCCCCACTACCAGGCAGATTCCTAGGCATTACTCACCCGTCCGCCGCTAAATCAAGGAGCAAGCTCCCGTCATCCGCTCGACTTGCATGTGTTAGGCCTGCCGCCAGCGTTCAATCTGAGCCATGATCAAACTCTTCAGTTCAATACTGCTTGGGTTTTTAAGAAACCCTAAACTTGGCTCAGCAATCTCAAATGACTATGTGATTTCTCGCATGGTCACTTGTGATGCTGATAATCTTTTTGACTATCAGTCCATACTCACAAGCACCCACACGAATTGCTTGATTCGATTTGTTAAAGAGCGTTTGGTTAAGAGCTTTTCGTCTCAACCGAGGCGCGCATTCTACGCTTTCCTCAGAGCCTGTCAAGCGTTTATTTTGAAGTTTTTTGCGAGAAACTCGTTTAGCTTCAAACACTTGGCTCGCTGCGATCTCTCGTAGCGGGAGGCGAATCATACAGCACTTAGAAGCACTGTCAACCACCTTTTCAACCGCTTTCGACCATTTGATCGTAGCCCCTCCAGTTTTTGCCTTAACTACTTAACTCTTTGAATATCAAGGAGTTTTTCGTTCCGGCGTCGCTGGAAGTGGGGCGCATTATAAGGGGATTCGAAAGCGCGTCAACCTTTAATTTCATTTATTTGGAATGTTCCAGGTGAAGACCGTATCAAGGCCACCAGGTGCTCGCCGCAACACATTCAGCGCCTGTGAGATCGAGCGCCGCCCGCGCGGCGCATCGCGAGCTGCGCTCGCTCCTACGTTTGTTTCGGGCCAATTATGCCTGTGGGATTTGCGCGCGAACGCCTTGGCGCATGGCGCGATATCGCGTCGTACAAACAAGCGCATCGCGAGCTGCGCTCGCTCCTACGTTTGTTTCGGGCCAATTATTTCTGGGGGATTTGCGCGCGAGCGCCTTGGCGCATGTCGAGATATTGCGTCGAACAAACAAAACGGTCGCGCGCGCCTATCGCAGGCGTGACTGGCCCGAAACAAACGTAGGAGCGAGCGCAGCTCGCGATGCGCCGCGCGGGCGGCGCTCGATCTCACAGGCACTGCAAAGGTGGTGGCGGACACATCTCATAGCCAACGCCCTCTCAAAACAGCCCTCTCCCCCTACAACAGCAACAACCAAACCCCAAAAACAAAACGGGGAGACCTACCGGCCTCCCCGCTTCTATATAGCTACACCACCAGCCAATCACTCAGCCTTGAGGGTAACCCGGCCAAACGACTTCTTACCCGCCTGGCATACATGAGTAGCACCAAGGACAAACATGAAGTCCTTGTCGACCACGGCACCATCAACCTTCACCGCGCCGCCACTAAGCAAATCACGAGCCTGTGCCGAGTTCTTCACCAACCCGGCCCGGTTCAGCACGGCAGCGATCGGCAGCCCCTCTGTCGCAGCCACTTCGATCTCCGGCAAGTCCTCCGGCAGCTCACCTTCCTTCATACGGTTACCCGCAGCACGATGAGCATTGGCAGCCGCCTCTTCACCATGGAAGCGCGCAACGATTTCTTCTGCCAACTTGATCTTGATGTCACGCGGATTGGCACCGTTGGCAACGTCGGTACGGAACTGCTCGATTTCTTCCATCGAGCGGAAGCTCAGCAGCTCGAAGTAGCGCCACATCAGGGTATCCGGGATAGACACCAGCTTGCTGTACATAACCCCCGGCGCCTCCTGGATGCCGACATAGTTACCCAGCGACTTGGACATCTTCTTCACGCCGTCGAGCCCCTCGAGCAGCGGCATGGTCACGATGTTCTGCGCTTCCTGACCATAGGCGCGCTGCAGCTCGCGCCCCATCAGCAGGTTGAACTTCTGGTCGGTACCACCCAGCTCCACATCCGCCTTCAGCGCCACCGAGTCATAGCCTTGCACCAACGGGTATAGGAACTCGTGGATGGCAATCGGCTGGTTGGTGGTATAACGCTTGTCGAAGTCATCACGCTCCAGCATGCGCGCCACAGTGTACTGCGACGCCAGGCGAATGAAGTCAGCTGGGGTCAGCTTGTCCATCCAGGTGGAGTTGAACGCGACTTCGGTCTTGGCCGGATCGAGAATCTTGAACACCTGCTGCTTGTAAGTCTCGGCGTTATCCAGCACCTGCTCACGCGTCAGCGGCGGGCGGGTGGCACTTTTGCCACTGGGGTCGCCGATCATGCCGGTGAAGTCACCGATCAGGAAGATGACCTGATGGCCCAGCTCCTGGAACTGACGCAGCTTGTTGATCAGTACCGTGTGACCAAGGTGCAAGTCAGGTGCAGTAGGGTCGAAGCCAGCCTTGATGCGCAGAGGCTGGCCGCGCTTGAGCTTCTCCACCAGTTCCGACTCGACCAGTACTTCTTCCGCACCGCGCTTTATAAGCGCCAGCTGCTCTTCAACCGACTTCATAGACAAACCCGCAAGGCTCAGATTCAGGGGGAGCCAACCATACAAGATCGGCCGTCAAATACAAGTTTCGCAAAGGAATGTGACCCGGGCACAGGCTTGCGGCGTCTACGCGCCCTTGCGTGAAAATGGATTTGGTTATATTTTATACAGTTATTTCATCTTCATCATGTCATTCATCTTTTCCATTTCACTTTTTCAAAGTCACCTTGCCTATGACCAACGAACCGCCTAAAGCGCCCCCGCTTTATCCGAAAAGCCATCTGTTGGCCGCCAGCGGCATTGCCGCCCTGCTCAGCTTGGCTCTGCTAGTGTTTCCATCCAGCGAAGTGGAAGCCAAGAAAACCACCCTCAACCTCGAGCTGGAGAGCCCTGCCGAGCAGCTTAAAGGCGAGTCACGTGCTGCGCCGCTGGTGCAGGCAGAAGACGGGCAAACATCGCCTTTCGCCCTGATCGAAGACGCTGCCCCCGAGACTCAGAAGGCCGAACAGAAAGCCCCGGCCGCCGAACCTGCCAAAGCACCAGGCCACCGCGAGATCACCGTGGCCCGTGGCGATACACTGTCAACCCTGTTCGCCAAGGTTGGCCTGCCGGCCAATGCAGTGCATGACGTGCTGGCAAGTAACAAGCAGGCCAAGCAGTTCAGCCAGCTCAAGCACGGCCAAGTGCTGCAGTTCGAGCTCGACAAGGATGGCCAACTGGCCAGCCTGAGCAGCAAGGTCAGCAGCCTCGAAACCATTCACCTGACCAAGACCGCCAAGGGCTACACCTTCAATCGGGACATCATCAAGCCGGTGGTGCGTACCGCCTATGCCCACGGAGTGATCAAGAGTTCGCTGTCGGCATCAGCCCAGCGCGCCGGCCTGTCCCACAGCACAACGATGAGCCTGGCCCGCGTGCTGGGTTACGACATCGACTTCGCTCAGGACATTCGCCCGGGCGACGAATTCGACGTGGTCTATGAGCAGAAAGTGATGGACGGCAAGGTCGTCGGCACCGGCAATATCCTGTCCGCCCGCTTCACCAACCGCGGCAAGACCTACACCGCCGTGCGCTATACCAACAAGCAGGGCAACACGAGCTACTACACCGCCGACGGCAACAGCCTGCGCAAGGCCTTCATCCGTACCCCGGTCGACTTCGCCCGCATCAGCTCACGCTTTTCCGCCGGCCGCAAACACCCGATCCTGAACAAGATCCGCGCCCACAAGGGTGTCGACTACGCAGCTCCCCGCGGTACGCCGATCAAGGCAGCTGGTGACGGCCGTATCGAGCTGGCCGGTCGCCGAGGTGGCTACGGTAATACCGTGATTATCCAGCACGGGAACCGTTACAAGACGCTGTACGGCCACATGCAGGGCTTCGCCAAGGGCATCAAGACTGGCAGCACGGTCAAGCAGGGCCAGATCATTGGCTATATCGGCACCACTGGCCTGTCCACCGGACCGCACCTGCACTACGAGTTTCAGGTCAACGGTGTGCACGTCGACCCGCTGAGCCAGAAAGTGCCGATGGCCGACCCGATCGCCAGAAACGAGCGCCAGCGCTTCCTGCAGCAGAGCCAACCACTGATTGCCCGTATGGACCAGGAAAAGGCAACCATGCTCGCAGCGAACAAGCGCTAAGCCATGGCGCTCTATCTGGGGGTGATGTCCGGCACCAGCCTCGATGGCCTGGACATTGCCCTGATCGAACAAGGCGAGCAGCCTGAGCTGCTCGCCACCCATTACCTGCCAATGCCCGACGACTTGCGTCAGGAGCTGCTTGCCCTGTGCAGCAGCGGCCCTGACGAGATCGCACGTGCGGCATTGGCGGAAAACCGCTGGGCCAGCCTGGCAGGCGAAGGTATCCACCAGTTGCTGGCTCGCCAAGGCCTGAAGGCGGACGCCATCCGCGCCATTGGCAGCCACGGTCAGACCATCCGCCATGAACCGGCACGTGGTTTCACTGTGCAGATCGGCAACCCGGCGTTGCTCGCCGAGCTTACCGGCATCAGCGTGGTCGCCGACTTCCGCCGCCGCGATGTGGCAGCCGGTGGCCAAGGTGCGCCGCTGGTGCCCGCCTTCCACGAAACCCTGTTCAACCACCTTGGCCAGCGACTGGCAATACTGAACGTGGGCGGCTTCAGCAACCTGAGCCTGATCGAACAGGATAAACCGGTGCACGGCTTCGACTGCGGTCCTGGTAACGTGCTGCTGGATGCCTGGATCGAGCGCAAACTTGGCCTGGCCTACGATAAGGATGGTGCCTGGGCGGCTTCTGGGGTGGTTCAAGCGGGCCTGCTCAGTGCATTGCTCCGCGACCCGTTCTTCGCCGGCAGCGGCCCGAAGAGCACCGGCCGCGAGGTATTCAACCTGCCCTGGCTGGATGCCCACCTGGCCCGCCTACCCGTTTACCGCGACGAAGACGTACAGGCGACACTGTTGGATCTGACCGCTCGAAGCATCATCGACTCGTTGAGCAACGCCCAGCAAGGCACCGAGGCGCTTCTTGTATGTGGTGGCGGCGCACGTAACGGAGCGCTGATGGCCCGCCTCGGTCAGTTGCTACCCGACGCCCATGTCGCCAGCACTGGTGCCCATGGCGTGGACCCGGACTGGGTCGAGGCCATGGCCTTTGCCTGGTTGGCCCATTGCTGTCTGGAAGGCATCGCTGCCAACCGCCCCACCGTCACTGCGGCCAAAGGGTTGCGCATACTGGGCGCGATCTACCCGGCATGACCGCTTCGCCGGAAATCAAAACGCCGCGCAATTGCGCGGCGTTTTGCTTTCTGGCGAAGCCTTAGATCGAGAACGACGAGCCGCAACCACAGGTGGTGGCGGCATTCGGATTCTTGATCACGAAACGCGAGCCTTCCAGGCCTTCCTGGTAGTCCACTTCGGCGCCGGCCAGGTACTGGAAGCTCATCGGGTCGACCACCAGGGAAACGCCCTCGCGCTCGACGATGGTGTCATCTTCGGCCACATCCTCATCAAACGTAAAGCCATACTGGAAGCCCGAGCAACCACCACCGGTCACGAACACCCGCAGTTTCAGACGTTCATTGCCTTCCTCATTGACCAGGTTTTTCACCTTCTGGGCTGCCCCATGGGTGAACTCCAGGCCGGTAGGGGTGAAGGTTTCGACACTCATGTTGATTCTCCCGGCGCGGTAGCCGCCATAAAACTCGATGACGCGCATTATCCGCTTTCCCGAGAAAATCGGTCAAGAATTGTGCGGCTTTAGTCGCGACATACAAAAAGGCCCGCACGACGCGGGCCTTTTCGAACGCTGGCTGCTTACGGCAGCAAGCCGGCATGGGACAGGCCCATGCGCTCATCCAGGCCGAACAGAATGTTGAGGTTCTGTACCGCCTGGCCGGAGGCGCCCTTGACCAGGTTGTCGATCACCGACAGCACCACCACCAGGTCACCACCCTGCGGGCGATGAACCGCAATGCGACAAACGTTGGCGCCGCGCACGCTGCGGGTTTCCGGGTGGCTGCCAGCTGGCATCACGTCGACGAACGGTTCGTCGGCGTAGCGCTTCTCGTACAGGGCCTGCAGGTCGACCGAGGTATCGACCACATTCGCGTACAGGGTGGCATGGATGCCGCGGATCATTGGCGTCAGATGCGGCACGAAAGTCAGCCCGATGTCCTTGCCCGCGGCCAGGCGCAAGCCCTGGCTGATCTCCGGCAGGTGGCGATGACCCTTTACCGCGTATGCTTTCATGCTTTCGCCGGCTTCGCAGAACAGCGAGCCCACAGCCGCACCGCGGCCTGCACCGCTGACGCCCGACTTGCAGTCGGCGATCAGGCGCGATGGGTCAGCCAGCCCTGCTTCCAGCAGCGGCAGGAAGCCCAGCTGGGTGGCGGTCGGATAGCAACCCGGCACAGCGATCAGGCGTGCCTGGCGGATCTTCTCGCGGTTGACTTCAGGCAGGCCATACACAGCGTCCTTGAGCAGCTCTGGCGCGCCATGCGGCTGACCGTACCACTTGCCCCACTCGGCGGCATCCTGCAGGCGGAAGTCGGCCGACAGGTCGATCACCTTGGTGCCGGCCGCCAGCAGCTCACCAGCCAGGGCGTGGGCAACACCATGCGGCGTGGCGAAGAACACCACATCGCAGGCGGCCAGAGCCTTGCTGTCCGGCACGCTGAACGCCAACCCGTCATAATGGCCGCGCAGGTTCGGGTACATGTCCGCCACCGCCACGCCCGCCTCGGAGCGCGAAGTGATGACCGCCACTTCGGCCTGTGGATGCTGTGCCAGCAGACGCAACAGTTCGACGCCGGTGTAACCCGTGCCGCCGACGATACCGACCTTGATCATAACGCTTGCCCCTTATCAACGAGCCGTCTGGAAAGCGCACGATAATAGGGGCGCGGGGCGCCTGTAACAACTCTTCGGGTGACCCTTCGGGCGCTTGACCACTACTATCTGACGACCGTGATTACCTGAAGGAACTCCCTCCATGCTTTACCTATGGATCAAAGCGCTGCATATCGTCAGCGTGGTCTGCTGGTTCGCCGGCCTGTTCTACCTGCCCAGGCTGTTCGTCTACCACGCCCAGAGCCAGGACAGCATCAGCCAGGAACGCTTCGTGACCATGGAGCGCAAGCTGTATCGCGGCATCATGAACCCGGCGATGATCGCCACCTACGTCTTTGGCGCCTGGATGCTGTACCTCAATCCCGGCTGGCTGAGCCAGGGGTGGCTGCATGCCAAGCTCACCCTGGTCATCCTGCTGACCGGCTACCATCATGTGTGCGGTGCCCAGCGCAAACGCTTCGCCAATGGCACCAACACCCGCAGCCACGTCTACTATCGCTGGTTCAACGAAGTGCCCGTGCTGATCCTGCTGGGTATCGTCATTCTGGTGGTGGTGAAACCGTTCTGACATAGCCCCCCGCTCAAGGAGCCTTGCCATGTCGCTACCTGCCTCGCTCGAGCAACGCCTGCGGCTGCCCGTGGTTGCCGCGCCGATGTTCCTCATTTCCAACCCCCAACTGGTGCTGGCCTGCTGCGCCAGCGGCGTGGTTGGCAGTTTCCCGGCCCTGAACCAACGCGACAGCGCTGGCTTCAAGGCTTGGCTGGAAGAGATCGAGGCAGGCCTGGCTCAACTGCAGGCGCCAGCGCCCTACGCTGTCAACCTGATCGTCCACCCGACCAACCCGCGCCTGCAGGCCGACTTGGCTTTGTGCGTCGCACACCGTGTCCCAATCGTTATCACCAGCCTGGGGGCAGTAAAGGAAGTGGTCGATGCCGTACACGACTACGGCGGCCTGGTCCTCCACGATGTCACCACCCGCCGGCATGCCGAGAAAGCAGCCGAAGCCGGTGTCGATGGCCTTATCGCCGTCGCCGCAGGCGCAGGCGGCCATGCCGGCACCTGGAGCCCGTTCGCCCTGGCCGCAGAAATTCGCCAGTTCTTCGACAAGACCCTGTTGCTGGCTGGCTGCATCAACCACGGCCACGAAATCCTGGCCGCACAACTGCTGGGGGCGGACCTGGTGTACATGGGCACGCGCTTCATAGCCACCACAGAAAGCCAGGCCCAGGGCGCCTACAAACAGATGCTGCTGGATGCCCATGCCGCCGACATCATCCACACCCCAGTGGTGTCCGGCATCCCAGCCAGCTTCCTGCGCCAGAGCCTGGAGCAGGCCGGCTACGACATGAACGCCCTCAAGGGGGGGCAGGTGCAAGGCAAGCTCAAGCCAATCGATGACGAAGCCAAGGCCTGGAAGACCGTATGGTCAGCGGGCCAGGGCGTCGGAGCCATCCATGACCTGCCCAGCGCCAGCGCATTGATCGAGCGCCTGCATGGCGAGTACCGACAAGCCCTGGAACGCTGCCAGGTTTTGCGCGCCAGCACCTTGTAGCAAAAGGCAACACCTTGCACGGGCAAGTTGTACACTAGGCGCCCTCTTCCGCCCCCAGGAGCCTTGCATGACCCGTTACGCCATGATCACTGGTGCTTCCAGCGGCCTGGGCCTGGCCTTGGCGGAAGCGCTGGCACGGCGCGGGCGCAACCTGATCCTGGTGGCACGCCAACGAGAAACGCTGGAGCCTGTCGCCATGGAGCTGACCCAGCGTTTTGGTGTCGAGGTGCTGTTCCGCGCCTGCGACCTCAGTCAGCCGTTGCGCCTTTCAGGCTTCGTGCTAGAGCTGGAAGAAGGTGAGCGGCGTATCGATTTGCTGGTCAACTGCGCGGGCTTGCGCACCTATGGGCCGTTCCTGGCCCATGAATGGGCCGACGAACAAGACCTGCTGGAGGTCAACGTGCTGGCCCTGAGCCGCCTGTGCCACGCCATCGGTAACCTGATGGCTGTGCAGGGTGGCGGGCAGATTCTCAACGTCGCCGGCCTGGCCGGGGTGGCGCCTGGCCCATGGATGGCCGCCTATGCCGCCAGCAAGGCCTACGTTTTGAGCTTTTCCCAGGCCCTGCGCGAAGAACTGAAACGCACCGGCATCAAGGTCTCGGTACTGTGCCCTGGCCCAGTACGCTCCGCACGCAGGCGCATTGCGCGGCTCGATGGCAAGCCGCGCTGTCTCAGCCCAGAGGAAGTGGCGCTGTACACCGTGCGGGCACTGGACAAGAACCGCGCGCTGATCATGCCCGGTCGGCGCAACCGCTGGCTGGCGTTCGCCCCGCGGCTGCTGCCGCGCTGGCTGGTGCGCAAGCTGGCCGGGGCCATCCACCGCCGCTATTGCCCCTTAGGCATGGAATAGCCACTGGGCGAGCGGCGCCCGGCTGAGTAAACTCGGCCCGACCCTCACCATGGAGCAAGTGCTGTGGACGATCTATTCCTCAAAATCATCAACCGGGAAATCCCGGCAGATATCATCTATGAAGACGACCAGATCCTGGCCTTCAAGGACATTGCACCCGCGGCACCGGTACATTTTCTGGTCATCCCGAAAAAGCACATTCGCACCCTCAATGACCTGACCGAAGAAGACAAGGCCCTGGCTGGCCACATCCTGTTCACCGCCCAGCGCCTGGCTGTCGAACAAGGCTGCGAGGAAGGTTTCCGCGTGGTCATGAACTGCAACCCCAAAGGCGGCCAGACCGTCTACCACATCCATATGCACGTGCTTGGCCAGCGCCAGATGAACTGGCCACCGGGCTGACCCACGGCAAGCGACCCCGCCGCTATTGCGGTAAACTGTCGGGCACATTCTTGCGGAGGTGCCCGATGGCTACCGAACGTCACTACTCGCCGCTCGACCGCTTGTTGCTGCAGGCCGATACTGCCATGCGCACCTTGCTGCCATTCAGCGGCCAACCCGCCCGGCCATCGCCGGCCATCGTCCAGCCAGACGCTGACCTGGACGAGCAACAGGCCCGTCATATTGCCGGGCTGATGCGCATCAACCATACCGGTGAAGTCTGCGCCCAGGCGTTGTACCAAGGCCAGGCCCTGACCGCCAAGTTGCCGGAAGTGCGCAAGGCCATGGAGCATGCCGCTGAGGAAGAAATCGACCACCTGGCCTGGTGCGAACAGCGCATTCGCCAGCTGAACAGCCACCCGAGCGTGCTCAACCCTCTGTTCTACGGCATGTCGTTCGGCATTGGCGCACTGGCCGGGCTGGTCAGCGACAAGGTCAGCCTGGGCTTCGTCGCCGCTACCGAACATCAGGTGTGCAAGCACCTCGACGAGCACCTGGAGCAGCTCCCGCACGAAGATGAAAAATCCCGGGCCATTCTCGAGCAAATGCGCATCGACGAAGAGCAGCACGCCGAGTCTGCACTGGAGGCCGGTGGTTATCGCTTCCCGGCCCCCGTCCGCTTTGGCATGAGCTTGCTGGCCAAGGTCATGACCAAAAGCACATACCGCATCTGAAGGCATCACCATGACGGATCGATTCGACGCCAAGGACCTGGCGCGCGCCGTGCAAGCAGGCATTCTCCAACCAGGCCAGGACCAAAGCCTGTTGGCATTCCTGCGCCAGCAGCCCACACCACGTGGCAGCTTTCAGCTGGCCCATGTTGCCTTCTACTTTGGCGCCATGCTGATCATGGCGGCAATGGGTTGGTTGCTCACCGAGGCCTGGATGAGCCTCGGTGACAGCGCGCTGTTGATCATCGCCAGCCTCTATATCCTGCTGATCACCTTGTTCGCCCTCAATCTGCAACGCCGCGCCCAGCCCGTCGCCGCTGGCGTGCTGGCAGCAGTAGCCGTCAGCATCGTGCCGCTGGCGGTATTCGCTATCGAACGCATGCTCGGCTGGTGGCCACTGGACGATGCGCAGGCCGACTACCACCAGTACTACACCTACGTGCAGGGTGGCTGGCTGGCGATGGAAGCAGCCACGGTGCTTGCCGGGCTGCTAATGCTTCGGCTGATCCCCTACCCGTTCGTTGTCATGCCAATCGCCGTGGCCTTGTGGTTCATGTCGATGGACCTTAGCGAGTGGTTCTTCGGCTCCCCGTTCAGTTGGGAGCAGCGTCGCCAGGTATCCCTGTGGTTTGGGCTGGGCTTGCTGGTGGTTTTCCTCGTGATAGACGGCCGCACGCGTGAGGACTACGCCCGTTGGGGTTACCTCGCCGGGCTGGCAGCATTCTGGGGCGGGTTGACGCTGCTGGACAGCGGCAGTGAGTTGGGCAAGGCCCTGTACTGCCTGATCAACATTGCGCTGATGGGCATGGCGGTACTGCTGCGCCGGCCGGTGTTCATGGTGTTTGGTGCACTGGGGGTGGCGGCTTATCTGGGATATCTGTCGTACGAGGTGTTTGCCCAGTCGTTGCTGTTCCCGGTGGTGCTAACCATGATCGGGCTGGGGGTTATCTGGCTTGGCCTGGTTTACCAAAAGCGCCGGGAGCGGTTGAGCCAGGCGCTAAGAAGCAATCTTCCGCAATGGTTGCGAATGGCCCTTCCGGCGCTGCGCAACTGAAGGTCGGCCGGGCAGTATGTGGGAGCGGCTTCACCCGCTCCCTCAAGGGCTGCAAAGCGGCGCCGGAATCTCAGCCTTAACCCAGCTCTACGATTTCATACCCATGGGTAATCTCAACCCCGGCACGCTCAAGCATGATCGAAGCCGAGCAGTACTTTTCCGCCGACAGCTCCACCGCCCGCTTGACCTGCGCTTCTTTCAGCCCACGCCCTTTAACCACGAAGTTCATGTGAATCTTGGTGAACACCTTGGGGTCTTCGCTGGCGCGCTCCGCTTCAAGAAATGCCTCACAGCTTTCCACTGCCTGGCGCGACTTCTTCAGAATGCTCACCACGTCAAAGCTGCTGCAGCCACCCAGGCCCAGCAACAGCATTTCCATCGGTCGCACGCCCAGGTTGCGGCCGCCGGCCTCGGGCGGGCCGTCCATCACGACGACATGGCCGCTCCCCGATTCGCCGAGGAACATTGCCTCACCGGCCCACTGGATACGTGCCTTCATCTACCCGGACTCCTGATTTTCGGAAAAGGGTGTCAGCTTAGACCTTGTGCGGCTGTGGGAAAAGCACGAGATGTGTCGGTTTAGTACCGAAACATCCTGTAGTGTCTGATAAGCTGGCGCCAAATGACTGGCGCCCTCCGTCAGCCAACCTCTATAAAAAGCTTATGCGTCATATCGAACAGGATTTCGTGATGGTTGCCTCCGCCCTACCCGCCAAGATTAAGAACATCGACAAGCTGCTGGTGCACTGCCAGCGCCGCCGCTACACCGCCAAAAGCAATATCATCTGCGCCGGCGACCGGGCCGAGACACTGTCGTTCATCATCAAGGGTTCGGTCACCATCCTCATCGAGGACGATGACGGCCATGAAATGATCATCGCCTACCTCAACAATGGCGATTTCTTTGGCGAGCTAGGCCTGTTCGAGCCCGTTGATGGCGAGCAGCAGCGCAGTGCCTGGGTACGCGCCAAGACCGAATGCGAAGTGGCCGAAATCAGCTACGAAAAGTTTCGCGAACTGGCGCGCCAGGACCCTGAAATCCTCTACGCCCTGGGCAGTCAAATGGCCCAGCGCCTGCGCAACACTACGCGCAAGGTTGGCGATTTGGCATTTTTCGACGTGACCGGGCGAGTTGCCCGTTGCCTGCTGGAGCTGTGCAAGCAGCCCGACGCCATGACCCACCCCGATGGCATGCAGATCAAGATTACCCGTCAGGAAATCGGCCGAATCGTCGGTTGCTCCCGGGAAATGGTCGGCCGCGTTCTAAAGGATTTGGAGGAACGCAGCCTGGTGCAGGTCAAGGGTAAGACCATGGTGGTCTACGGTACCCGCTAGTCCTTGGGCAACTCGGCCAGTACCTTGGCGTAGGCCTGCGAAAGGCGCTCGAACCAGGGTGCTGCCGGCGCTACTTCGTGCAAGGCGATGTGCGCATCAGCGCGACAGCGTTGCTCCAGCTCGCAGCACTCGTTGAAGCGGTTGACCGCCGCCACCATCGACTCGCGCTCGTTGTCCAGCAGCAGGGCACCGTGCACCAGCACCACCGGGCGCTTGCCACCCAGGCCCTGACGCCAGCGCTGGGCGGTACCCACCAGTTTGCGGCCATTGAGGTTGACGTTGTAGCGGCCATCGCAGAAGGCCCCGTCAATTTCCCCGACTGACGCTACCCCTCCCCACTCGCGCAGCACATCGCACAGCGGCAGACACAGGCGCTCGTAGGCATTTTCGATACGGCCGTGGTCACCTTCACTGCGCGGCGCGGCGTAGACCAGTGCAACGTTCACTGTCGAGTGCGACTGAGGCACCGGCTCACCGCCGGTTTCTCGCAGCAGCACCGGCCAGCCAGCAATAGCCAATTCCGCGCAGGCGACCTCGAAGTTGCCCAGCCGGCTCATGCGCCGAGGCATGACCAGCGCGTGGTCGGTCGGGCGCCAGAACAGCACGCCACTGTCACGCTCGCCACGGCAGACGGCGGCCAGCAATTCCTGTTCGGCGTGCAGGCCTTGTTCGACGCTCAGGGCCAAGGGTTGATCGGTCATTGATCCACCTATTTTGTTGTTTTCACCGGCCTCTTCGCGGGTAAACCCGCTCCCACAACAGGACGCGTACCCGTGTAGGGGCGGGCTTGCCGGCGAAGAGGCCATTACAGGTACAAAAAAGCCGGCAAAAACGCCGGCTTCATTTGATCAGTCCAGTTGCTGAACAGTCTTCTTCACCTGCTCGGGGAAGAACAGCCGCTGTAATTCCAGGCCAGGCTGCTCGGCGCGCATGAACGCCTCCCCCACCAGGAACGAGTAAACCTCGTTGATTGCCATCAGCTCCACATCGGCCCGGTTGAGAATACCGCTTTCGGTAATCGCCAGACGGTCACGCGGAATGCGCGGCAGCAGGTCGAGGGTGGTTTCCAGGCTGACCTCGAAAGTATGCAGGTTGCGGTTGTTCACCCCCACCAGCGGTGTATCCAGGGTTTTCAGCGCGCGCTCCAGCTCATCGCCATCGTGCACTTCTACCAGCA
Organism: Pseudomonas putida; assembly: GCA_041879295.1. NCBI lineage: Bacteria > Pseudomonadati > Pseudomonadota > Gammaproteobacteria > Pseudomonadales > Pseudomonadaceae > Pseudomonas > Pseudomonas putida. The sequence continues at coordinate 500,641 of CP047152.1, read as the reverse complement.
CGTCGAGGCCGACGTCCTTGGCAGTGGCGGCCAGCTCAGCCATCTTCACGTCATCCAGCGCCGACACGATCAGCAGTACGCAGTCTGCCCCCAGGGCCCGGGCTTCGACGATCTGGTAAGGGTCGACCATGAAGTCCTTGCGGATCACCGGCAGCGAAACCGCTGCGCGGGCCTGCTGCAAGTACTCATCGGCTCCCTGGAAATAATCGACATCGGTCAGCACCGAGAGGCAGGTGGCCCCGCCCTTCTCGTAGCTGACCGCGATTTCCGCCGGCACGAAGTGCTCACGGATCACGCCCTTGCTTGGCGAAGCCTTCTTGATTTCGGCAATCACCGCTGGCTGCTTGCGTTTGGCCTGCTCGATCAGCGCGTTGGCGAAGCCTCGCGGGGCGTCGGCGGCCTTGGCCAGACCTTCCAGTTCGGCGAAGCTGACGCGTGCACTACGCTCGGCCACTTCTTGAAACTTGCGAGCAATGATCCTTTCCAGCACCGTCGGCACACTCATGCTTCGTTCTCCACCTTGAATACTGCAGTAAAGGCGCCCAATTCCTGCAGCTTCTCCCAGGCCAGGCCGGTGTGCAGTACATCATGGGCCAGTTCTACACCGGCTTTCAGGCTCATGGCATGGTCAGCGGCATACAGCGCCGCGCCAGCATTAAGCACGATCATCTCGGCGGCCTTCTGGCCGTTCTCGGTCTTGCGCCGGCCCAGCGCATCGCGGATCAACTCCAGCGAAGCCTGCGGGCTCTCGACAGCCAGGCCATGAAGGCTCTGACTCTTAATGCCGAGGTCTTCCGGCTCGACCCAATATTCAGTAATTTCGTCGTTTTTCAGTTCGGCGACAAAGGTGGGTGCGGCCAGGCTGAACTCGTCCAGGCCATCCTTCGAGTGCACTACCAGCACATGCTTGCTACCCAGACGCTGCAGCACCTCAGCCAGCGGGCGGCAAAGGGCTTGCGCGAACACACCGACCACCTGGTGCTTCACTCCGGCCGGATTCGTAAGCGGGCCGAGCATATTGAACAGGGTGCGCAACCCCAGTTCTCGACGCGGGCCTGCGGCGTGCTTCATGGCCGAGTGGTGACTTTGCGCAAACATGAAACCGATGCCCAGGCTGTCGATGCAGCGCGCCACTTGAGTTGGCGTCAGGTTCAGGTAGATGCCGGCAGCTTCCAGCAAGTCGGCACTGCCGCTCTTGCCCGATACCGCGCGGTTACCGTGCTTGGCCACCGGGCAGCCCGCCGCCGCCAGGACGAAGGACGAAGCGGTGGAGACGTTGAAGATGTTGGCGCCATCACCGCCGGTACCGACAATATCGACGACACCATCAAGGCTTTGCAGCTCGACCTTTTCGGCCAGCTCACGCATCACCGACACCGCGCCGACGATTTCGTCGATGCTTTCGCTTTTCATGCGCATGCCCATCAGGAAGGCACCTATCTGCGCCTCGCTGCACTGACCGGTCATGATCTGGCGCATGACCTGGCGCATTTCGTCGGTAGTAAGGTCCAGCTGGCCGACGATACGGCTCAACGCACTCTTGATATCCATGTTCGATCCTTAACGGCGGCCGCCGGTCTGCTTGAGGAAATTGGCGAACAGTTCATGGCCCTGCTCGGTCAGGATCGACTCAGGGTGGAATTGCACCCCTTCGATATTCAGCGTCTTGTGGCGCAGGCCCATGATCTCATCGACCGAACCGTCAGCATGAGAGGTCCAGGCGGTAACTTCCAGGCAGTCGGGCAAGGTTTCACGCTTTACCACCAGCGAGTGGTAACGGGTCACGGTCAGCGGGTTGTTAAGGCTGGCGAACACGCCCAGGTCGCGGTGATACACCGGGCTGGTCTTGCCGTGCATGACCTGGCGTGCACGTACAACGTCGCCGCCAAAAGCCTGCCCGATTGACTGGTGGCCCAGGCATACGCCGAGGATTGGCAACTTGCCAGCAAAGTGCAGGATGGCCTCGATGGACACGCCCGCTTCGCTTGGGGTGCACGGCCCCGGGGATACGACGATGCGCTCAGGGTTGAGGGCCTCGATCTGGGCGATTGTCATTTCGTCATTGCGAATGACCTTGACCTCGGCACCCAGCTCGCCAAGGTACTGAACGACGTTGTAAGTGAATGAGTCGTAATTGTCGATCATCAGTAACATGGTGTTAAACCTCTTGAATCTACTGACTTCATGATTCGAACCTTCCTGCACCAGCCACAGGCGCGGCTTTGCCACAACAGGCGGTAAACGAGAAGGCAAACGGGGACGGGCCGGGCGGGCCGGCAGGAGATAAAGTCAGGCGCGCCAACGCCAACGGGCGTGGGCCTTGATTACGCGCATCAAGAGTTTGCTGACGATCAACACAGGATAGGTCTCGCTCATACGTCCCGGCACAGTAGCCTACCGGGGCGACGGGCGCAATATGCCTGTAAACACGGGGAAACGAATGGACTTGGGAGGGAAGCACTACGATTTGCTAAGGTCGATGGGGTTGTCCTTATAAAAACAAAGAAAAGGATGTTCCCTGATGCGAAAAGCCCCGTTATTGCGCTTTACCCTCGCTTCACTGGCCTTGGCCTGCAGCCAGGCGTTGGCAGGCCCTTCGCCCTATTCCACCCTTGTCGTATTTGGCGACAGTCTCGCCGATGCAGGGCAGTTTCCCGACCTGGGCGGCGGTACCCCAGGCGCGCGTTTCACCAACCGCGATGCCGACGGCAACTTTGCCCCAGTGTCACCGATGATCCTCGGTAGCCGCCTGGGGGTCGCGCCAGGCGACCTGAACCCGTCGACATCAATAGGCATCAGCCCCGATGGTAATAACTGGGCAGTCGGCGGGTACACCACCCAGCAGATCCTGGACTCGATCACGACAACGTCCGAGACCGTCATCCCACCTGGAAACCCCAATGCCGGGTTGGTGCTGCGCGAGCGCCCCGGCTACCTGGCCAACGGGCTGCGCGCCGACCCAAATGCCTTGTACTATCTGACAGGCGGCGGTAACGACTTCCTGCAGGGCCTGGTGAATAGCCCGGCCGACGCCGTAGCCGCCGGCGCCCGCCTGGCTGCCAGCGCCCAAGCGCTTCAGCAAGGAGGTGCGCGCTACATCATGGTCTGGCTACTGCCTGACCTCGGCCAAACACCCAATTTCAGCGGCACACCACAGCAAAACCCACTGTCACTGCTCTCCGCTGCGTTCAACCAGTCATTGATCAGCCAGTTGGGGCAGATCGATGCCCAGATCATTCCACTGAACATCCCTACGCTGTTGAGCGAGGCGTTGGCCAGCCCCAGCCAGTTCGGCCTGGCCAGCGACCAGAACCTTGTCGGCACCTGCTACAGCGGAGACAGTTGCGTGGAAAACCCGGTGTACGGGATCAACGGTACAACGCCAGACCCGACCAAACTGCTGTTCAACGACTCGGTACACCCGACCATCGCGGGCCAACAACTGATTGCCGATTACGCCTACTCGATCCTCGCTGCCCCTTGGGAACTGACCCTGCTACCGGAAATGGCCCACGCCAGTCTGCGGGCTCACCAGGATGAGTTGCGCAATCAGTGGCAGACGCCTTGGCAAGCAGTTGGCCAATGGCAAGCCTTTGTCGCCAGCGGCGCTCAGGACCTGGACTTCGACGGCCAGCACAGCGCGGCCAGCGGTGACGGTCGCGGCTACAACCTGACCTTTGGCGGCAGCTATCGCCTGAACGACGCCTGGCGCCTGGGCCTGGCCGGCGGTGCGTACCGGCAGAAGCTGGAAGCTGGCGAACAGGACTCGGACTACAAGCTGAACAGCTATATGGCCAGTGCCTTTGCCCAATACCGCCAGGACCGCTGGTGGGCCGACGCAGCGCTGACCGCCGGGCACCTGGACTACAGCGATCTCAAGCGTACCTTCGCCCTGGGTGTGAATGACCGCAGTGAGAAGGGCGACACCGACGGCGAAGCCTGGGCATTGTCCGGGCGGCTGGGCTACAACCTGGCGGCCGACACCAGCAACTGGCAGTTGGCACCGTTCATCAGTGTCGACTATGCGCGGGTGAAGGTGGATGGCTACGACGAGAAGAGCGGGCGCTCGACGGCGCTTGCCTTCGATGACCAGGAGCGCACTTCACGCCGCCTGGGCGTGGGGCTGCTGGGCAGCGTGCAGGTACTGCCAGGTACCCGGCTTTTCGCCGAGGTGGCACAGGAGCATGAGTTCGAGGACGACGAGCAGGATGTGACGATGCACCTGACCAGCTTGCCGGCAAATGACTTCACCCTGAGCGGGTACACACCACACAGCGACCTGACCCGGGCGAGCCTGGGAGTAAGCCACGAACTGGTGGCGGGGGTGCATTTGCGCGGGAACTACAACTGGCGCAAAAGTGATGAGTTGACGCAGCAGGGCATTAGCCTGGGGGTTAGTGTGGACTTCTAAATTGCTGGGGCCGCTTTGCGGCCCCAGGCAAATTATTTGGCCGAAGTCTGCTCGGCCAACGCCACCGCACGGAACATCGCCCGGCGCTTGTTGATGGTTTCTTCCCATTCCAGCGCCGGCACCGAGTCGGCAACGATGCCGCCACCGGCCTGCACATGCAGCTCGCCGTCCTTGATCACTGCAGTACGAATGGCAATTGCGGTATCCATATTGCCGTTCCAGGCAAAATACCCGACTGCACCGCCGTATACCCCACGCTTGACAGGTTCCAGCTCGTCGATGATTTCCATCGCGCGGATCTTCGGCGCTCCCGACAAGGTGCCAGCCGGCAGAATCGCCCGCAGTGCATCCATCGCCGTGAGGCCTTCACGCAACTGGCCAGTAACGTTGGAGACAATGTGCATCACGTTGGAGTAACGCTCGATCACCATCTTCTCGGTCAGGCGCACACTGCCGGTCGAAGACACACGGCCCACATCGTTGCGGCCCAGATCGATCAGCATCAGGTGCTCGGCAATTTCCTTGTCGTCCGACAGCAGGTCGTCTTCCAGCGCACGGTCGGCCTCCTCGGTCGCACCACGCGGGCGGGTACCGGCAATCGGGCGCACGGTGACCAGGTTGTCCTCGACACGTACCAACACCTCGGGCGAGCTGCCGACTACATGAAAGTCACCGAAGTTGAAGAAGTACATGTACGGCGTCGGGTTGAAACAGCGTAGCGCGCGGTACAGGTCGATAGGCGCAGCCTTGAAGTCGATCGACATGCGCTGCGATGGCACCACCTGCATACAGTCCCCGGCCAGGATGTATTCCTTGATACGACCGACGGCGTTTTCGTAATCCTCGCGGGTGTAGCTGGAGCGGAATTCCGGCTCGGCTGCCTGCGGGCCGCTCAGGTCCAGACCGCGGCGCGGGGTGATTGGCTGACGCAAGGTTTCCAGCAAGCCTTGCAGGCGCGCCTGGCCCTGTTCGAAAGCCTGATCTTCAGCTGGGTCGACCAACACGATGGCGTGCATCTTGCCCGCCAGGTTGTCGAACACCACCACCGCGTCGGACACCATCAGCAGGATATCGGGTACGCCCAGCGGGTCCGGATTGGGGCTGGCGCCTAGGCGCTTTTCCACATAGCGCACGCAATCGTAGCCAAAGTAGCCGACCAGCCCGCCATTGAAGCGCGGCAGGCCGGGGATATCGGCAACTTTGTAGCGGTCCTTGAAGGTTTCAACGAATGCCAGCGGGTCTTCGACCTCACAGCTTTCCACCTCGACGCCATCCTGGAGGATGCTGACATGGTAGCCATGCACACGCATCACCGTACGCGATGGCAAGCCGATCATCGAGTAACGGCCCCACTTCTCGCCGCCCTGCACCGATTCGAGCAGGTACGAGTTGGGCCGGTCAGCCAGTTTCAGGTAGATCGACAGCGGCGTGTCGAAGTCGGCCAAGGTTTCACAGGCCAAGGGAATACGGTTGTAGCCGGCAGCAGCCAGGCGCAGGAATTCTTCGTGGTTCATGAGTAGTCTCGTGGCAAGCAGCAATAGGTCAGGCAAACGGACGGGCCGGCACACGCCGGCAGGCTGAAGTCAGGCGCGCCAACGCCAACGGGCCAAGGCCTTGATGACTTTCATCCAGAATTTGCCAGTAACCGCCACGGTGGACTCTCTGTCTTGTGAGGCTTGAAGGTCCGCCAACGTTATCCCAGTGGCCGGGTCTGCGCAACCGGGCAGCAATGCCCGCAAGTCGTCGATTACCAGGCTGGGGGATTCATCGTCGATCGGCCTGCCATGGTTATAGCCGTAGGTCAGGCCCACGCATTGCACGCCAGCCGCCTTGGCCGCCTGCACGTCACTGCGCGAATCACCCACAAACAGGGATTGCTGCGGGGTAACACCGGCCATCTGCATGACGAACAGCAACGCCGCCGGGTCGGGCTTTTTCTGCGGCAAGGTGTCGCCACCAATGATCCAGCGGAAGAAATTGCCGATCTTCATCTGGTCCAGCAGCGGGCCAACGAAGCGCTCAGGCTTGTTGGTAATCAGCGCCATCTCCACGCCCTGCTTGCGCAGCCAGCGCAGGGTGTCCCGTACGCCGGGGTAGACCACGGTCAGATCATGGCTTTCGGCATAAGCGTCCATGAACAGCGCCAGCGCCTGTTCTGCCAGCGCATCGTCCACTTCGGCATGGTCGATGCCACCCGCCAACGCGCGGCGCACCAGCACCTGGGCGCCATTGCCAACCCAGTGGCGCACCGCCTCAAGGCCAGCAGGCGGGCGCCCCAGTTCGAGCAGCATGCGGTCCACAGCGGCGGCCAGATCAGGCACGGAATCGATCAGGGTACCGTCCAGATCGAACATTACCAGCCTGGGCAGCGTCCCCGGGAACAGCTGCTCGAAGCCGCTCATGGGCGGGCCAGGGCCAGTTCGGCGCGCATCTTGGCGATAACTTCCTGGTAGTCCGGGGCGTTGAAAATCGCCGAGCCGGCCACGAAGGTGTCGGCGCCAGCGGCAGCGATCTCGCGGATGTTGTTGACGTTCACGCCACCATCGATCTCCAGACGGATATCACGGCCACTGGCGTCGATCAGCGCACGCGCTTCGCGCAGCTTGTCGAGGGTGCCGGGGATGAACTTCTGCCCGCCGAAGCCCGGGTTGACGCTCATCAGCAGCACCATGTCGATCTTGTCCATCACGTATTTCAGGGCATCCAGGCTGGTGGCCGGGTTGAACACCAGGCCAGCCTTGCAGCCACCATCCTTGATCAGCTGAAGCGAACGGTCGATGTGCTGTGTGGCTTCAGGGTGGAAGGTGATGTAGGTGGCACCCGCTTCGATAAAGTCGCCAATGATGCGATCAACCGGGCTGACCATCAGGTGCACGTCGATCGGCGCAGTGACGCCGTACTTGCGCAGAGCGGTGCAAACCATAGGGCCGATGGTCAGGTTGGGGACATAGTGATTGTCCATGACATCGAAGTGGACGATGTCTGCACCCGCAGCCAATACCTTGTCGACGTCCTCACCCAGGCGGGCAAAATCGGCGGAGAGAATGGAGGGGGCAATAGCGTAGGGCTGCATGGCGCACCTGTTGGCAAAGTCACGGTGGCGCGCATTGTAACTCAGGGAAAGCGATCAAGGCTGATTGGTATCAATTGGTGTCGACCAGCGCAACCTGTGCCGGCCCCTTCGCAGCTTTAGCCGCGAAGAGCCCGGCACAGGCAAACCATCATCAGGTCGGCTGCTGGGTCCTCAGCTTCTCACTACGCCCACGCAACCATTCCAGGGTAAGCAGCAACACCACCGAGAACGCAATCAGCAAGGTCGCCGCCGCGGCAATGGTCGGGCTCAGGTTCTCGCGAATACCGCTGAACATCTGCCGCGGCAGGGTTGCCTGCTCCGGCCCGGCGAGGAACAGCGTCACCACCACCTCGTCAAACGAGGTGGCAAAGGCAAACAACGCTCCCGAGATGACACCGGGCGCGATCAGCGGCAGGGTCACCCGGCGGAAAGCCAGCAGAGGCGAGGCTCCCAGGCTGGCCGCCGCGCGCACCAGGTTGTAGTTGAAGCCCTGCAGCGTCGCCGACACGGTAATGATGACGAACGGCACACCCAGTACCGCATGCACCAGAATCAGCGAGATGAAGCTGTTGCCCATGCCCAGAGGAGCGAAGAACAGGTAACTGGCCACCCCGATGATCACTACCGGCACCACCATCGGCGAGATCACCAACGCCATCACCAGCGACTTGCCGGGGAAATCGCCACGGGTCAGGCCGATGGCCGCCAAGGTGCCGAACACCATGGCCAGCACCGTGGCCGCCGGGGCAACGATGATGCTGTTCTTCAACGCCCGCATCCACTCGGCCGAGCCGAAGAAGTCCTGATACCACTGCAGCGAGAAGCCCTGCAGCGGGTACACCAGGAAGCTGCCACTGTTGAATGACAGCGGCACGATCACCAGCACTGGCAAGATCAGGAACAGCAGGATCAAGCCACAGAGAATGCGCAGGCTGTAGTACCAGACCCGCTCCACGGGCGACATGTATGGGCTCAGCATGACAGGCTCCTCAGCTCAGGCGCAGGCGGCTGGCGCCGACCAGCCAGCTATAGATCAGGTACAACAGCACGGTCGCCAGCAGCAACAGCCCGCCCAGTGCGGTGGCCATGCCCCAGTTGATGCTGGTGTTGGTGTAGAAGGCGACGAAGTAGCTGACCATCTGGTCGTTGGGGCTACCCAGCAGCGCCGGGGTGATGTAGTAACCGATGGCCAGGATGAACACCAGCAGGCAACCGGCGCCAACACCGGCGTAGGTCTGCGGGAAGTACACCCGCCAGAAACTGGCGAACGGGTGGCAGCCCAGCGAGATTGCCGCACGCATGTAGCTCGGGGAAATCCCCTTCATCACGCTGTACAGCGGCAGGATCATGAACGGCAGCAGAATGTGCACCATCGAGATGTAGACGCCTGTGCGGTTGAACACCAGCTCAAGCGGCTGGTCGATGATGCCCATGGCCATCAGCGCGCCGTTGATCAGGCCGCCCGACTGCAGCAGCACGATCCAGGCCGCCACCCGCACCAGGATCGATGTCCAGAAAGGCAACAGCACCAGAATCATCAGCAGGTTGCTCTGCCGGGTAGGCAGGTTGGCCAACAGGTAGGCCAGAGGGTAGGCCAGTACCAGGCAGATAGTGGTAATCACCACCCCCATCCACAGGGTACGGACAAAAATGTCCAGGTAAATGGCCTGGTCCGGGGTGGCCTTGGCCAGTTCACCAAGGTCATCGATGCGGTGGTCAACCGAGGCCAGCAGGTAGAAAGAAGTCACCGAACTGGTATTGCGGCGTATCGCCTGCCAATAAGCCGGGTCACCCCAACGCTCGTCGACAGCCTGCAAAGCGTCTTTATAAGAGGCAGGCTCAGCCTTGAATGGCAATGCCCGGGCAGTCTTGGTCAACAAGCTGCGGTAGCCGGCCAGCTCCATGTTCAAGCGTTTGGAAAGGTCACCAAGGGTATGGTTCTTGCGCGACTCGGCCAGGTCCTGGCTGAGCGCCTTGTAAACGTCCTCGCCAGGCAGGCTCTTGCCATCCCACTGGCTGATGACTTCCACCGTACGCGGCAGGCCGCCGACCACTTCCGGGTTACCGACGCTCTTGTACAGCAGCGCCGCAATCGGCACCAGGAACACCAGCAGAAGAAACAGCGCCAGCGGCGCGATCAACGCCTGCGCCTTCCAGCGGTTTACCCGCTCGGCGTGTTTGAGGCGCTGCTTGAGACTTGGATCTGCGCCTTCTTTGAGGGGCACTGCAATGGCCATGGCGAACTCCGCAATACAGGCTGAAATGGGGGCCGCTCTGCGGCCCCACACACTGGACGTTTACTTCTTCGCCGCCCAGGCGTTGAAGCGTTGCTCCAGCTGCTCGCTGTTGTCGGCCCAGAACGCCACGTCGATCTGCACCTGGTTGGCAATGTTCTCAGGCGTGGTCGGCATGTCTTTCTTCACTTCGTCCGACAGCAGGCTCACGGCCTTGGAGTTGGCCGGGCCATAGGCGATGTTCTCGGAGTAGATCTTCTGCTGCTCGGGCTTGACGCTGTAGGCGATGAACTTCTTCGCCTCTTCGACGTTCTTGGCACCCTTAGGGATCGCCCATGCATCGAAGTCGTAGATGCCGCCGTTCCACACCACCTTGAGGTTGCTCTCTTTCTGCACAGCGGCAATACGCCCGTTGTAGGCAGAACTCATGACCACGTCGCCAGAGGCCAGGAACTGTGGCGGCTGTGCACCCGCTTCCCACCACTGGATACTGGGCTTGAGTTCATCGAGTTTCTTGAAGGCGCGGTCCACACCCTCTTTGGTGCCCAGTACCTGATACACGTCCTTCGGTGCCACACCGTCGGCCATCAGGGCGAACTCCAGGGTGTACTTGGCGCCCTTGCGCAGGCCGCGCTTGCCAGGGAATTTCTTGGTGTCCCAGAAATCCGCCCAGCTGGTGGGTGCGGTCTTCAGTTTGTCAGCGTTGTAGGCCATGACCGTGGACCAAACGAAGAAACCTACGCCGCACGGCTGGATGGCGCCCTTCACATAATCGGACTCGTTACCGAACAGGGCCGGGTCTAGCTCTTCGAACATGCCCTCGTCGCAACCGCGCGCCAGCTCTGGCGACTCAACCTCTACCAGGTTCCACGACACACTCTTGGTGTCGACCATCGCCTTGACCTTGGCCATTTCGCCGTTGTACTCACCCGCGACAATCTTGCCATTACCCGCTTTTTCCCATGGCTCGTAGAACGCTTTGGCCTGGGCAGCCTTGTTGGCGCCCCCGAACGAGATCACGGTGAGGTCTGCGGCCATGGCCTGGCCAGCGGTGAACAGCCCCAACGCCAGGGCGGTCAGTTTCAACTGCTTACGCATTATTATTCTCTCCACAGTACAGGGTTGGTGAAGCAATCCATCAATGGGCTTCGGCAATCGGATCGAGCGCGCGGGCGTGCTCCACCTCCCAGCCCAGCGGTACTACATCGCCCACGGCCAATGCCGGGTCGAGCTCGGCAATAGGCTGCTTCACGAAGAAGTCGCCCTTGCCGCAGACTTCCAGACGCACGCGCACGTGGTCGCCCAGATAAATGAATTCGGCCACACGGCCAGAGAACCGGTTGACGCAGCTTTCACTGTGGCCATTCAGGCGCACGCGCTCCGGGCGAATCGATAGGGTCACCGGCTCGCCGGCCTGGCCGACATTCACCGCCAGCGCCTCAACCCGCTCGCCGCGAGGCAACTGCACCTGGCAACGGTTGCCATCGCTGGCCAGCAGGGTGCCGTTAATGCGGTTATTCTCGCCGATGAAGTTGGCGACGAAGGTGTTGCAAGGCTCTTCGTAGAGCGTGCGCGGGTCGGCGATCTGCTGGATTTCGCCCTGGTGGAACACCGCCACGCGATCTGACATGGTCAGCGCTTCGCCCTGGTCATGGGTTACGTACACCACGGTCACACCGAGGCGCTGGTGAATGTGCTTGATTTCCATCTGCATGTGTTCGCGCAGTTGCTTATCCAGTGCGCCGAGTGGCTCATCCATCAGCACCAGCTGAGGCTCGAACACCAATGCCCGGGCCAGCGCCACACGCTGCTGCTGGCCGCCAGACAGCTGGCCGGGGTAGCGTTTGGCGAAAGCGTCGAGCTGGACCATGTTCAGCACACGTTTGACCCGCTCGCTGATATCGGTCTTGCTCAGGTTGCGCACGGTCAGCGGAAAGGCCAGGTTCTCGGCCACGGTCATGTGCGGAAACAGCGCGTAGTTCTGGAACACCATGCCGATATCACGCTTGTGCGGCGGCACATTGTTGATCGAGCGGCCGCCAAGCTGGATTTCGCCGGCGGTGGGGGTCTCGAAGCCCGCCAGCATCATCAGGCTGGTGGTTTTGCCGGAGCCGGACGGGCCAAGCAGGGTGAGGAACTCGCCCTTGCGGATATCCAGGTTGAGGTCTTTGACGATCAGCGACTCGCCGTCGTAGCTCTTCTGCACACCACGGAAGCTGACCAGCGTTTCGCCGGTTGCAGCGTTCGACTTCGCCTCGCTCATGCCTGCACCTTCTTGTTGGATGACTGCGTAGGCAAAAGAGTAGAAGAGACGCAAGCGCCCGAAAATCGGGGGTAGTGAGAGAATGCCATCATCCGGATGGAAGACTTGTTGTAGGGATCGCCCTACAAAGATGGCGGGATTGGAATGCGCTCCAAAGCAGTCCACCGAACCTGTGGGAGCGGGCATGCCCGCGAAGAGGCCGGTGCAACCATAGAAATCAACCGGCAAGGCCCTTTCGCGGGCACGCCCGCTCCCACAAGGGCCTCGACAGGTTCAACGATTGCGTATGTCGCAATCAGACCAGCTTGTGCTCCATGGCGTATTTCACCAGCTCCGCCAGCGAGTTCACTTTCAACTTCTGCATCAGGCGCGCCTTGTGGGTGCTGATGGTCTTGCTCGACAGCGCCAACTGCTGGGCAATGTCGTTGACGTTGGCGCCCTGGGCCAGGCGCTCGAACACCGAAAACTCCCGCTCCGAGAGCAATGTGTGCAACGGCCGGGATTCGGTCAGGCCCACTTCGAACACCATGCGGTCGGCCAGCGACGGGTCGATATAACGTCCACCACCCGCCACCCGACGAATCGCCGTCAGTAGCAGCGCCGGATCACTGTCTTTGGTGGCATAGCCCGCAGCACCGGCCTTCAGCGCCCGCGCCGCCATCTGCGCCTCATCGTGCATCGACAGCATCAGGATCGCCGGCGCATCGTGCAACGCACGGATACGCGGGATCGCTTCCAGACCGCTCACACCCGGCATGGAGATATCCAGCAGTACCACCTCGCACGGTGTGTGGCGCAGGGTTTCGAGCAACTGCTCGCCGTTACCGGCCTCCCCCGCCACTTGCATGTCCTTGGCCAGGCCAATCAACTGTTTGATGCCTTCACGGACAATGGTGTGGTCTTCGGCCACCAGTACTCGAATCACGATTGCTCTCCTACTCCAACGGAATGGCCACGCTCAGGCTGGTGCCTTCACCCGGCTCACTGTCCAGCGCCATGCTCCCCCCCATCATCAGCACCCGCTCGCGCACACCCACCAGGCCAAACGAGGTGGGCCGGGTCTGCTCGCGGCAAAAGCCTTGGCCATCATCGCTGACCGTCATGCGCAACTGACCGCCCTCACGTACCAGTTCAATCTCCACGCTGTGTGCCTGGGCGTGACGCATCACATTGGTCAGCGCCTCCTGGAGGATACGAAACAGCCCGGTGGCTTTGGCATCACTCAATGCTGGCAGATTATCGGGTACTTGCACCAGACAGGGGATTTGCGTGCGCGCCTCGAAACGCCGCGCCTGCCATTCGATGGCCGAGGCAATACCGGCGTCGAGGATCGGCGGACGCAAGGCAGTGGCGACATCGCGCACCAGCTGGAACAACTGGGCGATCAGGCGTTTCATGCTCGCCAGGCGTTCATTCAGGCCTGGGTCCAGTTCGGCATAGGCCAGCTCGCACATCGACACTTCCAGCTTGAGCACGGTCAGCATCTGCCCCAGTTCATCATGCACTTCCCGGGCGATACGGGCTTTTTCTTCTTCACGCACGCTCTCCAGGTGGGCCGAGAGTTCGCGCAGCTGCTCCTGGGACTTCGCCAGCGCCAGCTCGGCCCGCTTGCCCTGTGTGATGTCCCAGACTACACCGTCCCACACCACCTGGCCGTTGCCCAGGCGACGGGCGCTGGCCTTGATATCGGCCCAGCGCTGTTCGCCCTGCCGGGTGAGGATGCGCCCCTGCCAGGACCAGTCCTGGTCGCTGACCAAGGCCAGGTCCTGTACCCTGTGATAATCAGCACGGTCCTCGGGGTGTACCAGGTTGCGCAGCCCCATCTGCGGATGCTGGATCTCGCTGGGCGCATAACCCACCAACGCCTCGCTACCCTCGCTGATATAGGGGAACTCCAGATCACCCTCGGCCGGGTCACGCTCCAGGCGAAACACCAACCCGGGTACGTTGCCAGCAATGCCCTTGAGCCGCGCCTCGCTTTCGCGCAGGGCCGCCAAGGCGCGGTGGCGTTCGGTAACATCGGCGAGGTAGACCACCAGATATTCGGAGTCACGAAAACGCAGAAAGCTCAGCGACAGCTCCACGGGTAGCAAGCTTTGATCAGCCCGCCGGCACTGCGTCTCAAACTGACCGACACCACCCGTCCCTGTACGCGCGCCCTTCCACAGCTCTAGCCAGCGGTCCATGTTCAGGCTTGGCTCGAAGTCGCTCAGCGGCCGCTCCAGCAGTTCACCCTCGGTGTAGCCCAACATGCGCTCGGCAGCATGGTTGGCGTAACGCACATGGCTGTCCCAATTGACCCAGAGGATACCCACGGTGCTCTGATCGATGGCGAACTGGCTCAGGCGCAACGCCTCTTCGCGCACCTGGCGCTCCACAAGGCTTTCCCGCGCGGCCAACAGGCTGCGCTCCAGCTGGCGCTGCTGCCGGCGTTGCCACACCAGTGTGGCCATGGCACACAGCAGCAACATACCGAACAGCAAGGCGATGTTCTGCCAGAAGCCAGGCGACTCGCTCAGGCGCGGGTATTTCGGCTGCAACCAACGCTGATGCAGTTGTTCCAGCTCCTTGGCCGGCAGTGCCTGCAGGCCACGTTCAAGTACATCGGCCAGCAGCGGCCAGTCGCGCCGCGAACCGATACGCAACAGCTGCGGCAAGCCGACATCGCCGACCACCGCCAGCTCACCGAACTCGCTCTCGCGCGACAGGCGGCTGAGCTGCGCTTCATCCAGCACGGCGAAACTGGCCTGGCCACCGACCACCAGTTGCAAAGCCTCACGATCGTCTGGCACCCCCTGCAGGTTGAGGTTGCCGTAGTTGCCGCGCAGGTAATCCGCCAGGGGGCTGGGCATGCGCACCGCCACGCGTTGCTCGGCTTCAAGCTTTTCCAGCTCCACGGCCATGGCCCCGGTGCGCGGCCCCACCACCAGTTGTGGCACGCGCATGTACGGGTCGCTGAATAGCCACAGCCGCAGGCTGGCCGGCGTCTGGGTAAGGCCAGGGGCGAAGTCGATTTCGCCGCGCTGCAGGGCATGTTCCAAACTGGCCTGGTCGCTGAAGTTACGCCAGGTGAGGTCCAGCCGCAGCGCCTGCGCCAGGCTGTTCACCAGTTCCACATTGGCCCCGTAAAGTTGCTGCAGACGCCGGTCGAACTGGGCGTAGGGCGCCTGCAACACCAGGCCGACACGCAAACTGCGGTGGGTGTCCAGCCACTGCTGCTGATCAGGCTCCAGCACCACAGAGGGCAGCGCCTCGGGCTTGGCCCAGACAATCAAGGGCAGCCACAAGCAGCCGATAACCAACAGGCGACGCACTCGCTTCATCTATACGCTCGACTTGGCAAAGACGACCATGCAGCATGGCCGTCACGGGCAAATACTATTAGGCTGCCGGTTTCATTCTGGCCTTGGGTTGACTCATGTCCACACTTTATCGCACGACGCTGGCACTGTGCTGCCTGGCCTCGGTCCTTCCACTCGGCGCCCTGGCCGCTGATGCCGAAACACCACCTGCAAGTACCGTGGCACCGGCTGCCGAAGCCCCACGCCCACCTTTGCTGGAACGCAGCCAAGAGGATGCCCTGGCGCTGGAGCGGCTGCTGCCCAAAGCTGAGCAGCAGACCCTTCAGGCCGGTGCCGACAGCTTCCTGGCCCTGTGGAAGCCGGCCAACGACAACGATCCGCAAGGGGCAGTGATCATTGTCCCCGGTGCTGGCGAAACGGCCGACTGGCCAAATGCAGTCGGCCCACTGCGGCAAAAATTCCCTGATATCGGCTGGCACAGCCTGAGCGTCAGCCTGCCCGACCTGCTCGCCGACAGCCCGCAAGCGCGGGTCGAAACCGCACCACCTGCAGCGCCTGCGCAAGACAAAGGCGAAAGCGCACCGGCCAAGGACGTGCCGGCCGACGCCAACGCCAACGTGGCCCAAGCCACGGCAGCCGATGCCGACACGGCAGAAAGCACCGACGCCGAACAAGCCAGCGAGCAGTCCGACCCGGCAGATGCCGAACGCATCTTCGCCCGCCTGGATGCCGCCGTGGCGTTCGCCCAGCAACACAACGCCCGCAGCATCGTACTGATCGGCCATGGTAGCGGTGCATATTGGGCGGCGCGCTACCTGAGCGAGAAGCAGCCACCGCAGGTACAAAAACTGGTGATGGTTGCTGCTCAGACACCTGCACGGGTGGAGCATGACCTGGAAAGCCTGGCCCCAACCTTGAAGGTACCGACAGCTGATATCTACTACGCGACCCGCAGCGCTGACCGCAACGCAGCCCAGCAACGCCTGCAGGCCAGCAAGCGGCAGAAGGATAGCCAGTATCGCCAGTTGTCGTTGATCGCCATACCGGGAAACAAAGCGGCGGAACAAGAGCAATTGTTCCGCCGGGTGCGGGGGTGGATAAGCCCTCAGGGTTGAGTTCGGCTTGATCCTTGTGGTGGGCCATCAAAGGCCGCGCCGCTTGCGGATCATGGCATAGGCCTGGTGCAACTCACGGGTACGCGCGGTCGCTTCACGCACCTGCGCCTCGCTGGCACCGGTACCCGCCAGCTTGTCCGGGTGATGCCGGCTGACAAGCCGACGATACGCCTGCTTGACCTTGTCAGTGTCGGTATCCGCCTCCACCGCCAGCAAGCGCAACGCTGCCGCATAGGTCATGGGCAAGCCCTCTGCCCCCGTGGCCTTGCGCGGCTCGTACTCCAGCGACATGGCCTGCACCTGGCGTCGGCTCATGCCGAGTTTCTGCCCCCAGTCCAGCAGCAGCTCACGCTCCTTGTTGCCCATCTTGCCGTCAGCCCAGACCATGCGCCAACAGGCCCGCAAGGTACCTTCCGCCGCGTGGGGCTGCTGGCGAATGCGCCGCAGGTGCCCGCCAAGGCGGTCCTTGCCCGCCTTGCCACGGTTGAACGCACTGATGGCGCGCAGCCGGGCAGCCTCGGCCAGGTCCAGGCGCACCATCTCCTGGCGCGCCTGCTGAATGTGCTGCTCGGCTACCCGACCATCGCACTTGGCCAGGCGCCCGAGCATTACGAACAACAATTCATCGTCGCGTAATGCAGGGCGCCCACCCAGGCGTTCGCGCATGTCTTCCCAGCCTTGCAAGCGCAGCCGGCGATCGATGGCCTGCCCAAGCAACGCACCGAGCAAGGCACCCGGTATGCTCGCAACAGCAAAGCCGGCACCCACCCCAATCACTGTGCTTGGCCACCACATGTCAGGCGCGCTCGCCGATCAGAGACTCAGCCTCGGCCAGGCGTTCAAGCGTGCCAACATCCACCCAGTGGCCACGATAGTGTTCGCCAGAAACCTTGCCAGCCGCCATCGCCTGACGCAGCAACGGTGCCAGCTTGAAGGCGCCGGCCTGACAACCTTCGAACAGCGCCGGGTGCAGCACCGAAATGCCGCTGAAGGTCAGCGTGCCTGGCGCGTCATCGCCGTCAACGACCTGCTCGCCCATCAGGCGGAAATCACCGCGGCCGTGATGGCCAGGGTTGTCGACCAGCACCAGGTGAGCCAGACCTTGCAGGGGAGCCTGCAGACGCGCGAAGTCGTAGTCGGTCCAGACATCGCCATTCACCAGCAGGAACGGCGCATCACCCAACAAAGGCAGGGCCTTGAAGATGCCGCCGCCGGTTTCCAGCGGTTCACCCTCAGGTGAATAGCGGATGCTCAGGCCGAAGCGGCTACCGTCACCCAAGTGTTCTTCGATCTGCTGGCCAAGCCAGGCATGGTTGATCACCACTTCGGTCACCCCCGCTGCCGCCAGGGCGCGCAGGTGGTACTCGATCAGCGGCTGGCCGGCGACCGGGACCAACGGTTTTGGGGTGTGCAGGGTCAGCGGGCGCATGCGCTCGCCCTTCCCCGCAGCCAGGATCATGGCCTTCATGCACGCGCTCCGGCCTGCAACTCGGCAATCAGCTCACCCAGCTCCGCCAATTCGGGCCGGCGACCGATCACTTCATCTATATAGGCGAAGAAACGCGGTACGTCGCCCAGGTAACGCGGCTTGCCGTCGCGGTGGCAGATACGGGCGAAGATGCCGATCACCTTCAGGTGGCGCTGCACGCCCATCAGGTCACTGGCGCGGTGGAAGGCTTCGAACTCGGCGTGCACCGGGATGCCGGCCGCCTGCGCCTGCTGCCAGTAGTCGCTCAGCCAGCCTTCGACCCGCGCCTGCGGCCAGCTGACAAAGGCGTCCTTGAACAGGCAGGTAATGTCGTAGGTGACCGGGCCATATACCGCATCCTGAAAGTCCAGCACACCAGGGTTGGGGCTGCTCTGCATCAGGTTGCGCGGCATGTAGTCACGGTGTACCAGCACCTTGGGTTGCGCCAGGGCGCTGTCGATCAGCAACTGGCTGACGCGCTGCCAGGTGGCCTTCTGTGTATCGGTGAAGGTCAGGCCCAGCTCACGCCCCACGTACCATTCGGGGAACAATTCCACTTCACGGCGCAGCAGGGCGTCGTCGTAGCTGGGCAGCGGCGCGTCCATCGGCAAACGCTGGAACTTCAGAAGGGCATCGATGGCGTCGGCGAACAGGCCATCGGCGTTGTCGGCATTGATGATGTCAAGGTATGTCTGAGTGCCCAGATCCCCGAGCAGCAAAAAGCCGCGTTCCAGGTCCTGGGCGTGGATCAGCGGCACATGCACGTCAGCGCCGGCCAGCAGGTGGTCGATGGCGACGAACGGTCGGCAATTCTCCTGCGGGGGGGGCGCATCCATGATCACGAAGCTGTGGCCAGCGCCCTGCCAGCGGAAATAGCGGCGGAAGCTGGCGTCGCTGCTGGCAGCAGTCAAGCTGCCTGCAGGCACTTCGCCCCAGGCGTTGTCGCGGAAAAGATCATTGAGCTGCTCATCGAGCCAGACCGACAGTTGTTGCAGGCGTACATCGTGTTCAGGCATTGCAAGGGTCTCCGACGGCCCTAGCCGTCAAGCGGGTCATGCTTTATTATCCAGCATCTTTTTCAGACCATCGAGAGGCGTGCGGCCCCACACGCGGGCAGATGGCACGCAGGAAGCCCGGACTAATAAGATGGCATTGAAATCCCCCGCGTTTCGTAGAAAGTTTCCGTTGCTGGTAACCGGCGGTCTGCTGGCCCTGCAACCTCTGGCCACCTCATACGTAGTGGCAGCCGAACAATTCGACTGCCAAGTGTCCGCCGCCGGTGGTTGGGACTGCAAGCCCAAAACCCCAGTCAACAACCTGCCACCGCGCCCGGTGCACGAAGGTGCAGCCGTCAGTTCCGGTACCGAAGCTGCGGGCGAAGCCGAAACTGCGGACCGGCCCATGCTGGTTACCGAGGCCAAGGGCCGTGGCCTGAAGTCGCGCAGTGAAGACTACAGCCACCTGGACTGGGTTCCGCGTGAAAAGCTCACCGCCGCGCAGCTGGCTGAAACCGGCCCCTACTGCGGTGGCGCGTATATCGAGCCAACCCGCCCGGGCATGGCCGACACCACGCCGAAGGATGAGTCGCCGACCTACATCAATGCCAAGGTATCCAAGTACCAGCAGGAGCAACAGATCGCCACCCTCGCCGGTGACGTGGTGATGCGCCAGGGCAGCATGCAGGCCGAAGCCGACGAGGCCAACCTCTACCAGGCCGAAAACCGTGGCGAGCTCAAGGGCAACGTCAAGATCCGTGACAACGGTTCGCTGGTGGTCGGTGACGAGGCACAGATCCAGCTCGATACTGGCGAAGCCCAGGTCGACAACGCCGAATACGTGATGCACAAGTCGCACATTCGCGGCAATGCCCTGTACGCCAAGCGCAGCGAAAACGCCATCATCCGCCTCAAGGACGGTACGTACACCACCTGCGAACCGGGCAGCAACGCCTGGCAGTTGAAGGGCAACAACATCACCCTGAACCCGGCAACCGGTTTCGGTACCGCGACCAACGTCACGCTGCGGGTCAAGGATTTCCCGGTGTTCTACACACCGTACATCTACTTCCCGATCGACGACCGTCGCCAGTCCGGTTTCCTGCCGCCATCGTTCAGCACCAGCAGCGACACCGGCTTCATGCTGGTCACGCCGTATTACTTCAACCTGGCGCCAAACTACGACGCCACGTTGTACCCGCGTTACATGGCCAAGCGCGGCCTGCTGATGGAAGGCGAGTTCCGCTATCTGACGCCTTCCAGCGAAGGCCAGTTCGGCGGCGCCTACCTGAACGACAAGAACGACGACCGCAAAGACCAGACTGATTACAAAGATCAGCGCTGGATGGTCAACTGGCAGCACAAGGGCGGGCTGGACGAGCGCCTGATGGCCGAGGTGGACTACACCGACATCAGCGACCCGTTCTACTTCCAGGACCTGGAGTCCGACCAGATCGGTGTTGAGAGCAAAGACCTGCTGGACCAGCAGGGTGCGCTGACCTACCGTGGCAACGGCTACACCGCAAGGTTGAACGTGCATGCCTACGAAATGGCGACCATTTCGAAGATCACGCCGTACGACCGCCTGCCGCAGATTACCCTGAACGGTAAGCTGCCGTTCGAGCCGGGTGGCTTGAACTTCGGATATGAAACCGAAGCCGTTCGCTTTGATCGCGACCTGAAAAACGACTTCGTTCTGGACGAGGACGGTAACCCGGACTTCTCTGCCGGTGCAGCAGGCCGCCGTCTGGACGAGAACGTCAGCGGTATTGCCCGCGCCAACGGCAACCGCTTCAACGTTGCACCGTCGATCAGCCTGCCGATGGAAGCCAGCTACGGTTTCCTGACTCCGAAGCTGAAATACGCGTACACGCACTATGACCTGGACCTGGACAGCCAGGGCAAGGCCCAGGCCGTCACCCAGTCGGCCAATCCTGCGTACGGCAGCTACAACAGTTCGCTGAACCGGGACGTACCTATTTTCAGCGTGGACAGCGGCCTCTACTTCGACCGCAAGACATCGATGTTCGGTACCGACTACAAACAGACTCTCGAACCGCGCCTGTTCTACCTCTACGTCCCGTACAAAGACCAGAGGGACATCCCGCTCTTCGACTCGGGCGAAACGCTGTTCAGCTACGATTCGCTTTTCCGTGACAACCGCTTCAGCGGTACCGACCGTATCGGCGACGAGAACAAACTGTCGCTGGGCGTGACAACCCGCTGGATCGAAGAGAATGGCTTCGAGCGGCAGAACTTCAGCATCGGCCAGGCCTATTACTTCAAGGATCGCAAAGTCCAGTTGCCGGGTATCGACTACCGCACCCGCACCGACTCGCAGTCCGACGTGTCGCCGTACGCGCTGATGTACAACTACTACTTCAACCGCGACTGGCGCTTCAATTCGAACTACAACTGGGACCCGGACACCCGCAGCCCACGCTCGGGCGCCGCGATGTTCCACTACCAGCCTGAAGACAACCCGAACAAGGTGGTCAACCTCGGTTATCGCTACCGTAACGACACCATCGCCTATGACTCCGCGACCGGTACCTGGAAAGTGGGCGGCGGTGACTATGGCACCCCGGGCAGCCCTAACTACGTGAAGGACTACTACAAGATCCAGCAGCATGACTTCTCGGTCATCTGGCCGATCGTTCCACAGTGGAACGTTATCGCCCGCTGGCAGCATGACTACAACCGCAACCGCACCCTGGAAGCCATGGGCGGTTTCGAATACGACAACTGCTGCTGGAAGCTGCGCCTGATCAACCGTTACTGGATCGACTACGACGATTTCAGCCAGGCCCTTCCACAGAACGAAAAAGGCGACCACGGTGTCTTCCTTCAGATCGTCCTGAAAGGCCTCGGCGGCGTAGTTGGCAACAAGGTCGAGTCTTTCCTCGACCAAGGCATTCAAGGTTACCGTGAACGTGAAGACCAAGCTTATTGATCGTCTGCGCCCAGTGTTGCTGGGCGCCGCTTTGCTGAGTGGCGCGGTGCATGCCGCGGTGCAACCTCTTGATCGCGTGGTGGCTATCGTCGACAACGACGTGGTCATGCAAAGCCAACTGGAACAGCGTGTCCATGAAGTCCAGCGAACAATCGCCAAGCGCGGCGGCGGCGTACCGCCGACCAGCGCCCTGGAACCGCAGGTACTGGAACGCCTGATCGTCGAGAACCTGCAGTTGCAGATCGGCGAGCGCTCCGGCATCCGCATCACCGACGAAGAGCTGAACCAGGCCATTGGTACCATTGCCCAGCGCAATGGTATGTCGCTGGACCAGTTCCGCGCGGCGCTGGCCCATGACGGCCTGTCGTTCGACGACGCTCGCGAGCAGGTCAAGCGCGAGATGATCATCAGCCGCGTGCGCCAACGCCGCGTTGCCGAACGCATTCAGGTGTCCGAGCAGGAAGTGAAGAACTTCCTGGCCTCGGATCTGGGCAAGATGCAGATGTCGGAAGAGTACCGCCTGGCCAACATCCTCATCCCGACCCCGGAAGCCGCCAACTCGGACGATATCCAGAAAGCGGCCCGCAAGGTCGGTGACGTGTACCAGCAACTGCGCCAGGGCGCGGACTTCGGCCAGATGGCGATTGCCAATTCCGCCAGCGAAAACGCACTGGAAGGCGGCGAGATGGGCTGGCGTAAAGCCGGCCAGCTGCCACCTGACTTCGCCAAGATGCTCAGCAGCATGCCAGTGGGCGAAATTACCCAGCCTATTCGCATCCCCAACGGCTTCATCATCCTCAAGCTCGAGGAGAAGCGCGGTGGCAGCGAGAACGTGCTGCGTGACGAAGTGCATGTACGCCACATCCTGATCAAGCCAAGCGAGATCCGCAGCGAGGCGGCCACCAAGCAGCTGGCCGAGCGCCTGTACGAGAGGATCAAGAGCGGCGAAGACTTCGGCGAACTGGCCAAGAACTTCTCGGAAGACCCGGGTTCGGCACTCAACGGTGGCGACCTCAACTGGGTCGACCCGAACACCCTGGTACCGGAGTTCCGTGAACAGATGGCCAATGCCCAGCAAGGCGTAGTGACCAAACCGTTCAAGACCCAATACGGCTGGCACGTTCTGGAAGTGCTGGGCCGCCGCGCCACCGACAGCACCGAGCAGGCTCGCGAACAGCAGGCACTGAGCGTACTGCGCAATCGCAAGTACGACGAAGAGCTGCAAACCTGGCTGCGCCAGATCCGCGACGAAGCCTACGTTGAAATCAAGCTGCCTGGCGCTGACCAGGCCGCCCAGTGAAGCCCCTGCGCTTCGCCGTCACCCCCGGCGAGCCGGCCGGCATAGGCCCCGACCTGTGCCTGCTGCTCGCCGCAGACGCCCAGCCCCATCCCCTGATCGCCATCACCAGCCGTGACCTGCTCGCCGAGCGGGCCACGCAGCTGGGGCTGGCCGTCAGCCTGCTGCCGGTAGCCCCGGGCCAATGGCCAGACCACCCTGCCCCCGCAGGAAGCCTGTACGTCTGGGATACCCCCCTGGCGGCCCCGGTGGTGCCAGGCCAGCTCGACAAGGCCAACGCGGCGTTCGTGTTGGAAACCCTGACCCGCGCCGGGCAAGGCTGCCTGGACGGGCACTTCGCCGGGATGATCACTGCCCCGGTACACAAGGGTGTGATCAACGAAAGCGGTATCGCCTTTTCCGGGCATACCGAATTCCTTGCCGAACTGACCCGCACCGCACAAGTGGTAATGATGCTGGCCACCCGCGGCCTGCGCGTGGCCCTGGTGACCACGCACCTGCCACTGCGTGATATTGCCGACGCTATCACTGCCGAGCGCGTCGAACGTGTAACCCGTATCCTGCATGCCGACATGCGCGACAAGTTCGGCATTGCCAACCCGCGTATCCTCGTGTGCGGCCTCAACCCGCACGCGGGCGAGGGCGGCCACCTGGGCCGCGAAGAAATCGACATCATCGAGCCGACCCTGGCCCGCCTGCGCACCGAAGGCATGGACCTGCGCGGGCCACTGCCGGCCGATACCCTGTTTACCCCCAAATATCTGGAGCACTGCGATGCAGTGCTGGCGATGTACCACGACCAGGGCCTTCCCGTACTCAAGTACAAAGGCTTCGGCGCTGCAGTGAACGTGACCCTGGGCCTGCCGATCATCCGCACGTCGGTTGACCACGGCACCGCCCTGGACCTGGCCGGCACTGGCAAAGTCGACACCGGCAGCCTGCGCGTCGCACTGGAAACCGCCTACCAGATGGCCGAGAACCGACCATGAACGAGCAATACCAACACCGGGCGCGCAAGCGCTTCGGCCAGAACTTCCTGCACGACGCCGGTATCATCGACCGCATCCTGCGTGCCATCAACGCCAAGGCCGGTGAACACCTGCTGGAAATCGGCCCGGGCCAAGGCGCCCTGACCGAAGGCCTGCTGGGCAGCGGCGCACAGCTGGACGTGGTGGAGCTGGACAAAGACCTGGTGCCGATCCTCCAGCACAAGTTCGCTGATCGCAGCAACTTCCGCCTGCATCAGGGCGACGCCCTGAAGTTCGACTTCAACCAACTGGGCGTGCCGCCGCGCAGCCTCAAGGTGGTTGGCAACCTGCCCTACAACATCTCCACCCCGCTGATCTTCCACCTGCTCAGCCATGCTGGGTTGATCCGCGACATGCACTTCATGCTGCAGAAGGAAGTGGTCGAGCGCATGGCCGCCGGCCCTGGCGGTGGTGACTGGGGGCGCCTGTCGATCATGGTGCAGTACCACTGCCGCGTGGAGCACCTGTTCAATGTCGGCCCTGGTGCCTTCAACCCGCCACCGAAAGTGGATTCGGCGATCGTCCGCCTGGTGCCGCACGAAGTGCTGCCGTTCCCGGCCCAGGACCACCTGCTGCTGGAGCGCGTCGTTCGCGAAGCGTTCAACCAGCGCCGCAAGACCCTGCGCAACACCATGAAAGGCCTGCTGGACAGCGCCGCCATCGAGGCTGCCGGCGTTGATGGCAGCCTGCGCCCTGAACAGCTCGACCTGGCAGCCTTCGTGCGCCTGGCTGACCAACTGGCTGATCAGCAACAAGCCTGATTTAGCCTGTACCGGCCTTATCGCGGTTAAACCCGCGAAGGGGCCGGCATAGTCAACACCCCAAGCCCGATCACCGCTGGCCCTCCCCCCTCCCAATGGCCTAGACTGCATTATTGCGTCAGTTCGCCCAAGGCCCTTGCATGTCCGACCCCCGCTATCAAATCGACGTCAGCGTCGTGACCCGCTACCTGAAAGAACAATCCGACCCCGAAAACAGTCGTTTCGCTTTCGCCTACACCATTACCGTGCAGAACAATGGCTCGCTCACGGCCAAGCTGCTGTCGCGCCACTGGCTGATCACCAACGGTGACGGCGAGGTTGAGGAAGTACGCGGTGCCGGTGTGGTCGGCCAGCAACCCAACATCGACCCTGGCCAGAGCCATACTTACAGCAGTGGTGCCGTCATCAGCACCCGCGTTGGCACCATGCAGGGCAGCTACCAGATGTTCGCCGAAGACGGTAAGCGCTTCGACGCCGAGATTGCCCCCTTCCGCCTGGCAGTGCCCGGGGCGCTGCACTGATGGCTACCTACGCCGTCGGTGACCTGCAGGGCTGCCTGCAGCCACTCAAATGCCTGCTCGATCGCGTCAGTTTCAACCCCGCCGTCGACCGCCTGTGGCTGGTCGGCGACCTGGTCAACCGCGGCCCCGAGTCACTGGAAACCCTGCGCTTCCTGTACTCGATCCGTCATTCACTGGTCTGCGTGCTGGGCAACCATGACCTGCACCTGCTGGCCGCCTGGCACAACGTCGAGCGGCTCAAGAAAAGCGACACACTGCGCGAGATCATTGAAGCGCCGGACGCCGACCAGCTGCTCGACTGGCTACGCCAGCAAAAGCTGCTGCATTACGACGAGCCCCGCGGCATCGCCCTGGTTCACGCCGGCATACCGCCACAATGGACCCTTGGCAAAGCCCTGGAACTCGCCGCCGAGGTCGAGGAAGTGCTGCGTGACGACACCCGCCTGCAGCTGTACCTCGAAGGCATGTATGGTAACGAGCCGAACAAGTGGCGCAAGAACCTCGCCGGCGTCGAACGCCTACGGGTCATCACCAACTACTTCACCCGCATGCGCTTTTGCACTGCCGATGGCAAACTCGACCTCAAGAGCAAGGAAGGCCTGGGTAGCGCGCCCAAAGGCTACAAAGCCTGGTACGCGCACAAAGACCGCCGCTCACGCCACGTGAAGATCATCTTTGGCCATTGGGCCGCTCTGCAGGGTGAGGTCACCCAGCCCGACGTCATCGCCCTGGACACTGGCTGTGTATGGGGTGGCGCCATGACCCTGTACAACGTTGACAGCGGTGAATACCACCGCTGCGACTGCGCCGACGACGGCACCCTGCGCCAACCGGCACAACCCACTACACTCAACGACCACACCTGAAGGAAGTAGTACCCATGAGCGAATTCAAGCGCATCCCTCCTGAGCAGGCCTTGGAGCTTCGCAAGAAAGAAGGTGCGGTCGTGGTCGACATTCGCGACCCGCAGGCCTTTGCCGCCGGCCACATCACCGGCGCCCGGCACCTGGACAACCACTCGGTCGCCGATTTCATCCGCAACGCCGACCTCGACGCGCCAACCCTGGTGGTCTGCTATCACGGCAATTCCAGCCAAAGCGCTGCCGCCTACCTGGTAGGCCAAGGTTTCTCCGACGTTTACAGCGTGGACGGCGGCTTCGAACTGTGGCGCGCGACCTACCCGGCCGAGACCGCTCAGGGCAACGCTGAATAATTTTTTATTTTCCCCTGCAGCCCGTGCCCCGCGCGGGCTTGCGGCTTATCTGACGAACGGTCGTTCGTCACTTCTGCCTTTCTCGCCCCTTGATCTTGCAGATAACCAACTACGCTTAAGCTCAGGCCATCCAAAAAGGGGAGAGCCGGTACACCGGCGTGCGGGTCATCGGTAGCGTTACAGGGTGTTCTGGGGGGTATACAGCAATCGGCCAACCCGGTTGCATGCCAGCATCAGCTGACTGATCCGGCGTCGTCTCCACGTATCGAGCGAGGTGACGTCATGAGTATTTTTAGCCACTTCCAACAACGTTTCGAGTCTACGCGCCAGGAAGAACTCTCGCTGCAGGAGTACCTCGAGCTGTGCAAAGAGGATCGCAGTGCCTACGCATCGGCGGCCGAACGGCTGTTGCTGGCCATCGGTGAGCCAGAGCTGATCGACACCTCTACCAACTCCAGGCTGTCGCGCATCTTCTCCAACAAGGTTATCCGCCGCTATCCGGCCTTTGCCGACTTCCATGGCATGGAAGAGTGCATCGACCAGATCGTGTCGTACTTCCGCCACGCCGCCCAAGGCCTGGAAGAGAAGAAACAGATCCTCTATCTGCTGGGCCCGGTAGGCGGCGGCAAGTCCTCGCTGGCGGAAAAACTCAAGCAGCTGATGGAAAAGGTGCCGTTCTACGCGATCAAGGGCTCGCCGGTCTTCGAGTCACCTCTGGGCTTGTTCAATGCCACCGAAGATGGGGCCATTCTCGAGGAAGAGTTCGGTATCCCACGGCGCTACCTCAACACCATCATGTCGCCTTGGGCCACCAAGCGCCTGCAGGAATTTGGCGGTGACATCTCCAAGTTCAAGGTGGTGAAGCTGTACCCGTCGATTCTTAACCAGATCGCCATTGCCAAGACCGAACCCGGCGATGAAAACAACCAGGACATTTCTGCCCTGGTCGGCAAGGTCGATATCCGCAAACTTGAGGAATACCCACAGAACGACGCCGATGCTTATAGCTACTCGGGCGCGCTGTGCCGGGCCAACCAGGGCCTGATGGAATTCGTCGAAATGTTCAAGGCGCCGATCAAGGTCCTGCACCCCTTGCTCACCGCCACTCAGGAAGGCAACTACAACAGTACCGAAGGCCTTGGGGCGATCCCCTATACCGGTATTCTGTTGGCGCACTCCAACGAATCGGAGTGGCACACCTTCCGCAACAACAAGAACAACGAAGCGTTCATCGACAGGATCTATATCGTCAAGGTGCCGTACTGCCTGCGGGTCAGCGATGAAATCAAGATCTACGACAAGTTGCTGATCAACAGCTCACTGTCCAAGGCCCACTGTGCGCCAGACACGCTCAAGATGTTGGCTCAGTTCACTGTGCTTTCGCGCCTGAAAGAGCCAGAGAACTCCAATATCTATTCCAAGATGCGCGTTTACGACGGGGAAAACCTCAAGGACACCGATCCAAAGGCCAAGTCGATTCAGGAATACCGGGACGCCGCGGGTGTCGACGAAGGCATGAACGGCCTATCGACTCGCTTCGCCTTCAAGATCCTGTCCAAGGTGTTCAACTTCGACCCACACGAAATTGCCGCCAACCCGGTGCACCTGCTGTATGTGCTCGAACAGCAGATCGAACAGGAACAGTTCCCGGCTGAAGTGCGCGAACGCTATCTGCGCTACCTGAAGGAATACCTGGCGCCGCGCTACATCGAGTTTATCGGCAAGGAAATCCAGACCGCCTACCTCGAGTCCTACAGCGAATACGGCCAGAACATCTTCGACCGCTACGTGCTGTACGCAGACTTCTGGATCCAGGATCAGGAATACCGCGACCCGGAAACCGGCGAAATTCTTAACCGCATTGCGCTCAACGAAGAACTGGAGAAGATCGAGAAACCGGCAGGTATCAGCAACCCGAAAGACTTCCGCAACGAGATCGTCAACTTCGTACTGCGCGCACGCGCCAACAACAATGGCAAGAATCCAAGCTGGCTGAGTTATGAAAAGCTGCGGGTCGTGATCGAGAAGAAAATGTTCTCCAACACCGAAGACCTGCTGCCCGTCATCAGCTTCAACGCCAAGGCCAGCAAAGAGGACCAGAAGAAACACAACGACTTCGTCACCCGGATGGTGGAGCGTGGCTATACCGACAAACAGGTGCGCCTGCTGTCGGAATGGTACCTGCGGGTCAGGAAATCGCAATAAAGCGGCAAGCTACGAGCCGCAAGCTGCAAGCTGCCTGGCGTTGGCATTGCCGCCCGCGTCACAGCTTGCAGCGGCGGTGGCTGCTCTTTCTTGCAGCTTGAAGCTTGTGGCTTGCAGCTTGTGGGTTGCAGCTGCATCCAGTCACCGGAGGGACCATGAGCTACGTTATAGACCGACGCCTGAACGGCAAGAACAAGAGCACGGTCAACCGCCAGCGCTTCCTGCGGCGGTACCGCGAACATATCAAAAAGGCCGTCGAAGAGGCGGTGAGCCGCCGCTCCATCATGGATATGGAACACGGCGAGCAGATCAGTATTCCCGGACGCGACATCGACGAACCGGTCTTGCATCATGGTCGTGGGGGCAAACAGACCATCGTGCACCCTGGCAACAAAGAATTCACGGCAGGTGAACACATCCCACGGCCGCAAGGCGGTGGAGGTGGTGGCGGTCGCGGCAAGGCCGGCAATTCCGGCGAGGGCATGGACGAGTTCGTCTTCCAGATCACCCAGGAAGAATTTCTCGAATTCATGTTCGAGGACCTTGAGCTACCCAACCTGGTCAAACGTCACCTGACTGGCGCCGACACCTTCAAGACCGTTCGGGCCGGCATCGCCAACGAAGGCAACCCGTCACGCATCAACATCGTGCGCACCCTGCGCTCGGCCCATGCCCGGCGTATCGCCCTGACCGGCAGCAGCCGCGCCCTGCTGCGCGAAGCACAAAAGGAACTCGACCGCCTGCGGGTCGAAGAGCCGGACAATTTCACCGATATCCAGGAAATCGAACAGGAAATCGAGCGCCTGAAAGCGCGTATCAACCGCCTGCCCTTCCTCGACACCTTCGACCTCAAGTACAACCTGCTGGTCAAGCAACCCAACCCAAGCTCGAAGGCGGTGATGTTCTGCCTGATGGACGTATCCGGCTCGATGACCCAGGCCACCAAGGACATCGCAAAGCGCTTCTTCATCCTGCTGTACCTGTTCCTCAAGCGTAACTACGAGCGCATCGAAGTCGTTTTCATTCGCCACCACACCAGCGCCCGGGAAGTCGATGAAGAAGAGTTCTTCTACTCGCGGGAAACCGGCGGCACCATCGTTTCCAGTGCCCTCAAGCTGATGCAGGAGATCATGGCCGAGCGCTACCCGGCCAGCGACTGGAATATTTATGCCGCGCAAGCTTCCGATGGCGACAACTGGAACGACGACTCGCCGATCTGCCGCGACATCCTCTCCAAACAGATCATGCCGCATGTGCAGTACTACACTTACGTTGAGATCACCCCCCGTGAACACCAGGCGCTGTGGTATGAGTACGAGCGTATCGGCGATGCTTTCCCCGACACGTTCGCCCAACAGCAGCTGGTATCGGCCGGCGACATCTACCCGGTCTTCCGTGAACTCTTCCAGCGCAGGTTAGCCACATGACCGCCAGAGCACAGAGACGCCAACCCATTTCCACTGGGTCCGAGTGGACGTTCGAGCTGATCCAGACCTACGACCGGGAAATCAGCCGTCTGGCCGAGCGTTACGCCCTGGACACCTACCCCAACCAGATCGAGGTAATCACTGCCGAGCAGATGATGGACGCCTACGCCTCGGTCGGCATGCCGCTGGGCTACCACCACTGGTCCTACGGCAAGCAGTTCCTCAGCACGGAAAAGTCCTACAGCCGCGGCCAGATGGGCCTGGCCTACGAGATCGTGATCAACTCCGACCCTTGTATCGCCTACCTGATGGAAGAAAACACCATGTGCATGCAGGCACTGGTGATTGCCCACGCTTGCTACGGCCATAACAGCTTTTTCAAGGGCAATTACCTGTTCCGCACCTGGACTGACGCCAGTTCGATCATCGACTACCTGGTGTTCGCCAAGCAGTACATCGCCCAGTGCGAAGAGCGCCACGGTATTGATGCAGTGGAGGACCTGATCGACTCCTGCCATGCCCTGATGAACTACGGTGTCGACCGCTACAAGCGGCCCTATCCTATTTCTGCCGAAGAAGAGCGGCGCCGGCAACAGGAGCGCGAAGAGCATCTTCAGCGTCAGATCAACGACCTTTGGCGGACAATTCCGAAGAACGCCGAAAAGGGCAACGACCGCGATGAGGGGCGTTTCCCCGCCGAACCGCAGGAAAACATCCTGTATTTCATCGAAAAAAACGCCCCGCTGCTTGAACCCTGGCAACGTGAGGTAGTGCGCATCGTGCGCAAGATCGCCCAGTACTTCTACCCCCAGCGCCAGACCCAGGTGATGAACGAAGGTTGGGCAACCTTCTGGCACTACACCCTGATGAACGACCTGTACGACGAGGGGCTGATTACCGAAGGCTTCATGATGGAGTTCTTGCAGTCGCACACCAGCGTGGTGTTCCAGCCCGGCTTCGACAGCCCGTACTACAGCGGCATCAACCCCTACGCGCTGGGCTTTGCGATGTACACCGACATCCGCCGCATGTGCGAAAACCCCACCGAAGAAGATCGCCACTGGTTCCCCGAAATTGCCGGCAGCGACTGGCTTTCTACCATCAAGTTCGCCATGAGCAGCTTCAAGGACGAGAGCTTCATCCTGCAGTACCTGTCGCCCAAGGTGATGCGCGACCTCAAGTTGTTCAGCATCCTCGATGACGACCAGCGCGACGACCTGCTGGTGCCTGCCATCCATGATGAGGCCGGCTACCGGGTGATTCGGGAGCAACTGGCAGCGCAGTACAACCTGGGCAACCGTGAACCGAACGTACAGATCTGGAGCGTCGACCGCCGCGGAGACCGCTCACTAACCCTGCGACACCAGCAACATAACCGCAAACCGCTGGGGGACTCGACCGACGAAGTGCTCAAGCACCTGCATCGCCTGTGGGGCTTCGATATCCACCTGGAGACCGTGCAAGGCGAGCAAGTGATGAGTACTCACCACATGCCGCCGCGCGGCGAGCATAGCGAAAGCGCCGACTACGGCCGCATGGACCTGGCCGTTATCCACCACCTCTGATGCAACTCCATGACCGCCGACGGGTTATCCTGTCGGCAGTTATGGAGAGCTGCACATGCACATCTACAAAGTTGGCGGCGCCGTGCGCGACCGCCTGCTCGGCCGCCCTGTCAGCGATATCGACTGGCTGGTGGTGGGCGCCACAGTCGAAGAAATGCTCGCCAAGGGCTATCGGCCGGTGGGCGCCGATTTCCCGGTGTTCCTGCACCCGAAAACCGGCGAGGAATACGCCCTGGCGCGCACCGAGCGCAAGAGTGGGCGAGGCTACGGCGGGTTCACTTTTCACGCCAGCCCCGACGTAACCCTGGAAGAGGACCTGATCCGTCGCGACCTGACCATAAATGCGATGGCCGAGGATGAAGCCGGCACGCTATACGACCCCTACCAAGGCAAGAAAGATCTGGATCAACGCCTGCTACGCCATGTTTCCCCGGCATTCGCCGAAGATCCTCTACGCGTGCTGCGTGTTGCCCGCTTTGCTGCCCGCTATGCGCCACTGGGTTTCCGGGTTGCCGATGAAACCTTGACGCTGATGCGCCAGATCAGCGCCTCGGGCGAACTGCAGGCACTCACTGCCGAGCGCAGCTGGAAGGAAATCGAACGCGCGCTGATGGAAGTGCAACCACAGGTATTCTTCAAGGTGCTGAGCGCGTGCGGGGCCCTGCAGGAGCTGCTGCCTGAGCTCGATGACGGCTCCCGGACACTGTCGGCGCTGGAGCAGGCGGCGGCGCACGAACAACCGCTGCACGTGCGCTGGGCCTGCCTGTTGCGCGGGCTGACACCGACATCGATCAAAACCGTCAACCAGCGCCTGAAGGCACCGCGTGAATGCCAGGAACTGGCCATGCTGACAGGGGAGTGCCTGGCGCAGGGCAATCAGGCGCTCGAACTGCCGGCCACGGCACTGCTGGAGCTGTTGCAGAAGTTCGATGTCTACCGACGGCCGCAGCGGTTCGAGGATTTTGTGGTCGTTTGCGAGATGGCGGCGTTGGGCGATGGCGAGCAGGGTTACCCACAGGCCGATTACCTGCGAGGCGCAGCAGCGGCGGCGCGAGCGGTGGATGTGAAGCCGTTGGTGCAAGCCGGGCTGACGGGTCAGGCGCTGGGCGAAGCACTCAAAGGTGAACGGCTGAAAGCGCTCGAGGCTTACCAGCGCGGTTAGACCTCCCGGCCTCTTCGCGGCTGAAGCCGCTGTAGGAGCGGGTTCACCCGCGAAAGGGCCGGGCCTGCTGGCCAATTTCCGACCGCTGTTCACCGTCGCAGTCACCACCGTATTCGCGGGTAACCCGCTCCTACAGGGGGCACACATCAGAGGTTGGGCACAGGCCGTTGTAGGGGCGGGTTTACCCGCGAAGAGGCCGATGCAGGCTTAAGCGGGCGTCAACTGCAACCCGCGCCACTCAAAGGCGACCGGAGCCAGCACCTGATCGATCTGCGCTTCCTGCCACAGCTGCGCCATGCGCTTGCCCACCCCCGGATGCACCAGGTCGGGCGCCAGCAACGAAAGCGGCCACAGCACAAAGGCGTTCTTCAGGATCTCGGCCCGGGGCAGTACCAGCCCATCGAAGGTACCGTGCAAATCGCCATACATCAGCACGTCGATATCCAGCGGCAACCCTTTGCGGTCCGGTGCATAGCGGCCATTGTCGGCCTCGATGAACTTCAGCCGGCGGTCCAGCTCGATCAACGGCAATGCGGTTTGCCCGGTCACCACGAAGTTGATGAACGGCCCGCTCTTGATACCCACCGCCTGGCTTTCGAAAGCCGGCGAACAGCGCATGTCGGTCAGGATGCCAGCCAACGCATCGAGCCCGGCGCACAAATGCGCCTCACGGTCGATATTGCTGCCCAGGCCCAGGTAAACCGTGTTCAAAGACATCCGCGCTCGATCTCCACGCCTACACCACCACGGGCCGCCGGCACCGCGCCCGGCTTGGTCAGCTTCAACCGCACCCAGGGGATGTGGAACTCGTCCATCAAGGTGGCCACCAGGCGCTCGGCAAATGTTTCAACCAGCTCGAAACGGGCCTGTTCGGCAAACGCCTGGATGCGCGCCGACACACTGGCATAGTCCAGCGCCAGGTTCAGGTCGTCTCCGGCGGCAGCCGGGCGGTTGTCCCAGGCAAAGCTCAGGTCCAGGCGCAAGCACTGGCGAATATCCCGCTCCCAGTCATAGGCACCGATGACGGTATCGACTTCCAGGCCTTCGATGAACACTCTGTCCAAGCACTTCTCTCCACAGCACGACAAGGGCGACTGGCGCCGTTAGAATCAGGGCGTCCTCGCCCGGAATAGTTAGCATGTTTTGGTTACTGGCGTTGCTCGCCTACCTGCTCGGCTCGCTGTCCTTCGCCATTGTTCTCAGCCGCCTTTCGGGCAGCCCGGACCCGCGTTCCAGCGGTTCAGGCAATGCCGGCGCCACCAACATGCTACGCCTGGCAGGCCGTAAACTGGCGATCCTGACCCTGCTTGGCGACCTGTGCAAGGGCCTTTTGCCGGTATTGCTCGCCCGCGCTGCCGGGCTGGACCTGCACGCGCAGGCCTGGGTGGGCATATGCGCGGTGCTGGGTCACCTGTTCCCCCTGTACTTCCGCTTCAAGGGCGGCAAGGGCGTGGCGACGGCTGCCGGCATGCTCATGGGCCTGTATTTCCCGGCCGCGCTGCTGGCCATCGGCGCCTGGCTGCTGACCTTCTACCTCACGCGCACCAGCTCACTGGCGGCACTGATTGCCACGCCACTCACCCTGCCATTGCTGGCCTGGCGCGAGCCCGAGGCCCTGCTGCCGATCAGCGTACTGACTTTGATGATCGTGTGGCGCCACCGCAACAACCTGCGCGACTTGTTTGCAGGGCGCGAACGGCACTTCTGAACCTTCGACGCCCTACCTTACAGCGGCGGCAACTGCTCCATCGGCCAGCGTGCCTGCACGCTGATCGCCAGGTCTTGCTGCTGCCCGGCCAACAGGCGCTGGCAACCGGCGTAGGCGATCATCGCACCATTGTCGGTACAGAATTGCGGGCGCGCGTAGTACACGTTGCCCTTGATGCTACCGAGCATGTCCTCCAGGGACGCGCGCAGGGCCTTGTTGGCACTCACGCCACCCGCGATGACCAGGCGCTTGAGGCCGGTCTGCTTGAGCGCCCGCTTGCACTTGATGGTCAAAGTCTCCACCACCGCCTGCTGGAATGCCAGAGACAGGTCGCAACGGGTTTGCTCACTGTCGTCGCCAGCATTCTTGCATTGCTGCCAGGTGTTCAGGGCGAAGGTCTTGAGGCCACTGAAGCTGAATTCCAGGCCTGGCCGATCGGTCATTGGCCGCGGGAACACGAAGCGCCCGGCCACACCCTGTTCGGCCAGACGCGCGATTTCCGGACCACCGGGATAATTGAGGCCGATCAGCTTGGCGGTCTTGTCGAACGCTTCACCGGCAGCGTCGTCCAGGCTCTCGCCCAACAGTTCGTACTGACCGATACCATCGACCCGGACCAGCTGGGTATGGCCACCGGAAACCAACAAAGCGACGAACGGAAACTCGGGCGGGTTTTCTTCCAGCATGGGCGCCAGCAGGTGGCCTTCCATGTGGTGCACACCGATCGCCGGGATGTCCCAGGCAAAGGCCAGCGCCTGGGCGCAGGAAGCGCCCACCAGCAAGGCGCCGACCAGGCCGGGGCCCGCGGTGTAGGCGATGGCGTCGATTTCGGTGGCAACGCAGCCTGCCTCGTCCAGCACCTGGCGGATGAGCGGCAGCATGCGCTTGACGTGATCACGCGAGGCAAGCTCGGGCACCACGCCACCGAAGACGCGGTGCAGGTCGATCTGGCTGAACAGTGCGTCGGCCAACAAACCCCGTTCACTGTCGTATAATGCGACGCCAGTTTCGTCGCAGGATGTTTCCAATCCCAGTACTAGCATGGGCTCGTCCCTTGTGGGGGCTGAATTCGAAGCCGCGCATGATAGTCCCCGTGTCGGGTGCCGACCAGCGGTTTTCGATCAGAGGCTTTGCATTCCGGCTTGCTAAGGGTTAACATCCGCAACCCTTGAAAACCGACGTTCTCCAGCACACCTTTGTTTTGCCAGGAGCACGTCTACCCCGGTAATGAATTAAGGTAGCCCTGGATGCCAGCCGTCAAAGTTAAAGAGAACGAACCCTTCGACGTAGCTCTGCGTCGTTTCAAGCGCTCCTGCGAAAAAGCCGGTGTACTGGCTGAAGTTCGTAGCCGCGAGTTTTACGAGAAGCCGACCGCAGAGCGTAAGCGCAAAGCAGCTGCTGCTGTTAAGCGTCACGCCAAGAAAGTTCAGCGCGAACAGCGCCGCGCCGTTCGTCTGTACTAATACAGGCGTTCAACGCAAAGCTTCTGCCCTGCCCGGCTAACCCCCGGGCGATGGCAGTGGTCGCTTCAAACTTGAGCAGCTAGCTCAAGGCCCTGCACAAGCTTCATGCGGACTGCACATGGGCAACCTGCCTGAAACGTCAGAGCTGGTCCTCCTTGCTGTATGACCAGACGTGCACGTCCGACTGACGAGCCCTTAGGGGCTGGCGACGAGCACATTCCCTCGCACTTCCCCAAGCAGCACTCGCCCCATTCGGCGCGTGAGCGATTAGACTTGCCAGTTGCCAGATGACGAGACTGCCATGGCCGGGCTGATTCCCCAGAGTTTCATTGACGACCTGATCAACCGCCTCGACATCGTCGACGTGGTGAGTTCGCGCGTCCAGCTGAAAAAAACCGGCAAGAACTACTCCGCCTGCTGCCCGTTCCACAAAGAAAAAACCCCGTCCTTCACGGTCAGCCCCGACAAGCAGTTCTACTACTGCTTCGGCTGTGGCGCCGGTGGCAACGCCTTGGGCTTTGTCATGGACCACGACAACCTGGACTTCCCCCAGGCCGTCGAGGAACTGGCCCGCGCCGCCGGCATGGAAGTGCCCCGCGAGCAAGGCCGCCGCGACCAGAAGCCGCGCCAGCCAACTGACTCGCCACTGTACCCGCTACTGGACGCCGCCTCGGAGTTTTACCGCCAGGCTCTGCGCAGCCACCCGTCACGCAAGGCAGCGGTGGACTACCTCAAGGGCCGCGGCCTGTCCGGGGAAATTGCCCGCGACTTCGGCCTGGGCTTTGCCCCGCCCGGCTGGGACAACCTGCTCAAGCACCTGGGTGCCGACACCCTGCAGCAGAAGGTGATGATCGATGCCGGCCTGCTGATCGAGAACGCCGAGAGCGGCAAGCGCTACGACCGCTTCCGCGACCGGGTAATGTTCCCGATACGTGACAGCCGCGGGCGCATCATCGCCTTCGGTGGCCGGGTGCTCGGCGACGACAAGCCCAAGTACCTGAACTCCCCGGAAACACCTGTGTTCCACAAGGGGCAGGAACTGTACGGGCTGTACGAGGCGCGCAAGCACAACCGCAACCTTGACGAGATCATCGTCGTCGAGGGCTACATGGACGTCATTGCCCTGGCCCAGCAAGGTCTGCGCAATGCCGTGGCTACCCTTGGCACCTCCACCAGCGAAGAGCACCTCAAGCGCCTGTTCCGCGTGGTGCCCAGCGTGCTGTTCTGTTTTGACGGCGACCAGGCCGGGCGCAAGGCGGCCTGGCGCGCACTGGAATCGACATTGTCGAACCTGCAGGACGGCCGTCGCGCGCGCTTCCTGTTCCTGCCCGAAGGCGAAGACCCGGACAGCCTGGTGCGCGCCGAAGGTACCGACGCTTTCATGGCCCGTATCAACCAGCACGCCCAACCGCTGGCCGACTACTTCTTCGAGCAACTTGGCGTCGAGGCCGACCCGCGCTCACTGGAAGGCAAGGCGCATATGGCGACCTTGGCCGCACCGTTGATCGAAAAGATCCCCGGCGCCAACCTGCGTCAGCTGATGCGCAACCGCCTGAAGGAAATCACCGGCCTCGACCCGCAGCAGGTCGAGCAGCTGGCGCAACAAGCCCCGGCGGCCAGCAGCATGCCGGACTATGACCCTGGCTACGACTACGACGCCATGGCCAGCTACACCCCCGACTACGGCGACATGCCGCAGCACGATTTTGCCCCCGTTCATCAGGAGCAGGCGTGGAAACCCAGCAAGGGTGGCAGCAAGAAGCCGTGGAGCGACAAACCCTGGGACAAGAACCGCAAGGGCGGCAAGCCCTGGCAACAACGCGACGAAGCACCTCCGCGCGTGCCAGCACCGGTCGAGCCACCGACCCTGGCCGCCCTGCGCACCTTGCTGCACCACCCGCTGCTGGCCGGCAAGGTGGAAGATGCCAGCCACTTCGCCGACGAAGAGCACCTGTACAGCCAACTGCTGGTGGCGTTGATCGAAGCCGCGCAGAAAAATCCTGGGCTAAGCTCAATGCAGTTGATCGCACGTTGGCACGGCACCGAACAAGGCCGCCTGCTGCGGGCCCTGGCGGAAAAGGAATGGCTTATCGTAGCCGACAACCTTGAACAACAGTTTTTCGACACTATAACTAGCTTGTCCGCCCGCCAACGCGAGCGCAGCCTGGAACAACTGCTCAGGAAATCACGTCAAAGCGAATTGACCAGCGAGGAAAAAAACCAGCTCCTCGCCCTGCTGAGCCGAAATGTTCCCGCACAAACGCCGACCTCATCTGGCGCGTGAGGCCCATGCTCGGGTATAATCCTCGGCTTGTTTTTTGCCCGCCAAGACCTTCAGTGGATAGGGTGTTATGTCCGGAAAAGCGCAACAGCAGTCTCGTATCAAAGAGTTGATCACCCGCGGTCGTGAGCAGGGCTACCTGACTTACGCGGAGGTCAACGACCACCTGCCTGAGGATATTTCAGATCCGGAACAGGTGGAAGACATCATCCGCATGATCAACGACATGGGGATCAACGTATTCGAGAGTGCTCCGGATGCGGATGCCCTTCTGTTGGCGGAAGCCGACACCGATGAAGCTGCGGCCGAAGAAGCCGCTGCTGCGTTGGCGGCAGTTGAAACCGATATCGGCCGCACGACCGACCCGGTGCGCATGTATATGCGCGAAATGGGTACTGTCGAGCTGCTGACCCGCGAAGGCGAGATCGAAATCGCCAAGCGTATCGAGGAAGGCATTCGTGAAGTCATGGGCGCCATCGCCCACTTCCCGGGCACTGTCGACTACATTCTCGGCGAATATGACCGCGTCACCACCGAGGGTGGCCGCCTGTCGGACGTTCTCAGCGGTTACATCGACCCTGACGACAACATTGCCGCGCCAACCGAAGAAGTGCCGATCCCGGGCGCCAAGGCCGCTGCGGCGAAGGAAGAGTCCGACGACGACGAAGAAGAATCCGAAAGCGGTGACGACGAGGAAGAGGCCGAAAGCGGCCCGGACCCGGTAGTCGCGGCCCAGCGCTTCGGTGCGGTATCCGATCAGCTTCAGGTAACCTCCAAGGTCCTGAAGAAGAATGGTCGTAGCCACAAGGAAAGCATCGAGGCCCTGCAGGCCCTGGCCGACCTGTTCATGCCGATCAAGCTGGTACCGAAGCAGTTCGAGGTACTGGTCGAGCGTGTACGTGACGCCCTGAGCCGTCTGCGACAGCAAGAACGCGCCATCATGCAGTTGTGCGTACGTGACGCCCGCATGCCGCGAGCCGACTTCCTGCGCATGTTCCCAAGCAACGAAACCGACCAGACCTGGAGCGGTGACCTGGCCAAGCGCAACACCAAGTGGGCTGCCGCCCTGGGTGAAAAGAACGCTGCCATCGTCGCTTGCCAGCAGAAGCTGATCGACCTTGAGACCGAAACCGGCCTGACCGTTGCCGAGATCAAGGAAATCAACCGTCGCATGTCGATCGGTGAAGCCAAGGCCCGCCGCGCCAAGAAAGAAATGGTCGAGGCGAACCTGCGTCTGGTGATTTCCATCGCCAAGAAGTACACCAACCGTGGCCTGCAGTTCCTCGATCTGATCCAGGAAGGCAACATCGGCTTGATGAAAGCGGTGGACAAGTTCGAATACCGTCGCGGCTACAAGTTCTCGACCTATGCCACCTGGTGGATCCGTCAGGCGATCACCCGTTCGATCGCCGACCAGGCACGCACCATCCGGATTCCGGTGCACATGATCGAGACGATCAACAAGCTCAACCGTATTTCCCGCCAGATGCTGCAGGAAATGGGTCGTGAACCGACGCCGGAAGAGCTGGGCGAGCGCATGGAAATGCCTGAGGACAAGATCCGCAAGGTACTGAAGATCGCCAAAGAGCCGATCTCCATGGAAACCCCGATCGGTGACGACGAAGATTCGCACCTGGGCGACTTCATCGAGGACTCGACCATGCAGTCCCCGATCGACGTGGCCACAGTCGAAAGCCTCAAGGAAGCCACCCGTGACGTGCTCTCGGGCCTGACTGCACGCGAAGCCAAGGTGCTGCGCATGCGTTTCGGTATCGACATGAACACCGACCACACCCTCGAAGAGGTGGGCAAGCAGTTTGACGTAACGCGTGAGCGGATCCGTCAGATCGAAGCGAAGGCGTTGCGCAAACTGCGCCACCCGACCCGCAGCGAGCACCTGCGCTCCTTCCTCGACGAGTGATGACAAAACCCCGGCCCAGGCCGGGGTTTTTCTTTAGTGGCCCGCCACATAAAGCCCCCCTTCCGTTGCACGCCTGCAGCAATGCCCGTCTACACTCGACTTCAGACCACCTGAGTGCGAGGCTGCCATGTCCTTGAAGCCGGCCATTCTGTTGCTGATCCTGATTCTGTGGAACACAACGGCCGGCGCCCTGACCCTGACAGACGAGGAGAAAACCTGGCTGGCTGCCCACCCGCAGCTCAACCTGGGCGTAGACGCCTCTTGGCCACCGTTCGAGTTTCGCGACCAGGAGGGCCGTTACCAGGGATTGGCCGCCGACTACATTGCCATGATCCAGCAGCGCCTGGGTGTGACGTTCAAACCGGTCGAGCCCAGCAGTTGGACCGAGGTGCTGGCGCAGGCGCGGGAAAGCCGTATCGACCTGCTGCCCGGCATCATGTCCACTCCGGAACGCCAGGGCTTTCTGGCCTTCACTCGCCCGTACCTCGACTTCCCCATTGTCATCCTCGCGCACAAAGGCGGCGCACAACCGCGAAAGCTGGCTGACCTGTACGGCTTGAAAATCGCCGTAGTAGAAAACTACGCCCCGCACGAGTTGCTGCGTACCCACCACCCGGACCTCAACCTGGTTGCCCTGCCAAACGTCAGCTCCACGCTGCAAGCACTGGCCACCGACCAGGTGGATGCCGTGGTCGGTGACCTCGCTTCCAGTATCTGGAGCCTGCGCCAACTCAAGCTCGAAGGCCTCTACGTCAGCGGCGAAACGCCCTACCGTTATCAGCTGGCGATGGCCGTCCCCCGCGACAAGAGCGTGCTGGTCGGCATTCTCGATAAAGTGATGGCCGACATGAGCAGCAGCGAAATCAGCCAGATCCAGCAGCACTGGGTGGGCAATGTAGTCGACCAGCGGATGTTCTGGTCCGACCTGCTGGTGTATGGCCTGCCAGCGGTGCTGTTGCTGATGGCTGTGCTGGCAGTGGTCATTCGCATCAACCGCCGACTCAGCTCGGAAATATCCCGGCGCATCGCCCTGGAGCAAGAGCTGCGCAGCAGCGAATACCACTATCGCGGCCTGGTCGAGAGCCTGTCAGCCATCGCCTGGGAAGCCGATGCCAACGACTTCACCTACAGCTACGTTTCACCCCATGCCGAAGACCTGCTCGGCTACCCATTGAGTGACTGGCTCAGGCCCGGTTTCTGGCGCAGCATCCTGCATCCGGAGGACGCGCTCTGGGCACAGGCCTACTGCGACAGCGAGACCGCAGCGGGGCGCGACCACAGCCTGGACTACCGAGTGATCCGGGCTGATGGCCAGCCCCTCTGGGTACGCAACATCGTCAGCATGATCGAACACGGCCACCAGCCCGTGATGCGCGGGCTGATGATCGACATCAGCGAAACCAAGCGCACTGAGGACGCCCTGCGCCTGTCCGAACAGAAGTTCGCCTCGGTATTCCAGCAGTGTCCCGATATATTGCTGATCGCGCGCCACAGCGATGGCTGCCTGCTGGAGGTGAACGAGGCTTTCGAAGAGCAGATCGGCCTGCCGCCAGACCAGGTCATTGGCCGCACCGCCACCGACCTTGGCCTTTGGGGCGTAGAAGGCAGTGGCCCGCTCCTGCTTGAAAGGTTGCACCAAGGTGGTATCCGCAACCTGGAAATGAGCTTCCGCCGCAGCAACGGCCAACTGTTCACCGGCCTGACTTCGGCCGAAACCTTCGAACTGGACGGCACACCCGCGCTAGTTGTGGCAGTACGCGACATCAGCCAGCTGAAGGAGACCCAGCAGCAGCTGCAAACTTCAGAAGAAAAGTTCGCAAAGGCCTTCCACGCCTCGCCCGACGGCCTGCTGCTATCGCGCCAGAGCGACGGGTTGCTGCTGGAGGTGAACGAGGGCTTCTGTCGCCTCACCGGCTACGCCCTCAACCCAACCATCGACCAGACCTCGCTAGACCTGGGTATCTGGGTCGACCTCAACGAGCGCAAACACCTGGTTGACCAGCTCAACCGCGACGGCTTCGTGCGCGACTTCACCTGCCATATCCGTCGCAGCGACGGGCAGATCCGCCTTTGCGAGCTGTCCGCCCGCCCCCTGCCGATTACCGGCGTCGACTGCATGCTGACCATCGCCCGCGACATCACCGAGCGTCACCTGATGCAAGAAAAACTGCAGCTGGCCGCCACCGTGTTCGAGAACACCGCCGAAGGCGTGCTGATCACCGACATTGACCAGCGCATCAGTGCCGTCAACCGCGCCTTCAGCGAGATCACCGGCTACAGCGAGATCGAGGCCCTCGGCCAGACTCCGCGCCTGCTCGCCTCGGGCCAGCACGACAGCGCTTTCTATCTGGCCATGTGGCACCAGCTTACAGACGAGGGCCACTGGCAGGGCGAAATCTACAACAAGCGCAAGAACGGCGAGCTTTACCCAAGCTGGCTGACCATCAGCGCCGTGCGCAACAGCGACCGCGAGGTCACTCACTTCGTGGCGGTTTTTGCTGACATCTCCAGCATCAAGCACGCCCAGGCCAAACTCGACTATCAGGCCCACCACGACCCGCTGACCGGCCTGCCCAATCGCACCCTGTTCGAAAACCGGCTACAGGGTGTGCTCACCTGCGCGCAGGTGTCCAACCGCCAGGGCGCAGTGCTGTTCCTGGACCTCGACCGCTTCAAGCATATCAACGACAGCCTTGGCCACCCGGTCGGCGACCTGCTGCTCAAGGGCATCGCCCAGCGCCTGAAAGAACAGGTACGCGACGTTGACACCGTAGCCCGCCTGGGTGGCGACGAATTCATCATTCTGCTGCCCGGCCTGCACAAGCCCAGTGACGCCAGCACTATCGCCAACAAGCTATTGGCCTGCTTCAACGCACCGTTCCAGGCCGGCGAGCACGAGTTTTTCACCAGCGCCAGCATCGGCATCAGTCTTTACCCACAGGATGGCACTGACGTCTCCACACTGATCCGCAACGCCGACGCTGCCATGTACCGCTCCAAAGCCAAAGGCCGCAACCGCGTCGAAGCCTACACCCGCGACCTCACCGCCCAGGCCAGCGAGCGCATCGCCCTGGAGCATGAGCTGCGCCGGGCCGTCGAACGCAACGAAATGAGCCTGTGCTTCCAGCCCAAGCTCAGCCTGAAGACCCAGAGCCTGGTGGGTGCCGAAGCGCTGATCCGCTGGAGCCACCCGACCTTTGGTGAGGTACCGCCGGAACACTTCATCCACCTGGCGGAAGAGAACGGCACCATCCTGCAGCTCGGCGACTGGGTACTGGAGCAAGCCTGCCGGCAGATGCAGGCCTGGAAGCAGCACTATGAACCCTTCGGC
Organism: Pseudomonas putida; assembly: GCA_041879295.1. NCBI lineage: Bacteria > Pseudomonadati > Pseudomonadota > Gammaproteobacteria > Pseudomonadales > Pseudomonadaceae > Pseudomonas > Pseudomonas putida. The sequence goes on along the minus strand of CP047152.1, from coordinate 456,944 downwards.
CCGCTGTCGATCAACCTTGCCGGCGCCCAGCTGCGCCACCCACACCTGGCACGGCGCATCGAACAACTGCTCAAGCACTACCAGCTGAGGGCCGGTGACCTGCAGCTGGAAATCACCGAGAACTTCATCATGAGCCAGGCAGAAGAGGCCCTGGCCGTGCTGTACCAGTTGAAGAAACTCGGCGTACAGCTAGCCATCGACGATTTTGGCACCGGCTATTCGTCGCTGAGCTACCTGAAGCGCCTGCCGCTGGACATCCTCAAGATCGACAAGTCGTTCATCCGCGGCCTGCCCGACGACCCACACGACGCCGCCATCGCCCGGGCGATCATTGCCCTGGGCCGCAGCATGCAGTTGACCATCATTGCCGAAGGCGTGGAGAACCAGGCCCAGCAGCGTTTTCTGGCGGCCGAGGGCTGCGAGCAGATCCAGGGCTACATCGTCAGCCTCCCTCTACCGCCAGAGGAATTCGCGGCCGCGTTTCTTCGCATAGCACTATCGGATCTTTCAGATGGCACAGGTGCGAAACCCTCGTTATAATCCGCCCACTTACTGAGGGCCTATAGCTCAGTTGGTTAGAGCAGAGGACTCATAATCCTTTGGTCCACGGTTCGAGTCCGTGTGGGCCCACCAGCTTACAAGCCGCGCATTGCGCGGCTTTTTCATGCCCGCAAGAAATAAATGTTCGGGGGCGTGTACATCCAGCGCAGCGGCGCCGGCCGCATGACCTTGGAAGTAGCGCTGAAACGGTATCTCAGCGAAATCAGCCCACCAAGAAGCCGATCACCCAGCACGCCGATAATCGCGGAAAGGTGCCCTATCGATACTTCAAGCCAAACACCCTAGCTTGAGGATCAGACAATGAGCCGAATAGGCGCCATTATCAGCTCACAAAATGAGCCGAATATGCTCGCTAATCGGCTCACAGATGAGCAAGCCCATGAATGAACCTGGGCCTGCCCCGTGACAACGGACGCCAGGAAGCTGGCTACAGAGCCAACTGCCTCAAGCCTTTGCGTATTCGTTCGGTGCGCTCATCACTAGCGCGGCGCCTGGGCTAAACGAAGGAGGCCGCACCACTGCACGTTCCAGTCCATCGGGCGATGATGGCCATCAACCATGGGCAACCCCATAAGAACCCTCCCAGTCTGCTCCACCACCCCCTCTGCCAACGTCCGCAAATGTACCGCTGTCAGTTAACCCCCTCCAGGACGCATCTCGACCTGCCGTGGGTTGTAGAAGGTCATGCCAGGCGGAATATCCCGCGTAACCAACGACATCGCGCCAATCACCACGTCATCGCCAATGTCGATGCGATCAGCAACGATGCAACTGTTGGCCCCCATGCTCACGTTGTCGCCAATGCGCAGTGCGTACTCCTGCAACCCCAGGGTCTTGATGCCGATCGAGCAGTTCTGCCGGATGAAGAAGTTGCGCCCGATGCTTACATGCCGGGTAACCACCACCCCCGGCAGGTGCGCGATGCGCAGGCCGGGGGCGATCTGGGCGCCGATGTCGATGTCCACCCCATACTTGAGGTTGAGCCGCTGCTGCATGCGCCTGGCGTGGCGCCGGGCCAGGCCGCCGCGGGCGTCGAGGTACTGGGCCAAGCGATAGGCGAAAAGGAAACGCAGTTTGTTGTCCTTGCGTGCGCGGCGCAGCACGTTGAACAGCAGGCTGATAGGGCGTCCGGGTCTTTTCTTGTTGGAGACTTCCAGTCGCCAGCATTCGAGCAGGTGGTCGAGGTTCACGCTGAGATTTCCGTTGGACTAGCGCTTCATCATGCCGAATTAGTGCCGAAGACGCAGCCTTCGGACATGCACGGCCCTTCTCACCCAAAGTGCCAAGCCGACGCCGTCAACGGTGATCGACTGCACCTGGCCTTGCCCTGATTGGCACAGGCTGGCTAGGCTAGCGGGCCAACCGTAGAGACTCGCCATGTCGGATTCCCGCTCCATCACGCTGGATGAAATCGATCGCCAGCTGATCGCCCTGCTGCAGATCAACGCCCGCGAAAGCGTCGCCACCCTCGCCCGCCAGTTGGGTATCGCCCGCACCACCGTCAATTCGCGCCTGGAGCGGCTGGAGAAAAACAAGGTTATCTCCGGCTATGGCGTACGCCTGGGCCAGGGTGTGATAGGCGGTGGGCTGCAAGCGTACGTGGGGATCAAGGTGCAGCCACGCTCCGGCAAGGACGTGGTGCGGCGCCTGAGTGCCATGGGCCAGGTGCAGCAGTTGTGTGCGGTAAGCGGCGAGTTCGACTATGTGGCCTGGTTGCGTACGGACTCGCCTGAACAACTGGACCAATTACTCGACCAGATCGGCAGTGTCGACGGGGTGGAGAAGACCACCACGTCGATCATTCTCAGCAGCAAGGTGGACCGCGGTCAGCCGCTCTGATAATCAGGCCTCCTGCTCGTCGAAGGGCTTGTCTTGAGCTTTGGGGGGGCTGTGAGATCGAGCGCCGCCCGCGCGGCGCATCGCGAGCTGCGCTCGCTCCTACGTTTGTTTCGGGCCAGTGACGCCTGTGACAGCCGCGCGCGACCGCCTTGTTTGTACGACGCGATATCGCGCCATGCGCCAAGGGGATCGCGCGCAATTCCCCCAGGAATAACTGGCCCGAAACAAACGTAGGAGCGAGCGCAGCTCGCGATGCGCCGCGCGGGCGGCGCTCGATCTCACAGGCGACGCACCTCTACCGCCATACAGGCGGCGCTCGATCTCACAGGCGACGCACCTCTACCGCCATACAGGCGGCGCTCGGTCTCCCAGGCGGCGCACCTCTACCGCCATACCCTTAAGGCTACACCGCCTGGCATGACGTTGCGCAATGGCCGGGTGTGTTTGCCTTGGGTTTTATGGTGTTGCAGAAATCGAGCGCCGCCCGCGCGGCGCATCGCGAGCTGCGCTCGCTCCTACGTTTGTTTCGGGCCAATTATTCCTGAGGGAATTGCGCGCGATCCCCTCGGTGCATGGCGCGATATCGCGTCGTACAAACAAGGCGGTCGCGCGCGCCTGTCACAGGCGTACCTGGCCCGAAACAAACGTAGGAGCGAGCGCAGCTCGCGATGCGCCGCGCGGGCGGCGCTCGATCTCACAGCCCCCCAAAGCCCAAGACAAGCACGTCGTCATAAACAACCTCACTATTATAATTTCGACGAAATAAACTACATTAAGACAACACTCTAAACCTTAATAACGAACACCCCACGCCCTAAAATGACCTCCAGGCATCTCCTATACTCAGGCTCCGCTCCTCGCGCAGCCTCTCTGGCAAGGTCATTTCATGAACAAGAAGAACCGCCACCCCGCCGACGGCAAGAAGCCGATCACCATTTTCGGCCCGGACTTCCCTTTTGCTTTCGACGACTGGCTGGAACACCCGGCAGGCCTGGGCAGCATTCCAGCTGAGCGCCATGGGGAAGAGGTAGCCATTGTCGGTGCCGGTATCGCCGGCCTGGTAGCGGCCTACGAGCTAATGAAGCTGGGCCTCAAGCCGGTGGTGTACGAGGCGTCCAAGCTAGGCGGCCGGCTGCGCTCGCAAGCCTTCAATGGCACTGACGGGATCGTTGCCGAGCTGGGTGGCATGCGCTTCCCGGTGTCGTCCACCGCCTTCTACCACTACGTCGACAAGCTGGGCCTGGAAACCAAGCCCTTCCCCAACCCGCTGACCCCGGCCTCGGGCAGCACAGTTATCGACCTGGAAGGCCAGACCTACTACGCCGAGAAACCCACCGACCTGCCACAACTGTTTCATGAGGTAGCCGACGCCTGGGCCGATGCGCTGGAGAGCGGCGCCCAGTTCGCCGATATCCAGCAGGCCATCCGCGACCGTGATGTACCGCGCCTGAAGGAACTCTGGAACAAGCTGGTGCCGCTGTGGGACGACCGCACCTTCTACGACTTCGTCGCCACCTCGCGCTCGTTCGCCAAGCTGAGCTTCCAGCACCGCGAAGTGTTCGGTCAGGTCGGTTTCGGCACCGGCGGTTGGGACTCGGACTTCCCCAACTCGATGCTGGAAATCTTCCGCGTGGTGATGACCAACTGCGACGACCATCAGCACCTGGTGGTCGGGGGCGTGGAACAAGTGCCACAAGGCATCTGGCGCCACGTACCGGAACGCTGCGTGCATTGGCCGGAGGGCACCAGCCTGAGCACGCTGCATGGCGGCGCACCACGTACCGGGGTCAAGCGCATTGCCCGCGCCGCCGATGGCCGCCTGGCGGTCACCGACAACTGGGGCGATACCCGCCACTACAGCGCAGTACTCGCCACCTGCCAGACCTGGTTGCTGACCACCCAGATCGACTGCGAGGAATCGCTGTTCTCGCAAAAGATGTGGATGGCCCTGGACCGTACCCGCTACATGCAGTCGTCGAAAACCTTCGTCATGGTCGACCGCCCGTTCTGGAAGGACAAGGACCCGGAAACCGGCCGTGACCTGTTGAGCATGACCCTCACCGACCGCCTCACCCGCGGCACTTACCTGTTCGACAACGGCAACGACAAGCCCGGGGTGATCTGCCTGTCGTACTCGTGGATGAGCGACGCGCTGAAGATGCTGCCGCACCCGGTGGAGAAGCGTGTACAACTGGCCCTGGATGCGCTGAAGAAGATCTACCCAAAGACCGATATCGCCGGCCATATCATCGGCGACCCGATCACGGTTTCCTGGGAGGCCGACCCGTACTTCCTCGGTGCCTTCAAAGGCGCGCTGCCGGGCCATTACCGCTACAACCAGCGCATGTATGCGCACTTCATGCAGCAGGACATGCCGGCGGAGCAGCGCGGTATCTTCATTGCCGGTGACGACGTGTCATGGACCCCCGCCTGGGTTGAAGGCGCGGTGCAGACGTCGCTGAATGCGGTGTGGGGTATCATGAACCACTTTGGTGGCCACACCCACCCCGACAACCCCGGCCCAGGCGATGTGTTCAACGAAATCGGCCCGATCGCCCTGGCGGATTGAGACAAGGAGGCACCATGCGCATCGCTCTGTACCAAGGTGCACCCAAGCCACTGGATGTGCCCGGCAGCCTGCAACGGCTGCGTCACCAGGCGCAGTTGGCAGCCGAACGCGGCGCGCAGTTGCTGGTTTGCCCGGAGATGTTCCTGACCGGCTACAACATCGGCCTGGCCCAGGTCGAGCGCCTGGCCGAGGCCGCCGATGGCCCGGCAGCCATGACCGTGGTGGAGATCGCCCAGGCGCACCGCATCGCCATTGTCTATGGCTACCCTGAGCGCGGCGATGACGGGGCGATCTACAACAGCGTGCAGTTGATCGATGCGCATGGCCGCAGCCTGAGCAATTACCGCAAGACCCACCTGTTCGGTGAACTGGACCGTTCGATGTTCAGCCCAGGCGCCGACTATTTCCCGGTGGTGGAACTGGAAGGCTGGAAGGTTGGCCTGCTGATCTGCTACGACATCGAGTTCCCGGAGAACGCCCGGCGCCTGGCGCTGGATGGCGCCGAGCTGATCCTGGTGCCGACGGCGAACATGACGCCGTACGACTTTACCTGCCAGGTGACTGTGAGAGCCCGGGCGCAGGAAAACCAGTGCTATCTGGTGTATGCCAACTACTGCGGTGCGGAAGACGAGATCCAGTATTGCGGGCAGAGCAGCATCATCGGCCCGGATGGCAGCTTGCTGGCCATGGCCGGGCGGGATGAGTGCCAGTTGTTGGCAGAGCTGGAACATGAGCGGGTGGTGCTGGGACGCACGGCGTTTCCCTACCTGACCGATTTGCGCCAGGAGCTGCACCTGCGTAAAGGCTGACAGGGGCCGCTATGCGGCCCATTCGCGGGCACGCCCGCTCCCACGGGATCTGCGCTGCCTTTCATACCGGCGCCATACCCCGCGAATAGGCCGAGCCTGCAAACAAATCGGTTAGCATGGAAAGCCGCCACCGGAGCCCCCATGTCTGACACCACTCGCCAACTCACCCTCGCCAACGGCTTGCAGTTGACCCTGCGCCACGCCCCGCGCCTCAAACGCTCGGCCGCCGCACTGCGGGTGCATGCGGGCAGCCACGACGCAGCTGCCAGATGGCCCGGTCTGGCGCACTTCCTCGAACACCTGTTCTTCCTCGGTACACCGCGCTTCCCGCTGGAAGACGGCCTGATGCGCTACGTACAAGCCGTGGGCGGACAGGTCAACGCCAGCACCCGCGAACGCGCCACCGACTTTTTCTTCGAGGTGCCACCCAACGCGCTCGATGGCGGTCTCGAGCGCCTGTGCCAAATGCTGTCAGAACCGGATCTGGGTATCGAACGCCAACGCCGTGAACGCGAAGTGATCCACGCCGAATTCATCGCCTGGTCGCGCAATCCATCGGCCCAACAGCAGTTCGCCCTGCTGCAGTCAGTCTCAGACAAGCATCCACTGGGCGCTTTTCATGCTGGCAATCGATACACCCTGGCCTTGCACGACGCAGCTTTCCAGCAAGCGCTTGCGGGCTTTCATCAGCGCTTCTACCAAGGCGGCCAGATCTGCTTGAGCCTTTGCGGGCCACAGCCGCTGGATGAACTTGAACGCCTTGCCCGGCAGCACGCCGAACTGTTCGCCGCAGGTGAGCGCGTGCCGCGAGCGCTGCCGCCGCCACTGCCCGCACTGGCTAACGCTCTGACCTTCACTCACCAAGGCCTCCCCAGCGGGGCCGAGCACGCCTTGGAACTGCTGATCGCTTACCTGGAGGACAGCCGCCCAGGTACCTGGCTGGGCGCGCTTCGCGAGCGTGGCTGGCTACAAAGCTTCACGGCCGAAAAGCTGTACGCGTTTGCCGGTCAGCTGCTGTGGCACCTTGACCTGAAGCTAAGTGCCGACGCTTGCCCGGACGAAACCTGCGCCCTGCTGCAAGGTTGGTTCAGGTTCATCCGCCAGGCCGACCGAGACCAGTTGAACCACCAATTCGGCTTGCTGCAGTGCAGCCGTGCGCAAAGTGCCAGCGCACTCGAACTGGCCCGCCGGGACAGCACAGGCCAGCCGTTCGCCAAGCTGGATGCCCAGGGGTTGCAGGCGCTTGGCGCCCTGCTGGAAAGCCTGCCAGGTAGCGACCATGGCAATTGGCAGCGCTTGCCAGTCGACCCATTGCTGAAGGCTGACCTGCGCCATGCCAAGGCGCAGCCGCTGCCGGCAGCGCTGAAGATCAGTGACCAGCTCCCGCCGGCGCGCCAATACGCTGCGCTGTACCTGCGCTGGCATGTACCTTCGCCTTTGCGCCAGCAGCTACAGCGTGTGCTGGAACTGGCCCTGGTACCACTGCAGGAACGCTGTGACCGCGCCTCCGTGCAACTGCAGTACAGCAGCGCCGGAGAATACTGGCAGTTGCGCTGCGCCGGCCTGCCAGCAGCAGTGCTGCGGGCAGTGGAACAAGCCTTGGCATTGATGCTCAAGCCACCTGCCAGTTGCTGGCTGCCCTGCACGGCGCAGCCCCCGGCCCTGATCCCCATCAGGGCCCTGCTCAAGCAACTGCCAGACGCGGTACGGGGTAGCCTGCCCGCAGCGGTGCCCGCCGACACGCTGAACCAGCAGCAACTCGACAGCCTGTGGCTGCACACCGAATGGCATGGCATGGCTACCGGCTTCGAGGATACCGCGCTAAATGCCTTGGGCACTGCGCTGCAGCAGTGCCCTGGGCAAGGCTCGCGGCCTGCCCCCCTGCCTACATGGGCAAACCACCGCTGGCAGCATGCCCAAGTGCCAGGCAGCGAACATGCCCTGCTGCTGTTCTACCCGTTGCCTGCGGCCAAAGAAGCCGCAGGCCGCCTGTTAGCCCAGTTGCTGCAAGGGCCGGTTTACCAACGCCTGCGGGTAGAATTGCAACTCGGCTATGCGGTGTTCAGCGCCTTTCGTCAGGTCGAGGGTGTTGGTGGGCTGCTGTTCGGCGTGCAGTCTCCCCACACCGGTCCGGCACAGGTGCTCAACCACCTGCTCGGCCTGCTGCGCCATGGCGTCACCCTTGACCCGGCCGCTCGCCAAGCATTGGCTGGGCAATTCGACGAGCCCGCCATGGCCAATGCCGATGTCGCCGAATGGGCGTGGCAGACACACTTGGCCACACAACCCGATAAGCTGGATGTGCTGCGCAGGTCTATCCTGACTACGCGGCAGACGGATCTGGACCACCTGCTGAGCGACCTGCTCGCCCCAGGTTTCGCTTGGCTATGTTTGGCCAACGCTGCCGCGCCAGACACTTCCTGGCAGGGTGAAAAACGATGATTATTACGCGAACTGCAACGGCGCTTCTCGAATAATTAACCTTCCGGTTCAAATTTTTCTTGTAAGATAGCGCAATCTCGGTTTCAGGGAACTGCCAGCGCATGGCGGTACCCAAGTAGTAGCTGAACAACCCAACCCTCATTCGGAAGGAGTAATTCCATGTGGACCAAACCTGCATACACTGACCTGCGTATCGGCTTCGAAGTTACCATGTACTTCGCTAACCGCTAAGCCAGGTTTAGGGTTTCACGCCTCGGCCTGCCGGGGCGTTTTCGTTTTTTCCGATCCGGTTTCTGCATAGAGAGTGGCCATGTACATCCAGGTTCTCGGCTCCGCCGCCGGTGGCGGGTTCCCGCAGTGGAACTGCAACTGCGTCAACTGCAAGGGCTACCGTGATGGCACCCTGCAAGCCACGGCGCGCACCCAGTCATCCATCGCCCTGTCCGACGACGGTGTGCACTGGATACTGTGCAATGCCTCGCCCGACATCCGCGCCCAACTGCAGGCCTTTGCGCCGATGCAGCCGGCCCGGGCCCTGCGCGACACCGGCATCAACGCCATCGTCCTGCTGGACAGCCAGATCGACCACACCACCGGCCTGCTCAGCCTGCGCGAAGGCTGCCCGCATCAGGTGTGGTGCACGGACATGGTCCACCAGGACCTGACCACCGGTTTCCCGCTGTTCAACATGCTCAGCCACTGGAACGGTGGCCTGCAGTGGAACCGTATCGAGCTGGAAGGCAGCTTCGTGATCGACGCCTGCCCCAACCTCAAGTTCACCCCCTTCCCCCTGCGCAGCGCCGCGCCGCCTTATTCGCCACACCGCTTCGACCCGCACCCGGGCGATAACCTTGGTTTGATGGTCGAAGACACCCGCACCGGCGGCAAGCTGTTCTACGCCCCGGGCCTGGGCCAGGTAGACGAAAAGCTGCTGGCGATGATGCACGGTGCCGACTGCCTGCTGGTCGACGGCACCCTGTGGGAAGACGACGAAATGCAGCGCCGCGGTGTCGGCACCCGCACCGGCCGCGAGATGGGCCACTTGGCGCAGAACGGCCCGGGCGGCATGCTCGAAGTGCTGGACGGTTTCCCGCGCCAGCGCAAAGTGCTTATCCACATCAACAACACCAACCCGATTCTCGATGAAAACTCCCCCGAGCGCGCCGAAGTCCTGCGCCGGGGCGTCGAAGTTGCCTTCGATGGCATGAGCATCGAGTTGTAAAACAGTCTGTGAGGCGAGACCAGACCCTGTGGGAGCGGGCACGCCCGCGAAAATGCCAACACGGTCTATGGCACCGGCTTCGCCGGTGTTCGCGGGCACGCCCGCTCCCACAAGGGAGAGAGATGTGCCAGGCCAGATAATCGTTCTACAGGAGCCAGCCGAATGAGCGACGCACTGCCAATGTCCCCTGCCGAGTTCGAGCAGGCCTTGCGCGCCAAGGGCGCCTATTATCACATCCATCACCCGTACCACGTGGCGATGTACCAAGGTCGCGCCACCCGCAAGCAGATCCAGGGCTGGGTGGCCAACCGCTTCTACTACCAGGTCAACATCCCGATGAAGGATGCTGCGATCCTGGCCAACTGCCCGGACCGCGAAGTGCGCCGCGAGTGGATCCAGCGCCTGCTCGACCACGATGGTGCGCCCGGCGAGGATGGCGGTATCGAAGCCTGGCTGCGCCTGGGCCAGGCTGTCGGGCTGGACCCGGACCAATTGCGCTCGCAAGAACTGGTATTGCCTGGCGTGCGCTTTGCCGTGGACGCCTACGTCAACTTCGCCCGCCGCGCCAGCTGGCAGGAAGCCGCCAGCAGCTCGCTGACCGAGCTGTTCGCCCCGCAAATCCACCAGTCACGTCTGGACAGCTGGCCACAGCACTACCCGTGGATCGACCCCGCCGGCTACGAGTATTTCCGTACCCGCCTGGGCCAGGCTCGACGCGATGTGGAACACGGCCTGGCGATTACCCTGCAGCACTACACCACCCGTGCGGGCCAGGAGCGTATGCTGGAGATACTGCAGTTCAAACTGGATATCCTGTGGAGCATGCTCGATGCCATGAGCATGGCCTACGAACTGAACCGCCCACCCTATCATTCCGTCACCCAGGAACGGGTGTGGCACAAGGGAATCACCCTATGAGTTTCGACCGTAACCAGGTACCGAACTGGCGCCCCGGCTATCGTTTCCAGTACGAGCCGGCGCAAAAGGGCCATGTGTTGCTGTACCCCGAAGGCATGATCAAGCTCAACGACAGCGCGAGCCTGATCGGTGGCCTGATCGACGGCCAGCGCGACGTGGCAGCAATTATCAGCGAACTCGAACAGCAATTCCCCGGTGTCCCGCAAGTGGCGGACGACATCGAGCAGTTCATGGAGGTGGCCCGTGCCGAACACTGGATCGTCCTCGCCTGAGTTGCCGCCTACCCCCGAGGTCGGCCTGCCGCTGTGGCTGCTGGCCGAACTCACCTACCGCTGCCCGCTGCAGTGCCCTTACTGCTCCAACCCGCTGGACTTCGCCGCCCAGGGCCAGGAGCTGAGCACCGAACAGTGGTTCAAGGTCATGGCTGAAGCGCGGGAAATGGGTGCCGCACAAATCGGCTTTTCCGGCGGTGAACCACTGGTACGCCAGGACCTTGCCCAGCTGATAGCAGAGGCCCGCCGCCTGGGTTACTACACCAACCTGATCACCTCGGGCATTGGCCTGACCGAGGCACGCATCGCCGAATTCAAGAAGGCTGGCCTGGACCATATCCAGATCAGCTTCCAGGCCAGCGACGAGCAGGTGAACAACCTGCTGGCTGGCTCGAAGAAGGCCTTTGCACAGAAGCTGGAAATGGCCCGCGCGGTGAAAGCCCATGGCTACCCGATGGTGCTCAACTTCGTCACTCATCGGCACAACATCGACAAGATCGACCGCATCATCGAGTTGTGCATTGCCCTGGAGGCCGACTTCGTCGAGCTCGCCACGTGCCAGTTCTATGGCTGGGCGCACCTCAACCGCCTGGGACTGCTGCCAACCCGCGCGCAGCTCGAGCGGGCCGAACGTATCACCAACGAATACAGGGACAAGCTCAAGGCCGAGGGCAACCCGTGCAAGCTTATTTTCGTTACCCCTGACTACTACGAAGAGCGTCCCAAGGCCTGTATGAACGGCTGGGGCAACCTGTTCCTCACCATCACCCCGGACGGCACCGCATTGCCCTGCCACGGCGCCCGCCAGCTGCCCGTGCAGTTCCCGAATGTACGCGACCACGACTTGCACCATATCTGGTATGAATCGTTCGGTTTCAACCGCTTCCGTGGCTATGAGTGGATGCGCGAACCTTGCCGCTCCTGCGACGAAAAAGAAAAGGACTTCGGCGGCTGTCGCTGCCAGGCCTTCATGCTCACCGGCGATGCCAGCAACGCCGACCCGGTGTGCGCCAAGTCGACCGAGCACGGCATCATTCTCAAGGCCCGCGAGGAGGCTGAAACCGCCCAGCTCGCGATCGAACAGATGACCTTCCGCAATGATCGAAACTCCCGTGTCATCGCCCGCGGCTGAATTCAGCGCGGCCCAGGCAGTTGCCGCCGGCACCGACTTTGCCGAACTCAAGGTCAGTGCCGACGGGCTGTTCTGGAACGAATTCCGCCCGGCCGACGGTGCTTGCCGTATCTGGCACTGGTTGCACTACCAAGCTCGCTGCCTGACCCCGGACGGCTTCAGCGTGCGCAGTCGGGTCTACGAATATGGTGGCGGCAGCTTCTGCCTGGGCGGCGACGGGCTGGTGTTCGTCAACGAAAAGGACCAGCAGGTCTACACCCAGCCGCTGGACGATCTGTTACCACGTGCACTGACCCAGGATGCCAGCTGCCGCTATGGCGATGTGCAGTGGCACGACGGCCAGGTGCTGGCCGTCGAAGAGCGCCATGCCGAACAGGTAGAGCATCGCCTGGTCGCTCTGGGTAACAGCAGCCGCGAAGTCCTCGCCGAGGGCGCCGACTTCTACGCCTCGCCTGCTGTCAGCGCCGATGGCCAGCGCCTGGCGTGGATCGAATGGGACCGCCCGGCACAGCCCTGGACCGTCACCCGGCTGATGTGCCGCGCGCGCGATGCCAGCGGCCACTGGGGGCCGGCGCAATGTGTAGCCGCCGCAGAAGAATCGTTGCAACAACCACGCTTCGATGCCCAAGGTCGGCTCTACTGCCTTTCCGACCGCAAGGGCTTCTGGCAACCCTGGGGTGAGGTCGATGGCCAATGGCAAGCGTTGCCTGCCGCATCGGCGGACCATGCTGCTGCGCCTTGGCAATTGGGGACCTGCACCTGGTTGCCACTGAGCCCGCAAAGCTACCTGGCCAGTTGGTTCGAAGACGGCTTCGGGCAATTGGGGCTGCGTGGTGAAGATGGCCGTATGGAGCGTTTTGCCAGTGCCTACACACGCTTTCGCAGCCTGACCATGGACAGCGAACACCTGTATGCCATTGCCGCGTCGCCCATCAGCCCACCGGCAGTCATTGCCATTGACCGCAACAACCACGAAGTACGCGTGCTGGCCGGCGGTGCCGAAGTGCTGCCGGCAGGGAATATCAGCCTGCCGCAGCCGATCCACTACAACAGTGACGGCGAGCAGGCCCATGGTTTCTTCTACCCCCCAGCGCAGTCGCAAGGCGCCGCACCGCTGGTGGTATTCATCCACGGCGGGCCAACCTCAGCCTGCTATCCCGTGCTCGACCCGCGCATTCAGTATTGGACCCAGCGCGGCTTTGCCGTGGCCGACCTCAACTACCGGGGCAGCACCGGCTATGGCCGGGAGTACCGGCAGGCACTGCATCAGCGCTGGGGCAAAAGCGATGTGGCCGATGCCTGCGCGGTGGTCGAATACCTGGCGGCTCAGGGCTTGGTCGACAAACGCAAGGCATTCATCCGCGGCGGCAGCGCCGGGGGTTACACCACCCTGTGCGCCTTGGCGTTTCAAGACGTGTTCCGCGCCGGCGCCAGCCTGTACGGGGTCAGTGACCCGGTAGCCCTGGCCCGTGCCACCCACAAGTTCGAAGGCGATTACCTGGACTGGCTGATCGGCGACCCGCAGCGGGACGTTGAACGCTATCGCCAGCGCACGCCGTTGCTGCATGCAGAGCGAATCAAGGTACCGGTGATTTTCTTCCAGGGTGAGCTGGATGCGGTGGTGGTGCCGGAGCAGACACGCTCCATGTTGGCTGCGTTGCAGGCCAACGGGATCGACGCTGAAGGGCATTTTTATGCGGAGGAGCGGCATGGGTTCCGCAAGGCGGAGAACCTGGCGCATGCCTTGGAAGAAGAGTGGAAATTCTATTGCCGGGTGTTGGTGCAGTAGTTACAGGCGCCCCTGCAGGAGCAACCTTTCGCTGCTCCTGCAGGCGCGGGCTCAGCCTGTGTCACCGCTTGGCGATGATGTACACCGCATGCACGATCCCCGGAATGTACCCCAGCAGGGTCAGCAGGATATTCAGCCAGAACGCCCCGCCAAACCCGACCTGAAGGAACACCCCCAGCGGCGGCAGGATAATGGCGATGATAATGCGGATAAAGTCCATGCGAGTTTCTCCTGAAGGGTTACATCAAAGACTAGCTGCCAGCCGAAGAGGTTCCACAGGCAAAAAAAACGCCCCGGGCCGAATGAAACAGGCCAGGGGCGATGCGCAGGAACGCCAGACGGTTCGTTGAATTCTTTGGCAGGCCGCTACGCCGGCACTTCGCGGCGGGCCTGCTGCTGGGCATGCAGGCGGGCGAAAGCGCGCGCCAGGCGCAGCAGCATTTCGTCGATGTTGCCTTTGCTCACAGTCAGCGCCGGAGAAAAGCGCACCACATCCGTTTGCGGCGCGTTGAGCAGCAGGCCCTCGTGCAGGGCCGCAGCCACCAGCTCGCGGGCCAGGTTTTCTTTCAGTTGAAGGGCCCATAGCAGCCCGTGACCGCGCACTTCACCCTGACCATAGCGCCCGGTCAGGCGGCTCAGGCCTTCACGCAGGTGACGACCGTTGTCCTGAACCTGGGCCAGAAAGCCAGGTTCCAGCACGCTGTCCAGCACCGCCAGGCCGGCGGCGCACATCAGCGCGTTGCCATGGTGGCTGCCGTCCAGCTCACCAGGCTCGGCGCAGCATGCCTTGCCCCTGGCCAGCAAGGCGGCCAGTGGCACGCCGCCCCCCAGGCCCTTGCCCAAGGTGATGATGTCGGCGCGCACGCCATAGAGCTCCTCGGCCAGCAGCGCACCACAGCGACCAATACCGGTCTGCACCTCATCAAGGATCAGCAGGATGCCCAGTTCGCGGCAGAGCGTTTCCACGCCCTTGAGGTATTCCTGAGTAGCGGGAATAACGCCCGCCTCACCCTGTATCGGCTCGAGCATGATCGCCACGGTGCGTGAATCCACCTCGGCGTGCAGCGCCGCCAGGTCGTTGAACGGCACCTTGCTGAAACCCGGCAGGCCAGGTTCGCAGCGATTGCATGGTAACGGGTCGGATGCGGACAGCGCGCCCAGGCTACGGCCATGGCAGGCTTGGCTGGCAGTAATGATGTGATAGGCGCCATTGCGGTGCAGCTGGCCCCACTTACGCGCCAGCTTGATCGCCCCTTCACAGGCCTCTGCACCGCTGTTGAGCAGGTAGGCCTGGTCACTGCCGGTACTCTGACACAGCCGATTGACCAGCCCCAGCAGGCCACGGTTGTGAAAGCCCGAGCCCGGGTTGATCAACGCCTGAGCCTGGGCTCCCAACGCTTTGACCAGCACGCTGGGGCTGTGGCCCAAGCTGTTGACCGCGCCGCCTTGGGTGAAGTCCAGGTAGGCATGCCCTTCGTTGTCCCACAACCAGGAGCCCTGGCCACGCACGAATACCTGCGCCGCACGTTCGGCGCCGGGCATCAGGCGATCAAGCGACAGCTCGGATGCTTGCGGCACGATCACCGGCGCACGCTTGGGCTCGGCGGCGGCGGCAGAAGCCGAGCGGCGCAGGTTGAACAGGTTCATCAGGGCTCCAACCAATCACGGTAAAGGGCAGCCACGGTGCGGTCTTGATGCCGGCACTCGATATTTTGCCTTGCCTATCAAAAGTGTTTTTCATCCATGATAACAATCGACCGAATCATCGCTGTAACCCTTTGGAATACGGCGATAGACTAGGCTTCAACAGGGTTTTCGACCATTTCGTTTTTCCAGCATTTTCGATAAGTATTACTTATGGATTTCCGCCAACTGCGTTATTTCGTCGCGGTGTACGAAGAAGGCCACGTAGGCCGTGCCGCCGAACGCCTGTCGCTGTCACAGCCGGCGCTTTCCCAGCAGATCCGCCAATTGGAGCACAGCCTCGACCTGAGCCTGTTCGAGCGCAGCAACAAACGCTTGCTGCCGACCTTGGCCGCCCACACCTTGTACAACCATGCCCTGCCGTTGCTCGACGGCCTGCAGCGTGCCCACGAAGCTATGCGCAACTTCAAGGGCCAGTCGCTGCGCACCTTGGCTATCGGTGTATTGCAGACCGTGCGGCCAAGCCTGATACCGCAGCTGCTTGAACGGCTGCGCAAGGCTCAACCCCACCTGGTCGTGCAGATTTACGAGTTGTCGGGGTTGGAGATCGAACGGCGCCTGCTCAACGGCAGCCTGGACATCGGCATCAGCTACTTGCCGCCGCGCCAGCCAGGTCTGCATGGCCTGCTGTTGTACGAAGATGAGCTGCAACTGGTCATACCCGATACCCACCCGCTGAAGGACTTCAAGAAGGTGTCCATCCGCCAGGCCGCCGAGTTGCCCATGCTGATGCTGGGCGAGGAGTTCCAGATCCGCCAGATCTGGCAGGCGCAGTTGGCCAGCCAGGGTCGACGGCCGCAGGTGCAGGCAGAGATGAACAATATGGCAGGGATTCTCGATAGCCTCGCGCACACGGCGCTGGCTACCATTCTGCCGGGGCGCGCCAAGGAGGCCGCCGAAGATGATCAGGGGCTGCTGTGGAAGCCGCTCAGCGAGCCGCGCGTGCCGCTGAAGGTTGGCCTGGTCTTCCGCGATGCCCAGCGCCAGCAGGCGTCCGTAGAGCTGCTGCGCACGTTGCTGGAGGAAGAGACGGACGCTCGTCTGTTGGGGGCATCACCGCTGGATGTGCTGGCCTGAAAAACACGCACGCAAAGAAAACCCCGCCGAAGCGGGGTTTTCCAGACTGTTTCCCTGTGACATCCGTATCGCCCCGCCATCCTGGCAGGTGTTCCTTCGTCGTCGTCCTTGATCTGTCCTTTGCGCTTCCTGCGCAACGTCCATGTGGTAAAGATTAACCGTGGATCCAATCTTAGAACAGTGGTGAAAAGTCACCACGTCGTGTAGGAAAAAGCTTACACGAGGGATTCATACCCAGATATCTGGGGAATCGGGCCACTGGGTAGCCCTCAATATCAGAACTGCTCGGCATCCAGCAGGTAAAGCGACTCACTCCCCGCCTTCACCGAAGCCACCAGCGAATCCACCCGTGGCAGCAACCGTGCAAAATAGAACCGCGCCGTACCCAGCTTGCCCGAATAGAACGCCGCATCCCCATCGCCCGCCTGCGCCGCCCGCGCCATCAGTGCCCACATATAGCCATAGGCAACATAGCCGAAGGCATGCAGGTACTCGACCGAAGCCGCGCCAATTTCATTCGGGTTGCCCTTGGCCTGCTGCAATACCCACTCGGTCAACCCATCGAGCTGATCGAGCGAAGCACGCAATGGCTTGGTGAATTCGTCCAGTTCGCTGCCTGCATGAGTAATGAACTGGCGAATCTCATCAGAGAACAGCTTGTAGTATGCCCCGCCGCTGGCCACCACTTTACGGCCCATCAGGTCGAGGGCCTGGATGCCATTGGTCCCCTCGTAGATTTGGGTAATGCGCACATCGCGCACCAACTGCTCCTGCCCCCACTCACGAATATAACCATGCCCGCCAAATACCTGCTGGCCATGCACTGCGCACTCCAGGCCCAGGTCGGTGAGGAAGGCCTTGGCCACCGGCGTCAGCAGTGCCACCAGCTCTTCGCTGCGTTTGCGCACGCTGGCGTCTTCGCTGTACTTGGCACTGTCCAGTTGCATGGCCACGTAAGTGGAGAACGCGCGGCCACCTTCGATCAGTGCCTTCATGGTCAACAGCATGCGACGCACGTCCGGGTGGACGATGATCGGATCGGCAGCCTTGTCCTTGGCTTGCGGGCCAGTCGGGGCACGGCTCTGCAGGCGATCGCGGGCGTACTCCACGGCGTTCTGATAGGAGCGCTCGGCTGACGCCAGGCCTTGAATGCCGACACCCAGGCGCTCGTAGTTCATCATGGTGAACATGGCCGCCAGGCCCTTGTTCGGCTCACCGACGATATAGCCGACTGCTTCGTCGAAGTTCATCACACAAGTAGCCGATGCCTGGATGCCCATTTTGTGCTCGATCGAGCCGCAAGTGGCCGGGTTCCGCGCACCGAGGCTACCGTCTTCATTGACCAGGAACTTTGGCACCAGGAACAGCGAAATACCTTTCGGCCCCGCCGGTGCATCCGGCAACTTGGCCAGTACCAGATGGATGATGTTCTCGGTCAGGTCGTGTTCGCCACCGGTGATGAAGATCTTGGTGCCGCTGACCTTGTAGCTGCCGTCAGCCTGGGGCTCGGCCTTGGTGCGGATGATGCCCAGGTCGGTGCCGGCATGCGGCTCGGTCAGGCACATGGAGCCGGCCCAAACGCCGGCATACATGTTCGGAAGGTATTTTTCCTTCAAGGCCTCGCTGGCGTGGGCGTTGATCGACAGACAGGCGCCAGCGGTCAGCATCGGGTACAGGCCGAAGGCCAGGCTGGACGCGTTGACCATTTCCTCGACCTGGGCCGAGATGGCCTTGGGCATACCCATGCCGCCGAACAGCGGGTCACCGCCCACGCCCACCCAGCCGCCTTCGGCGTAGGTGTTGTAGGCCTCGATGAAACCGGCTGGGGTGCGTACTACGCCGTTGTCCCAGTGGCAGCCCTCTTCGTCGGCAGCGCGGCTGAGCGGCGCAATGGTCTTGGCGGTAACCTTGCCGGCTTCTTCCAGCACGGCCATGGCCGTGTCGGCATCGACGACCTCCGCCAGCCCGGGCAACTGCGTCCACTGCTCGGCCACGTTGAAGACTTCATTCAGTACGAAGCGCATGTCGCGCAGGGGCGCTTTATAGTCAGCCATGACAACCTCTCGCTAGTCGGGTCGGGGCGGTCTCGGGGAACCGCGACACTGGGGTTACTGGCAGTGTAACCGAACAACTTTTGCGAGACATAGGGTCATCAATCGACTATATAGTCTCGCACGGTCACGCTGTACGCACTGCCCCACGCGGCGATTGTCGCCCATGCACCATGACACAATTGCGCCCCGCACCTTTGGCGCTGTAAAGCGCCTGGTCGGCGGATTTCAGCACCGCCTCGGGGTTGCGATGATCCGCCTGGCGCTCGGCCACGCCGATACTGATGGTGACCGAAACCGTGCCGCCGCCGCTGCCAGCGCGGCGCTGGCGCCCGGCGGTATCGTCCTGCGGGCGGTTGTGCTGGTCGCGCAGGTGCATCACGTAATTAGCGATTACTTCACGCACGGCCTCCACATGCGGCACGCACTCCTCGGCGGTCTTGCCGGCGAACACCAAAGCGAACTCTTCCCCACCATAACGGTAAGCGCGACCACCGCCGGTGACCTTGGACAAGCGGCTGGCGACCAACCGCAACACCTGGTCACCGACATCGTGGCCGTGGGTGTCGTTGAATTTCTTGAAATGGTCGACATCGGTCATGGCGATGACATAGTTGCGCCCCAGGCGCTGCATGCGCTCGTTCAGCGCACGGCGCCCCGGCAGGCCAGTCAGCTCGTCACGGAAAGCCATCTGATAAGCCTCGTGCGCCACTGCTGCGGCGATCATCAGCATTACCTGGCTGCACATGATGTTCAGGGTAAACGGCAGGATGAAGGTTTGCGGCAGCATCCAGAAAATGCCCAGCAGGCCGATCAACTGCGCGGCGTGCAGCGGCCGGGGTGCACGCAGGTACTGCACCACCAGCAGAATGAATACACCAAGGAACAGTGGGTAGACCATCTGGATCAGGCTCATCCAGTGACCATGCAAAGCCGGCCAGCGGATCTCCGCCAACCAGGTCAGCAACGCCTCGGGGTAGCTTTGCTGGAGGGCCACCGCCACGCTGCCCACGGCAAACAGCACAGCACCGCGGGCGACCAGGTCCTGCAGCAGGTGCGTACGCTCCTGCCAGGCGCCATACAGCCCGAACAGCGCCGGCAGCAGCAGGCAGACCAGGTGGAAGATCACCGCTGCGTCCTCACGCACGCGGCCATGGTCACGATAGAAGTCGGTCTGGGTATCGAGCAGGAAGTAGGCGATGTACACCGTCAGCATCAGAAACAGCTCACGCTGGCGGCGGTAGACCGCGCAGTAAGCGCCGCCCAGCAGTAGAACCAAGGTAGGCAGGACATTGAACAGCGATGTGAAAAAGACGCTGAGGTCTCTCACATAGGCTGCGGCGAGCCCTGCCAGCAACAAGAACAGCGACGGCAGGAAGTGGCTTGCGCGAACAGCGTTAAGACGAAACAAGGGTAATCTCCAACCCGGCAGATCAATAATGGCATTGTGCCCTCACTTCATCGGCAGTGCACTGGAACAGTTGAATTTGCGGTTGGATTTACCAGCTTCCGGTCGCCTGCAAGGGGCCGCGCTGAACCCGAAGACGTAAAAAACCCGCCTACCGGTCAGGGCAGGCGGGTTTTGGGTACAGCGCCAGTATCAGTACGACAGGCCGAAGTGCTCTTCGTCCATCGCCATCAGGTTGTTGGCACCCGACAACATGGTCGCCACGTGGGTACGGGTACGCGGCAGAATACGCTGGAAGTAGAAGCGGGCAGTCTGCAACTTGGCGGTATAGAACGCCTCTTCGCTGGTGCCAGCTGCCAGTTTCTCAGCGGCCAGGCGGGCGATGTCGGCCCAGAAGTAGGCCAGGCAAGCATAGCCGGAGTACATCAGGTAATCGACCGAAGCCGCACCCACTTCTTCACGGTCCTTCATGGCAGCCATGCCCACTTTCATGGTCAGCTCGCCCCACTCCTTGTTGATGGCCGCCAGCGGTTCGACGAACTCCTTGACCGCTTCGTTACCTTCCTGCGCCTGGCAGAACTTGTGCACGATCTTGGTGAAGCCCTTCAGTGCTTCGCCCTGAGTCATAAGCACTTTACGACCGAGCAAGTCGAGGGCCTGAATTCCGGTAGTGCCTTCGTACAGCATGGAGATGCGGCTGTCGCGCACGTTCTGCTCCATGCCCCATTCGGCGATGAAGCCATGGCCACCGTAGATCTGCACGCCGTGGTTGGCGGCTTCGAAACCGACTTCGGTCATGAATGCCTTGGCGATCGGGGTCAGGAACGCCAGCAGGGCATCGGCCTTCTTGCGCTCTTCTTCGTCCTGGCTGTACTTGACGATGTCCACCTGCTTGGCGGTGAAGTACACCATCGCGCGGTTGCCTTCGGCGAAGGCCTTCATGGTCAGCAGCATGCGACGCACGTCCGGGTGGACGATGATCGGGTCGGCAGCCTTGTCCGGCGCTTTCGGGCCGGTCAGGGAACGCATTTGCAGGCGCTCACGGGCGTACTTCAGGCCACCCTGGAACGCCACTTCGGCGTGGGCCAGGCCTTGCAGTGCGGTCCCCAGGCGAGCAGTGTTCATGAAGGTGAACATGCAGTTCAGGCCTTTGTTGGCCGGGCCGATCAGGTAGCCGGTGGCAGCATCGAAGTTCATGACGCAGGTAGCGTTACCGTGGATGCCCATCTTGTGTTCGATCGAGCCGCAGCTAACGCCGTTGCGCTCACCCACGCCACCCTCGGCGTTGGGCAGGAACTTCGGCACGATAAACAGCGAAATACCCTTGGTACCGGCCGGTGCGTCCGGCAGGCGGGCCAGAACGATATGGACGATGTTGTCGGCCATGTCGTGTTCGCCGGCCGAAATGAAGATTTTGGTGCCCGACACCTTGTAGCTGCCGTCGGCCTGTGGCTCGGCCTTGGTGCGCAGCATGCCCAGGTCGGTGCCGCAGTGCGGTTCGGTCAGGCACATGGTGCCGGTCCACTCGCCAGACACCAGCTTGGTCAGGTAGGTGTGCTGCTGCTCGGCAGTGCCATGCGCAGAAATAGTGTTCATCGCGCCATGCGACAGGCCTGGGTACATGCCCCACGACCAGTTCGAACCACCGACCATTTCGCTCAGGGCCAGGCCCAGCGACTCTGGCAGGCCTTGGCCGCCGTGCTCGACGTCATGTGCCAGGCTAGGCCAGCCGCCTTCGACGAACTGCTGGTAGGCTTCCTTGAAGCCGGTTGGGGTTTTCACCCCCGATTCGCTCCAGGTGCAGCCTTCCTGGTCACCCACGCGGTTCAGCGGCGACAACACCTGCTCACAGAACTTCGCGCCTTCTTCAAGGATCGCGTCGACCATGTCGGGCGTGGCGTCCTGGCAGCCCGGCAGGCTCTGATAGTGCGCCTCATAGCCAAGCAGCTCGTCGCGAACGAAGCGGATATCACGCAAGGGGGCTTTGTAGTCAGGCATTGCGATGAACCTCTAGGTGAGTTCTGTGGGGTGACCCGCGCTTGGCGGAAGCCGATCAAACAGTTGTTTGAAACTTACGTTTAGCTCAGCTTTCTGTCAAGGATGGACTATGGTGCCATTTCCGCCACGAAAAATGGCAAATACGCCAACGCTCGGCAAAACACCTGTAGGAGCGGGCTCGCCCGCGAATGCTTCCAACCAAACCAAACTGTTGTCTGATCGGACGCATTCGCGGGCAAGCCCGCTCCTACAAGGGCAGGCGTTGAAATAGGGGATGACGCAAGTGTTCAGGCGTAGGTGTCGATGAACCGGCCAAGCATTTCGTCGGATGCCTTAGCGACCTTTGCGCCGAGTTCGACTTCGGTCTTGCCCACCGCCTGTTGCACGACACTGGTGGCCATGTCCATCTGCTGGCTGCGGTCGACCGCGCGCAGGCGTTCGGCCTGAAAATCGCTGGACTGGCTAGTGGCGGTGCGTTCGGCAGTGGTGTTGGCGATCTGGCTGGCGGCTTGATCGACGCGGTTCTGCCCGGTCTGGATTGCGCTCAGGCCCGCGTAGTAGGCGGAGCTACCGGTGATTTCCATGTCAGGACTCCATTGACGCTGGATGACGAACAGCCCCAATTAAAGCAGGCTGGGCGCGAAAAGGCCCGTTTAAATCCCTAATGGCTCAATGCCAGTTGATAGGCCTTGGGTATTCCTGCACTGGCCTCTTCGCGGGCAACCCCCGCAAGGAGGCCGGGCCGGCAACATACTAATCCAGCAAATCCAGCTGCAGATGCTCAGCCACCATGTCGGCACTGGCCTGCTTGAGCTTGGGCACCCGCCCCAGACATGGCGCCGGCAAGCGCTCTGCAAGGCTGGCCAGGTTCTCTTCCAGGCGCGAGGTACGCGGCTCGATGATGTTTGCCACCCAACCCGCCAACTGCAGCCCATCACGCTCGATCGCCTCGGCACTAAGCAAGGCATGGCTGATGCAACCCAAGCGCACGCCTACCACCAGAATCACCGGCAACCGCAGGGCAACGGCAAGGTCGGACAGGTTCTCCAGGCCCGACAGCGGTACGCGCCAGCCACCGGCTCCCTCAATCAGGGTGAAGTCGGCATTTTGTTGCAGCACATTGCGCATCGCCGCGAGCAGTTCTGGCACGGCCAGCGTCACCCCTGCCTCGCGCGCCGCCACATGCGGGGCAATAGCAGGCTCGAAGGCAAACGGATTGACCTGCTCATAGGGCAGCTTGACCGTGCTTTCGTCGATCAGCGCCAGGGCATCACTATTGCGCAAGCCTTTCGGCGTCATCGTACAGCCCGAGGCAACCGGCTTGGCACCCAGCGTGCTCATGCCCTGCAAACGTGCCGCATGCAACAGGCCGGCGGCAATGGTGGTCTTGCCGACATCGGTATCGGTACCAGCAATGAAAAAGGCCTGGCTCATCGTGCTCCCCTTACGCCTGTGGTTTGCGCAACACACCATAGACCACTTGATAGGTGGCTGGCAGCCCTGCGGGCTGGCGAAATGCCTCATAGGCCTGCAGCAGGCCCTGCATTCGCGCCCGGCCGGTGAGACCGGAAGGTCGCCCAGGGTTCAGATTGTGCGCCCCCAACGCCTTCAGTTCGTGGGTCAGGCTGCGCACATCCGGGTAGTGCAGCACATGCGGGCACCGCTCCAGCTCAAGCTGTTCAAAACCGCTGGCTGCGCACAGGCGCTGATAGTCCTCGAAACGGCGGAAGCGGTTTACATGCACCAGACCATCCACCGCCTGCCAGCTGGCGCGCAGTTCGTCGAGGGTGCCCACGCACAGGCTGCTGAAGGCCAGTACACCGCCTGGGCGCAGCACCCGCTGCGCCTCGGCCAGCACACTGGCGAACTGATCGCACCACTGCACCGCCAGGCTGGAAAACACCAGGTCGACGCTGCCATCGCGCAGCGGCAAACGCTCGGCGTCGCCAACCACGTGATACTGCGCCCCGCCCTTCACATGACGGGCGTGCAGCAACATGCCTTCGGCAATATCCACCGCCACGCCACAGGCCTGGGTGAAACGCTCGGCCAGCATGCGGCTGAAATGGCCGGTGCCGCTGCCCAGGTCCAGCCAGTGTGACGGCTGCAGGCCTGCCGGTAACTGCTCCAGCAGGCTCAGACCTACAGCGCGCTGAAGGGCCGCCACGCTGTCGTAGCTGGCCGCGGCGCGGGAGAACGAGGCCGCCACCTGGCGCTTGTCGGGCAATGCGCCGGGCAGGGTCGGACGGGAAAGGTCAGTCATCGCCACTCTCATGCAGGAAACTCTTGATGCCCGCCGCCAGCTCCTGCGGGTACTCCAGCAGGAACGCGTGGGAACTGTCTTCGACCAGGCCCACTTCCACATCGGGCAACAGCTCGCTCAAGGCCTTTGCCGCCTCTGCCGGCACTAGCGCATCGCTGCCGGCAAACAGATGCAGCTGCGGGCCTCCATAGGCTTGCAAAGCTTCGCGGGTGTCCAGCTTGGCCAGCACTTCAAGGCCAGTGGCCAGGTACAACGGGTCGGTATCCGGCACGCCGACACCCAGTTGGCGCAACAGGGTACGCGGCTGCAGGGCGCCGTCGCTGCACAAGGTACGGAAGCGCTTGAGGGTGACCTGGGTATGGCTGCGGCAGCCGTCGAGGAAGGTGCCGAAGGTGTCTTCGGCCATGCCGTGCGGCCAGTCTGGCCGGGCCAGGAAGCTGGGGTTGCTGGCCAAGGTCAGCAGCCCGCAGCAGTGGTCGCCACGCTTGTGCGCCAGCGCGCTGGCCAACATGCCACCCAGTGACCAGCCACCCAGCCAGGCATTGCTGGGCAGCTTGCGGTCCAGATGGTCGATCCAGGCCTGCACATCGCTGTGGGGCAGTTCTGGCAGGGGCATCAGCTCTACCTGCAGGCGGGCGTCCTGGGCCCGCAGGCTAGCGGCCAGCGGCTCCAGCGCAGCAGTTCCCAAGCCCCAGCCAGGCAACAGAACAAGTCGATTACGCATCGGCGTTCTCCAACTGTGGATAACACTCGGCCAATGCATTCAACAATAGCTGCACCTGCGCCTCGCTGTGCGCGGCGCTCAAGGTCACCCGCAGGCGTGCGCTGCCAGCCGGCACGGTGGGTGGGCGGATGGCCGTCACCAGCAAGCCGCGCTCACGCAGCAGGCGTGACAGACGCAACGCCTTCGCACTGTCGCCGATCACGATAGGCTGGATTGGCGTCGGGCTGTCCATCAACTGCAGCCCCATCTGCTGCGCGCCTTTTCTGAACTGGCGAATCAAGGCTGCCAGATGCTCACGACGCCAGGTTTCACGGCGCAGCAGCTCCAGGCTCTTGAGTGTGGCGCAGGCCAGCGCCGGTGGCTGGCTGGTGGTGTAGATGTAGGGGCGGGCGAACTGCACCAGCGCCTCGATCAGCTCTTCGCTGCCAGCAACAAAGGCGCCCGCAGTGCCGCAAGCCTTGCCCAGCGTGCCGATCAGCACCGGTACGTCATCTACGCCCAGGCCAAAGTGTTCGACGATACCGCCGCCCTGTGCGCCCAAGGTACCCAGGCCATGGGCATCGTCAACCATCAACCATGCGCCGCGGGCACGGGCGACATCGGCCAGCGCCGGCAGGTCGGCCAGGTCACCGTCCATGCTGAACACGCCATCGGTCACCACCAGGGTATTGCCGACCGCCTTGTCCAGGCGGCTGGCCAGGCTGGCCGGGTCGTTGTGCAGGTAGCGGTTGAAGCGGGCACCACTGAGCAGCCCGCCATCCAGCAGCGACGCATGGTTCAGGCGGTCTTGCAGCACCGTGTCGCCCTGCCCCACCAGCGCGGTGATGGCGCCCAGATTGGCCATGTAGCCGGTGGAGAACAACAGCGCGCGCGGGCGCCCGGTGAGTTCAGCCAGTGCCTCTTCAACCTGATGGTGCGGTGCGCTGTGGCCAACCACCAGGTGCGAGGCACCACCCCCCACCCCCCAGCGCTCGGCGCCGGCCTGCCAGGCGGCGATCACTTCGGGGTGGTTGGCCAGGCCCAGGTAGTCATTGCTGCAGAAGGCCAGCAACCGCTGGCCGTCGACCACCACTTCCGGCCCCTGCGGGCTTTCCAGCAATGGCCGCTGCCGATACAGGTCTGCTGCGCGCCGTTCGGCCAGGCGCGCAGCCAGATCGAAAGCCATGTCAGGCTGTCGCGGCGTCGTAGAACATCTCGCTGCTGCGCTGCTCGACCAGCGCTTGCTCGATGGCTGCCTGATGCACTTCGTCAGCGTGCTCTTCACGCGCTTCGGGCTTGATACCCAGGCGTGCGAACAGCTGCATGTCCTTGTCGGCCTGGGGGTTGGCGGTGGTCAGCAGTTTTTCGCCGTAGAAGATCGAGTTGGCGCCCGCCATGAAGGCCAGGGCCTGCATCTGCTCGTTCATCTGCTCGCGGCCGGCGGACAGACGCACGTGAGACTTGGGCATGAGGATACGGGCCACGGCCAGCATACGGATAAAGTCGAACGGGTCGACGTCCTCTTCCTCAGCCAGCGGCGTGCCGGCTACCTTGACCAGCATATTGATCGGCACCGACTCCGGGTGCTCCGGCAGGTTGGCCAGCTGGATCAGCAGGCCGGCACGGTCGTCCAGCGACTCACCCATGCCCAGAATGCCACCAGAGCAGATTTTCATCCCGGCATCGCGCACGTAGGCCAGGGTCTGCAGGCGCTCGCTGTAGGTACGCGTGGTGATGATGCTGCCGTAGAACTCCGGGGAGGTGTCGAGGTTGTGGTTGTAGTAGTCCAGGCCAGCCTGGGCCAGGGCTTTGGTCTGCTCCTGGTCGAGCTTGCCGAGGGTCATGCAGGTTTCCAGGCCCATGGCCTTGACGCCTTTGACCATCTCCAGCACGTAGGGCATGTCTTTGGCCGACGGGTGCTTCCACGCCGCCCCCATGCAGAAACGGGTAGAACCGATGGCTTTGGCGCGGGCAGCTTCTTCCAGCACCTTCTGCACTTCCATCAGCTTCTGTTTTTCCAGCCCGGTGTTGTAGTGGCCGGACTGCGGACAATATTTGCAATCTTCCGGGCAGGCACCGGTCTTGATCGACAGCAAGGTCGAAACCTGCACGCGGTTGGGGTCGAAATGCGCGCGGTGCACGGTCTGCGCCTGGAACAGCAAGTCATTGAACGGTTGCTGGAACAGCGCCTTGACCTCGGCCAGGGACCAGTCGTGACGTGTTGTTGCAGTTGTGCTGGCGCTCATCGGCGTTTCCTTGTTTAGGCTGTAGCTGGCGCCGGGACAGGAAAGCCCGCCAGCGCATCACGGATAGCTCGCATAGTCATGGAAGGCCTATGAACTGTCAACTGTACTGGAAGCGACTGGTTTACAAGTGCTCACTTATTGATCAGCAGTGTTTGTTATGCGATGAGCCTGCCGAGCAGCACTACCCGCTGTGCATCACCTGCGAACAGGCGCTGCCCTGGCTGGGTGATCAGTGCCGGCATTGCGCCCTGCCCTTGCCCATGGCCGGCCTGACCTGCGCCGTTTGCGGCCGCGGCTTGCCGGCCTTCGATCAGGTCATTGCCCTGTGGCAGTTCGGCTTTCCGGTGGACACGTTGATCAGCCGCTTCAAGCACAATCGCCAATGGCCTTTGGGGCGCCTGATGGCTGAGCTACTCGGGCAGGGGCTGCTGTATCGCTATGCCGAAGGGCTGCCCCGCCCTGACCTGCTGTTGCCTGTGCCTTTGGCCAGGCGTCGACTGCGCGAGCGGGGGTTCAACCAGGCGGGGATGCTTGGGCGGTGGTTGTCGTCGCACGTCGGGGTAACATGCAACGAGCGTTTGCTGGTCCGCATCCGCGAGACACCGGCACAGCAACATCTGGGCGCCAAGGCACGACGGCGCAATTTGCGCCAGGCGTTCGCGGTAACGGGCGAGCTGGAAGGCAAGCATGTCGCCATCGTCGATGATGTGTTGACCACCGGTGCCACTGCGCAGGCTATTGCCCTGACACTGCGCAAGGCAGGTGCACGGCGGGTGGATGTGTATTGCCTGGCACGTACGCCAAAACCGGGGTATGTATGACCTGGCGCGACCTGCCCATTTGTAAAGCACCCTTGTATACGGAATACCCATGTCCCTACCCCCCCTTCTCACCCAGCACATCGCCCGCCGCCCACAGCGCATCGCGCTGCTGCAACACATTGCCGAACAAGGCTCGATCACCCGCGCCGCCAAGGCAGCGGGTATCAGCTACAAGGCGGCCTGGGATGCCATCGACGAGCTCAACAATCTGGCCAGCCAGCCCTTGGTCAAGCGCAGCACCGGTGGCCGTGGCGGCGGCGGTGCGCACTTGTCGCCGGAAGGCGAGCGGGTGCTGCGCCTGTACCAACGGCTGCAGGCCCTGCAGGCACAAATCCTTGAAGCCGCCGAAGAATCCAGCGACCTCGACCTGCTCGGGCGCCTGATGCTGCGCACCAGTGCGCGCAACCAGTTGCAGGGCCAGGTCAGCGGCCTGCGCCCAGAAGGCCGGTATGACCGCGTCAGCCTGGCATTGAGTGGCGGGCTGGAGATCGATGCGCTGATCACCCACGACAGCACTGCGCGGCTGGAGCTGACAGCGGGAACGATGGTGGTGGCGCTGCTAAAGGCCGGGTGGGTGCGGTTGCTGGCGCAAGAGGAAGAAGCCGAGGAGGGCAGCAACTGTTTGAGCGCGACGGTGGAAGAAGTGCTGGCCGAGGAGGACGGCCCCAGCGAGGTCAGGCTGGCGCTGGGTAATGGGCAGACGTTGTGTGCCATTGCAGAGGCGCAGTGGTTGGCTGGGCAACAGGTGGCGGCCGGCAGTTCGGTGCGGGTGCAGTTCCATCCGTCCTATGTGCTGATCGGGATACCGGCTTAGCCTCGCCACGCGGTGGGCGGATTGCGGGCATGCCTGTGAAGAAGCCGGCACAGGCATAACGCGCTACCATGGCCCCACGCCGCTTACCCTCCGGAGCCACCATGTCCCACCCCTTCGACACCCTCACCCCCGACCTGGTCCTGGACGCAGTGGAAAGCTTGGGCTTTCTCAGCGATGCGCGGGTGCTGGCGCTGAACAGCTACGAAAACCGCGTGTACCAGGTGGGCATCGAAGACGCGCAGCCGCTGATTGCCAAGTTCTACCGCCCAGGCCGCTGGAGCGATGCAGCCATCCTTGAAGAACACGCCTTCACGGCCGAGCTCGCCGACTGCGAAGTCCCGGTGGTTGCGCCCATGCAGCACGATGACCGCACCTTGTTCGAGCACCAGGGCTTCCGCTTCACGCTGTTCCCCCGTCGCGGCGGCCACGCCCCCGAGCCTGGCAACCTCGACCAGTTGTATCGCCTGGGCCAACTGCTCGGTCGCATGCATGCCGTGGGCGCCAGCAAACCGTTCAAGCACCGCGAGGCACTGGCTGTGGACAACTTTGGCCACGCCTCACTGAATACCTTGCTGGAAGGTAATTTTGTCCCGCGTGAACTGTTGCCGGCGTTCGAGTCCGTGGCACGCGACCTGCTCAAGCGGGTGGAGGACATCTACGCTCGCACACCACACCAGCTCATCCGCCTGCACGGCGACCTGCACCCCGGCAACCTGATGCACCGTGACGAGGTGTACCACGTGGTGGACCTCGACGATTGCCGCATGGGCCCAGCGGTGCAAGACCTGTGGATGATGTTGGCCGGCAACCGCGAGGAGCGCCTGGGGCAACTGGCCGAGCTGATCGACGGCTACAACGAGTTCCACGACTTCGACCCGCGCGAGCTGGCCCTGATCGAGCCCCTGCGCGCCCTGCGCCAGCTGCACTATAGCGCCTGGCTGGCAAGGCGCTGGGACGACCCGGCGTTCCCGCCCAGCTTCCCTTGGTTCGGCCAGCCACGCTACTGGGGCGACCAGATTCTCGCCTTGCGCGAACAAATGGCTGCGCTGGATGAAGCACCGCTGAAATTGTTCTAGAAGCGCGCCCACCTCTGTCTACAATAGGCGTCGCTTTATTTAGCAACCTAAGCAAGGATTCTGCATGCACGCCGCAAACCCGCGCCGCGGGTACATACTGGGCTTGAGCGCCTACATCATCTGGGGCCTTTTCCCCATCTACTTCAAGGCAATCCAGAGCGTCCCGGCGGTGGAGATCATTGTCCACCGGGTGCTCTGGTCAGCACTGTTCGGCTCGCTACTGCTCCTGGTGTGGAAACACCCCGGCTGGTGGCGCGAACTGCGCAACAACCCGCGCCGGCTGGGCATCCTGGCACTGAGCGGGGCACTGATCGCCGGTAACTGGCTGACCTACGTGTGGTCGGTAAACAACGGTCGTATGCTCGAGGCCAGCCTGGGCTATTACATCAACCCGCTGATCAACGTACTGCTGGGCATGCTCATTCTTGGTGAGCGCCTGCGCCGCCTGCAATGGCTGGCGGTGGGCATGGCCGCCGTGGGTGTGGCGCAGCAGGTGTGGCAAGTGGGCAGCCTGCCATGGGTATCACTGGTGCTGGCGTTGAGCTTCGGCTTCTATGGGCTGATCCGTAAGCAGGCGCCGGTAGCAGCACTGCCGGGCCTGGTGGTGGAGACCTGGATGCTGGTACCGCTGGCCCTTGGCTGGCTGCTGCTGCACCCGTCAGCGATGAGTGCCCAGGGCGCGTTCTATACCAGCAGCGAGGCGCTGTGGCTGATGGCGGCGGGGCCGGTAACGCTGGTGCCGCTGGTATGCTTCAACGCCGCCGCGCGGCACCTGCCGTACACCACGCTGGGCTTCCTGCAGTACCTGGCACCGACTTTGGTGCTGTTGCAGGCCGTACTGCTGTTCGATGAGCATTTGTCGTCGAGCGCCTTGGTGGCCTTCATGTTCATCTGGGCAGGTTTGGCGATTTACAGCGTGGATGCATGGCTGAGCTTGCGCAAACGTAGCTGATCAGAAAACGATCAAAACTCTGCAGGCCATGTAGCTACTGGCCTGCAGAAACATCTCCATAGGTTATCCACACCCTCGTCCCCGTGCTTTGTGCACAAGCTGCTGATAATTGGGTGTTTTTTGAGCAAAGCTCTGCAGGGCACGTGATGCCTGGGCTGGAGAGGTACGCCCCCAGGTTATCCACAGGGCCTTCCCCGTGATATCGGGATAACCTCCGGCCAGGATCAATCCTCCGGCCGCAACTGCAACTCCACCATCAAATCATCCGCCAGACTCTCCAGCTTCTGCTGCAATTCATCCAGCGAAAGGGCCAGCGGCAACGCCAGCAACGCATCGGCATGAAACAACGGCTCACTGCTCATTGGCGCGGGCCGCACTTCGGTAGTGAACCGCTCCAGATTCACCCCAAGGTCCGCCAACAAACGGGTAATGTCCCGCACGATCCCCGGCCGGTCATTACCCACCAGCTCCATGGCAATTGGCTTCCAGGTGCACGAGGGCTCGATCCCGCTCTCGGCAATCAGCACGCGAATGTCATACCTGGCCAGCCCCTGCAACGAGGCCACAAGCTCGGCGTAATTCTCTGCCGGCACCGCCACCCGCAGAATGCCAGCAAACTGCCCGGCCATACGCGACATGCGGCTTTCCAGCCAGTTACCACTGTGGTCGGCGATGCACTGGGCAATACGTTCGACCTGGCCGGCCTTGTCAGGGGCAATTACAGTCAGTACAAGATGATCCACAAGCCCTTCCTCGTGTCGGACCGCGCCGGGCGGCAGAAAATCGGGGGATCGAATCAGTATAGGCAAGGCGCGGCAACCTGCCGCAGGGCAATCCGCACAGCTAATCGTGTACTGTTTCAAGATTTATCTGGAACAATCCACCTGTTTTTTGCGAACATACCCACTCCCAGCGTGACCATACGCGACCATCGGGTCGCATAACGGCGCTTTTAGTCTGATTTTGCCCCGCCTACTGCTTCATGTAGTATCCCGTGGCGCGGACTACAAAACGTCGTTTGGATGTCTGCCAAGGCGCCTGTGAAAATACGCACACTGTCTGCCAGCCTGTCTGGCCGGCCGCACCCAGCCGCCCCGAAGGGGCATGCACTGGTGCCGTGTTTAGAGAAGCGCTACAGGCTTAATACAGAAGAGCGAAATAGCTGAGCAGAGTGAGGCAAGCAATGACTGGATACGTTCAAGTCGGTGGCCTTCAGGTCGCCAAGGTCCTGTACGACTTCGTGAACAACGAAGCCATCCCCGGGACCGGCATCGTCGCCGAGCAGTTCTGGGCGGGTGCAGAGAAGATCATCAATGACCTCGCTCCAAAGAACAAAGCCCTGCTCGCCAAGCGCGACGAGCTGCAAGCCAAGATCGACGCCTGGCACCAGGCACGCAAAGGCCAGGCCCACGACGCCGTAGCCTACAAAGCATTCCTCCAGGAAATCGGCTACCTGCTGCCACAAGCCGACGATTTCCAGGCCACCACCCAGAACGTGGACGAAGAAATCGCCCACATGGCCGGCCCACAACTGGTCGTGCCGGTGATGAACGCCCGCTTCGCCCTGAACGCCGCCAACGCTCGCTGGGGTTCGCTGTACGACGCCCTGTACGGCACCGACGCCATCAGCGATGAAGGCGGTGCCGAAAAAGGCCAGGGTTACAACAAGGTGCGCGGCGACAAGGTCATCGCCTTCGCCCGCGCCTTCCTCGACGAAGCCGCGCCACTGGCAGCCGGCTCGCACGTTGACTCCACGGGCTACCGTATCGAAGGCGGCAAACTGGTTGTTGCCCTGAAAGGCGGCAGCAACACTGGCCTGCGCGACGATGCGCAACTTATCGGCTTCCACGGCGACGCCGCGGCACCCACTGCCGTGCTGCTCAAGCACAACGGCCTGCACTTCGAAATCCAGGTCGATGCCAGCACCCCGGTCGGCAGCACCGACGCCGCTGGTGTCAAAGACATCCTGATGGAATCGGCACTGACCACCATCATGGACTGCGAAGACTCGGTTGCAGCCGTAGACGCTGACGACAAGGTCATCGTCTACCGCAACTGGCTGGGCCTGATGAAAGGCGACCTGGCCGAAAGCGTGAGCAAGGGTGGCAAAACCTTCACCCGCACCATGAACCCGGACCGTGAGTACGCGGCGCCTAACGGCGGCAGCGTGACCCTGCACGGTCGTTCGTTGCTGTTCGTGCGCAACGTTGGCCACCTGATGACCAACCCGGCGATCCTCGATGCCCAAGGCAACGAAATCCCCGAAGGTATCCAGGACGGGCTGTTCACCAACCTGATCGCCCTGCACAACCTCAACGGCAACACCACCCGCAAGAATACCCGCAGCGGCAGCGTGTACATCGTCAAGCCGAAGATGCACGGCCCTGAGGAAGTGGCCTTCGCCGCCGAGATCTTCAGCCAGGTCGAAGACTTGCTGGGCATGCCGCGCAACACCGTCAAGGTCGGCATCATGGACGAGGAGCGCCGTACCACGGTCAACCTCAAGTCCTGCATCAAGGCAGCCGCCGAGCGCGTGGCGTTCATCAACACCGGTTTCCTTGACCGCACTGGCGATGAAATCCACACCTCGATGGAAGCCGGCGCCGTGGTGCGCAAAGGTGCCATGAAGAACGAGAAGTGGATCGGCGCCTACGAAAACAACAACGTCGACGTTGGCCTGGCCACCGGCCTGCAAGGCCGGGCGCAGATCGGCAAAGGCATGTGGGCCATGCCTGACCTGATGGCAGCCATGCTCGAGCAGAAGATCGCCCACCCGCTGGCCGGTGCCAACACCGCCTGGGTGCCGTCGCCAACTGCCGCCACCCTGCACGCCCTGCACTACCACAAGGTGGACGTACAGGCGCGCCAGCGTGAACTGGCCTCACGTACCCCGGCGTCGGTGGACGACATTCTGGCCATTCCGCTGGCTGCGGACACCAACTGGTCGGCCGAAGAGATCCGCAACGAGCTGGACAACAACGCCCAGGGCATCCTCGGCTACGTGGTGCGCTGGATCGACCAGGGCGTGGGTTGCTCGAAGGTGCCGGACATCAACAACGTCGGCCTGATGGAAGACCGTGCCACCCTGCGCATCTCCGCCCAGCTGCTGGCCAACTGGCTGCGCCACGGCGTGGTCAGCCAGGAACAGGTGCTGGAAAGCCTCAAGCGCATGGCCGTGGTGGTCGATCAGCAGAACGCTGGCGACGCCCTGTACCGTCCGATGGCGCCGAACTTCGACGACAACGTGGCGTTCCAGGCGGCAGTGGAGCTGGTGGTGGAAGGTGGCAAGCAGCCGAACGGTTATACCGAGCCGGTACTGCACCGCCGTCGCCGCGAGTTCAAGGCACGTAACGGGTTGTAAGTTACATCTGCGCCAAGGGGGGCCGTTTTGCGGCCCCCACTGCGCATCAATCCATTTTCAATTCTCTCTTCACCAGCTCCAACAGCTTGCCCAAATCCACCGGCTTGAGCAGGAAATCCACCACGCCCAGGTGCATCACATCCACTGCTTCTTCCACATCGGTGTCGCCCGACACCACAATGATCGACAACGCCGCCCGCTCCGACGCGCGAATTGTCCTGATCAAGTCCAGCCCACTTTCAGGCTGCATGCGCAAATCGGTAATCATCAACCCGATACGCTTCTGGTAGTGCAGGTACAACCTGGCTTCCTCGGCCCCATCCGCCCCAACCGCATCGATGCCCCGGCTTTTCAGGTACAGAATCAGCGCCTCCCGGTTAACCGCGTTGTCATCCACCACAAGCACCAACGGCCTGGCAGCCACAGGCGCACTCTGGTTTATCACGGCCAAGGCCTCGCGCTCGGCGTCGCTCAGGATGTCGGTGTGCTCGGGCATGCTTGTCTCGTCAAAATAATTCCGCTTCAGCATTAGGACCGCAGTACTTGCGTAACCCGTTTCTCCTTTCGTCGGGTCTCTGACAGGGGCGCTCATAGACTTACGTCCAATGGGCACCACCTCGCCGCAAGCCGACCATGGAGGCAGAGAACAACATGGCCGGTACCTATATATAGATATATATAGTTCGGCATAG
Organism: Pseudomonas putida; assembly: GCA_041879295.1. Taxonomy (NCBI): domain Bacteria; kingdom Pseudomonadati; phylum Pseudomonadota; class Gammaproteobacteria; order Pseudomonadales; family Pseudomonadaceae; genus Pseudomonas; species Pseudomonas putida. The sequence continues at coordinate 422,225 of CP047152.1, read as the reverse complement.
CGATACGGTCAGTTTCATGAGTAAAAAGGACGCCTACAGCCAGGCGGGCAAGACGGCAGTACTGCAAAACATCCAGGGCACATTGCAGTTCCTGCAGCGCTTTCCGCCGTTCAACCAGATGGAGCACAGCCACCTGGCCTTCTTGGTCGAGCAGTGCCAGCTGCGCTTCTACGCCTGCGGTGAAAGCATCGTCAAACCTGCTGACGGGCCGGTCGAGCACTTCTACATCGTCAAGCAGGGCCGCGTGGTTGGCGAGCGCCAGCATCTGGCCAAACCGGGTGTCGAGACCACGTTCGAGATCACCAGCGGCGAGTGCTTCCCGCTGGCAGCCCTGCTGGGTGAGCGGGCAACCCGCACCGAGCACCTGGCCGGTGAAGACACCTTCTGCCTGCAACTGAACAAGGCCGCATTCATCCGCGTGTTCTCGATGTCTGAAGTGTTTCGGGATTTTGCCCTGCGCGGTGTCAGCAGCCTGCTTGATCAGGTCAATCAGCAAGTACGCCAGCGCGCTGTGGAAACCCTCGGCACCCAGTACTCGCTGAACACCCCCCTGGGTGAACTGGCCATGCGTCACCCGGTGGTGTGCAGCGCCGATACGCCCCTGCGCGAAGCCGTGCGGCTGATGCACGAGCAGCAGGTGGGCAGCATCGTGGTGGTCGACCCGCAACGCTACCCCATCGGTATTTTCACCTTGCGCGACCTGCGCCAGGTGGTGGCAGCAACAGATGCCGACCTGGGCGCCGCCATCGACCGGCACATGACAGCCAAACCGTTCTACCTCCCACCCCAGGCCAGTGCCTTCGATGCCGCCATGGCCATGACCGAGCGGCATATTGCCCATGTATGTCTGGTAGAAAACGGACGCCTGTGCGGGGTGGTATCCGAGCGCGACCTGTTCTCACTGCAACGGGTCGATCTGGTTCACCTGGCGCGCACCATACGCCATGCGCCACGCCTGGATACGCTGGTCTCGCTGCGCGGTGAAATCAGCCAGCTGGTGGAACGCATGCTGGCCCATGGCGCATCGTCGACGCAGATCACCCAGATCATTACCTTGCTCAACGACCATACCGTGTGCCGGGTCATCGAACTGGCCCTGGCCGAACGTGGCGACCCGGGCGTGCCATTCAGCTGGCTGTGCTTTGGCAGCGAGGGGCGACGCGAGCAGACCCTGCACACCGACCAGGACAACGGCATCCTCTTCGAAGCGGTCGACAGCGCCGAGGCCGACGCCATCCGCGCTCGCCTGTTGCCGCTGGCGCAATACATCAACCAGTGCCTGGCCCAGTGCGGTTTCACCCTGTGCATGGGTAACGTCATGGCCGGCAACCCCGAACTGTGCCTGTCGCGCAGCGAGTGGGCGCGGCGCTTTGCCGGGTTTGTTCGCGAAGCCAGCCCGGAGAACCTGCTGGGTTCGAGCATCTACTTCGACCTGCGGGTGGTGTGGGGTGACGAGCAAGGTTGCGAGCAACTGCGCCAAGGCCTGCTGGCACAGGTAGCCGACAACCGCATCTTCCAGCGCATGATGGCTGACAACGCCCTGCGCCAACGCCCTCCGGTGGGACGGTTGCGCGAGTTCGTGCTGACACGCCAGGGCAACGACAAGGCGGCGACCCTCGACCTCAAGGTCCAGGGGCTGACGCCCTTCGTCGATGGTGCCCGTTTGCTGGCCCTGGCCAATGGCATAGGTGCCTGCAATACCTTGGAGCGCCTGCGCCAACTGGTGGCCAAGGGCGTGATCGAGCCATTGGACGGCGCCGCCTATGAAGAGGCCTACCACTTCATCCAGCAAACCCGCATGCAGCAGCACCAGCGCCAGATACGCGATAACCTGCCCTATTCCAACCGGGTCGACCCGGACAGCCTCAACCACCTTGACCGCCGCATCCTGCGCGAGTCCCTGCGCCAGGCCCAACGCTTGCAAAGCAGCCTGGCCTTGCGGTACCAGTTGTGAGCCTGTTTACCTGGCTGCGCCCCAGCGCACCCGAACTGGACCACACCACACGCCAGCGCCTGGCCCGATTGCCCAAGCCCGTGCCGCTGGGGGTATGTACCCTGCGCGAGCAGCGCTGGGTGGTGCTGGACCTGGAGACCAGCGGGCTCAACCCCAACCGTGATCAGGTGCTGTCGATCGGGGCGGTGGCCATCGAAGACGGTGCCATCGACTTTGCCCAGCAGTTCGAACGCACGCTGCACCGGCCTTTGCAGAAGACCAACGCCAGCGTACTGATCCACGGCTTGGGCCCTAGCGCCCTGGCTGCCGGTTGCGACCCGGCCGAGGCCCTGCTGGATTTGCTCGATTTCATTGGCGACAGCCCGGTGCTGGCGTTTCACGCGCCATTCGACCAGCGCATGCTGGCGCGTGCGCTGAAGGAGAGCCTGGGTTACCGCTTGCAGTCGCCGTTCCTCGATATTGCCGAACTGGCGCCGATGCTCAACCCCGACACAGTGCTGCGCGAGGCCGGGCTGGATGACTGGGTAGCGCGGTTTGGCTTGCAGGTTGAAGAGCGCCACCACGCCAGCGCCGATGCCCAGGTGACCGCAGAACTGGCGCTGATCCTGTTCAGCCAGGCCAGACGCCAGCAGTTGGACAGCCCGCTGCAGCTGGAGCAACGGTTGCGCGGGTGGCGACGGCGCAAGATGCAGAATCACGGTTTGTAGAGGCGGGATGTGCAGCGCCGCCCGCGCGGCGCGCATCGCGAGCTGCGCTCGCTCCTACGTTTGTTTCGGGCCAATCATTCCTGTGGGATCTGCACGCGAACGCTTTGGCGCATGGCTCGATATCGCGTCGTACGAACAAGGCGATCGCGCGCGCCTGGCACAGGCGTTACTGGCCCCGAAACAAACGTAGGAGCGAGCGCAGCTCGCGATGCGCGCCGCGCGGGCGGCGCTGGATCTCACTGGCGCCACACAACTCAAACCAAGCCCCATGATGGCAATCCGATAAGCGTCCATTGCACCACCCTCTCCCCTCTGCCACAATCGCGAATAATTATCGTTAGTTAATGCATTCGTTCCGGGGGGACGCTGCTTGTCTTCTGCACAGAGCCCACACGCCGATCTGGTCGGTGCGCTGTACCGCGACCACCGCGGCTGGCTGCTCGCCTGGCTGCAACGCAGCATGGCCTGCCGCCAACGTGCTGAAGACCTGAGCCAGGACACCTTCGTGCGCCTGCTCGGTCGTGAGCAACTGGACACACCCCGCGAACCCCGCGCGTTTCTGGCCGCCGTGGCCAAAGGGCTGATGTTCGACCACTTCCGCCGCGCCGCGCTGGAACAAGCCTACCTGGCCGAGCTGGCATTGATCCCTGAAGCCGAACAGCCCTCGCCAGAAATGCAGCACCTGATCCTTGAAGATCTCAAAGCCATCGACCGCCTGCTCGGCAAGCTGTCGAGCAAGGCTCGCGCGGCGTTTCTGCACAGCCGTCTGGACGGCATGGGCCATGCCGAGATTGCCGAGCGCCTTGGTGTTTCGGTATCACGGGTGCGCCAGTACATCGCCCAAGGCATGCGCCAGTGCTACGTAGCCCTGTACGGGGAGCCGACGTGAGCAACGTCCCAGTTTCGTCTCGGGTTCTGAAAGCCGCGATTGCCTGGAAACTCAGCCTCGGCGACAGCAGCGGCACGCCTGATGAACGCAATGAATTCATGCGCTGGCATGCCGCCAGCGAAGAGCACGCGCGTGCCTGGCGCCAGCTCGGCGCCATGGAACAGCGCGTTAGCGCGGCGGCTGGCCCGGCACGCCAGGCGCTGCTGCAATCGCGCGCCAGCCTGCGGCGGCGCATTGGCAAGGTTGGCGGCGGGCTGGCCGGCACGTTTCTGCTCGGGGCGCTGCTGGCATGGGTCGGCGCGCCGTCACTGGCACCCAGCTACTGGCTGGCCGACCAGCGCACCGCCACGGGTGAATTGCGTACCTTGCGCCTGGAAGACGGCACACTGCTCAGCCTGAACACCCACACCGCCGTGGACATCGACTATGCCGGCGCACAACGGGTGATCGTGCTGCACCAGGGCGAAATCTCGGTCGAAACCGGCCACCAGGACCCACGCCCGCTGCTGGTCCGCACTGAAGACGGTCGCTTGCGGCCACTGGGCACGCGCTTCCTGGTGCGCCGCGAAGTCGGCGGTACGCGCCTGGAAGTGCTGCAAGCCTCGGTCGCCGCCATGCCGCATGACAGCGGCGACGAACAGGTGCTGCACGAAGGCCAGCAAGTGTTGATGAACGCCAACGGCCTCGGCCAGGTTGGCACGGTGCCCGCCGGTGCCGGTGCCTGGACCCGCGGCATGCTGGTGGTCGACAACGTACGCCTGGCCGACCTGCTCGCCACATTGGGCCAGTACCGCAGCGGCTACCTCGGGGTGGATGCCAAGGTCGCCGACCTGCGCGTGACCGGTAGCTTCCCGCTGACCAACACCGACCTGGCGCTCGCCTCGCTGGTGCCGGCGTTGCCGGTGAAGATCGAGCGGCATACCCAGTGGTGGGTGAACGTCACTTCCAAATAGGCCGGGCCTGCTGGCCAATCTCCACCAGCCGTTCACCGCTGCCGCCGCCACCGTATTCGCGGGTAAACCCGCTCCTGCGCGGTGGTGGACACACATCGGGGTGGTCGTAGGAGCGGGTTCACCCGCGAAGTGGGCGGTGCTGGCAAAACCTCTTTTAAATAATTCTCAATATTTTTCAGATTCACCCTGTCACTTTTCAGATCTCGCTCGGCAAGGAAGCAGCAAGCACTTACCCGTCGAGGAACCGCCGCATGTCCCGTGCCGTTGATCATATCCTGCGCCCCAGCCTGGTGGCCCTGGCCATCGGCCTGGCTGCCCCGCTGACCAGCCCTGCCTTGTTCGCCGCCGAGCAATCCACGTCGCGCGCCTACAATCTGCCAAGCGCGCCACTGGCCACCACTCTCAACCAGATCGCCAGCCAGGCCAGCATTGCCTTGGCCATCGACCCGGCACTGGTCAGCGGCCGTACCTCGGCCCCGGTCAGCGGCCAATACGACGGCCTGGGCGCCCTGCAAGCCGCCCTGAGCGGTACCGGCCTGCAGTTGCAGCAAAGCAGTGCGGGCAGCTACAGCCTGGTGGCCGTGCCGGATGGCACCCTGGCCTTGCCGGAAACCACAGTCAATGCCACCAGCGCCAGCGAAAGCGCCTGGGGCCCGGTTGAAGGCTACGTGGCTTCACGCACCGCTGCTGGCACCAAGACTGACACGGCACTTGTGGAAGTCCCCCGCTCCATCTCTGTCGCCACCCGCGAGCAAATGAAAGACCGCGGTGTACACAGCCTGGATGATGCAGTGCGTTACATGCCAGGTATCGTCTCCGCCAGCTTCGGCAGCGATACGCGCTATGACTGGATGCGCGTGCGCGGCTTCGAGCCAACGCAGTTCCTGGATGGGCTGCCGCTGCCACGCGGCGTGTATGCCAACCCGAAAGCCGAAACCTGGAACCTCGACCGCCTCGCCCTGCTGCGCGGCCCGGCCTCTTCGATCTACGGCCAGACCCCACCTGGTGGCCTGCTGGACATGGTCAGCCGCCGTCCGCAAGCCGAAAGCGCTCACGAAATCGAGCTTCAATACGGCAGCGACAACCATCGCCAGATCAACTTCGCCAGCACCGGCAAGATCGACGATGAAGGTCGCTTTCTCTATGGCGTCGGCGGCGTTATCCGTGACAGTGGCACCCAGATTGACCACATCGACAACAAGCGCTACAACATCGCCCCAAGCCTGACCTGGAACATTGACGAAGACACGACGCTGACCTTCCTCACCCAGTTCACCCGTGACGATACCGGTGCCACCAGCCAGTTCCGGCCCATCCAGGGCACCAAGATCGACATGCCATTCGGCAAGATCTCACACCACAAGAACCTGGGTGACCCGGATTACGAGTTCTACGACCGCACGTACTACGCGCTGGGTTACGCCTTCGAACACCGCATCAATGACGTCTGGCAGTTCCGCCAGAACCTGCGCTACACCAAGTCGGACCTGTCGTTCCAGACCATCACCCCTGGCAGTTACAACAAGAGCTCGCCGCCGGTGCAGGACGATGGCACTGTCAGCCGCATGTCCACCAACACTGATGAAGACATCAGCCAGTTTGCGGTGGACAACAACTTCCAGGCGGACTTCGCTACCGGGGACATCGACCACATGCTGTTGATCGGCCTGGACCACCAGCGCATCAACACCAACTACCTGTCGATCTTCGACTTCAACGTGCCGGACAGCAACGTCAACAACCCGGTCTACGGACTGCCGATCACTCGCCCGGATCGCTCGACCGCGTTTTATGACTACAACCAGAAAACCCGTCAGACCGGCCTGTACGTGCAGGACCAGATGGCGCTTGGTAACTGGCGCCTGACCCTGGGCGGTCGTGAAGACTGGGTGCATACCGGCACCAAGTTCTTCAACCAGGGCGATGCCACCAATACCCAGCGGGACAAAAAGTTCAGCGGCAACGCAGCCATCAGCTACGTGTTCGACTCGGGCTTCGTGCCGTACCTGTCCTATGCCGAGTCGTTCCAGCCGTCCAGCAATGCCAGTGTGTCGGCCTCGGACTCGTTCAAGCCCACCGAAGGCAAACAGTGGGAGCTGGGCGTGAAGTATCAGCCGCCGGGGTCCAACACCCTGTTGTCGGCAGCCGTGTACGACCTGACTCAGAAAAATGTCTCGGTCACCAACACGGTCGGTGGTGTGACCATCACCAGCCAGACCGGTGAAGTGAAAGTCCGCGGCCTTGAGCTGGAAGCGGTTTCCGATGTGACCGACAACCTGAAGGTGATTGCCGCCTACACCCTGGCCAAGTCCGAGGTGCAGGATGGCGATTTCAAAGGTAACCGCCTGCAACTGATGCCTAACCAGCAAGCGTCCATCTGGGGCGACTATACCTGGCACTCGGGCGTGCTCGACGGCTTCGGCATCGGCCTGGGCGCGCGTTATACCGGTAATACCTACGGCGACCAAGGCAATACCTACCTGGGCAAGGCCAAGGCCTACACCGTCTTCGACGGGTCGGTGCATTACGACCTGGGTCGCCTGAACGGCAGCCTGAAGGGCGCGTCGGTAGCGGTCACCGCCACCAACCTGCTGAACAAGGATTACCTCTCTACTTGTGACGCGTACTACTGCTACTACGGCGATGAGCGCAGCGTTGTCGCCAGCGCCACTTACAAGTTCTGAGTGAGCAGGGGCCGCCTTGCGGCCCCGGGTTCCAACCGACAACAATCGGTACCGTGATGAAAAGCCCCACCATCCGCCGCTGGTCCTTGATCCACACCTGGAGCAGCCTGGTCTGTACCCTGTTCCTGCTGTTGCTGGCAGTCACCGGCCTGCCGCTGATCTTCCACCACGAACTCGAACACCTGCTAGGCGACGCCCCCGAACTGCGTGAAATGCCGGCAGGCACCCCGCACCTCGACCTGCAGCAACTGGTGCTCAAGGCCGAACAACATCGCCCCGGCGAGGTCATGCAGTACGTCGGCTACGATGAAGACGAGCCCAACGGCGTGGTCGCCATTACCGCCGCCACCGCCGGCACCGACCCCAACCTGTCGCACACCTTCATGCTCGATGCTCGCACCGGCGAGGCGGTGGCCATGCCGGCCGCCAACGGCGGTTTCATGATGATGATGCTGCGCCTGCATGTGGACATGTTCGCAGGACTGCCGGGCAAGCTGCTGCTGGCCTTAATGGGCGTATTGTTCATTGTCGCCATCGTTTCCGGCACCGTGCTCTATGCGCCATTCATGCGCCGCCTGGAGTTCGGCACCGTACGCCACAAAAAATCCCGCCGCCTGCGCTGGCTCGACCTTCACAACCTGATCGGCGTGGTCACCCTGGCCTGGGCATTGACGGTGAGCGTGACCGGGGTAATCAGCGCCCTGTCCGACCTGGTCATCGCGGCCTGGCGCAACGACAGCCTGGCTGCGATGGTTGCCCCCTACCGCGACGCCCCGCCGCTCGTCGAGCGCGCCCCAGCCACTCGCCTGCTGGACATTGCCGAACAGGCCGCACCGGGCATGCGCCCGGACTTCATCGCGTTTCCTGGCACGCGTTTCTCCAGCGAGCACCACTATGCGGTGTTCATGAACGGTGCCACCCACCTGAGTTCGCACCTGTTCACGCCGGTACTGATCGATGCTCGCACCCTTGCAGTGACTGCGGTAGGCGACCGTCCCTGGTACATGGATGCGATGGGCCTGTCGCAGCCACTGCATTTCGGCGATTACGGCGGGCGACCGATGCAGATCCTCTGGGCGTTACTGGACGTGCTGACAATCATCGTGCTCGGTAGCGGCCTCTACCTGTGGTGGGGCAAGCTGCGCAAACCCAGGGAGGCGCGCGCATGAGCCACAGGTCGCAAGCCACTGCACGCCTCTTCGCCTGGCCAGCGTTGATTGCCCTGCTTGGCTTCCTGGGCCTGTTCGCTGCGCTGCTCGGCGACGGTGGCTGGGACGTTCTGGCATGGGCCGGCCTGGGCCTGCCGGTCCTGCTGAGCCTGCGCGGGCTACTCTGGCGTCGGGGGCGCTAGCCCGCTACCACCACGCAACCGCAGCTATTGCCAAGCATGGGGTTTCCTCAACCAAGGATCCGCCCCATGCGCCCCCTCGAACAACTGGAACAGATCGACCGACAGATCGGTGACCTGCTCGACGGCCTCCCGACCCTCGACCTTCAACACCCCATCAACCCCGACACGCGCACCTGGCTGCACGGCGAACTGGCCAGCTTCTGGACCACGGCCGATGAGCAAGGCGAAACCCCCAGACAAAAACTGCTGGCACTGCGCAAGGCGCTGATGCTGACCGAGGTTGAGTTGCGCCTGGGCGACCAGACCTTGGCCAACGGGTCGGCCGAGCAACTGCGGGCCTGCCTGGAACAACCGCTACCCTCGCAGCGCAGGCATCTTCCACTGGCCAGCAGGCCACAGGTGTATCGCGTGCTGCTGGAAGGTATAAGGCCCAACTGGCGCAGCTACCTGCCAGGCACACTGATCATCGTTGCCGGTACCACCGAAGGCCCTATGCTCACGCCTCAGGATGCCGCAGGCGCTGCCTTGCTGTGCAGCCTGTCACAAGGCATCGAGGCCTTCGACTCCCTTGCCGCACTGCACCTGGAGCTTTGCGAGCGTCTGGAAGACCCACTCCAGAGCAGACCGCTGCTGCATCTGTACACTGACACGCAGGCGGACCGCGCTCGCCGGTCGCAGCGCCTGCGCTATGACTGGTACGCCGACAGCCTGCTGGAGGCCCAGATCGACAGCGTTGTAGAAGCCCAACGCCAACGCCTGAGTGACACCGGCTTGTGGAGCAACGACTCACCCGACCAGCACACCCGAATACATAAAGCCCTGGTGCTATGGCACGAAGTCGGCGCCAAACCCATCCTGCAAACACGCTACTCCCAATTGCTTGAGAAGAACCTGCCCAACTGGCTGCGCAATACACCTGCGCAAGGCCTGAGCCATATGATGCAGGCAATGCAAACGCTGGTAGCAATCGCCGAGCAGGCTGCTGCCCCGGGAGTACTGAGCCTTAACGACTTCAAACAACGCAATAGCCTGCTGGCCTGGGCCAACGCACGCCTTCGCGAGCGCCTGAGCCATGACCTGGGGTACGACACAGATCCTCGCGAGATCAAAATCATCGTCGTGCGCGCCCGCCGCACGGGCGCCATCATGCATCCCTTCGCCCTCTCGTCCTATGTCACCTATGTAGGCATGCGACGCGTGGGCCACGAGATGGTGGAAATGGTCGAGGAAATCAACACGCTCGAAGAGATCGCCCTCAAGAACTTGCCGTGGTTCGACACCGACTACTGGCTGACTGCCCGGGTGATCCACGCCCACGACAAAGCCATGCCCGCCGGGCTCACGCCGCAGTATGTCAAGCACATGGTCCGGGAACTGAACGTGGGTGACAGCTACGCAAAGTACCTGCACACCCAACTGATCAGTTCCAGAGCGGGCAAATGGCGCCTGACTGCGCACAGCAAGGTCAACCGTGCACGCATGCACGCTGAAGCAGTCAAGGCGCGCTACGCCGGGCACTTTGGCGAAGACCCTTTCGAACATGGTTACAACTGGGTGCGCGCAGTGCTGGACCAACCACACAATGCCTTGCGCGCGCCGGTAGCAGGCTACCCGGTCACTGTTCGGCAGCTGAACATCATGGGTCATACCTTGCAGGGCGTGCTTCTGCTCAACAGCATCCCTTACAAGTCTCCGGCATGCGTGCTGTACACCCCGGATGCCCCGGACCGCAGGGCCTGGCGCCGGTTTCGCACGACCCGCGAACTGCTTCGCACATTGCGCCAACAGCCCACGTTGAGAGCATACGTAGCCCAGCGCCTGCCATTGCTGCCTGCCGCCACGGTGCAGCGGTTGCTGGACAAGGGGCGCCTGAGCACGCATTTGACCACGCCCGAGGTCAAAGACGACCTTTTCTTCGACTACTACATGGCCGAGGCCCGGGCGCTGATCGCCCAGGCCGATGCCGACAGCATGACGACCAGCGAAGTGAATGCGGAGTCGGTCATGGCGTTGAGCTGGCGCTTGCTGGACTTCATCAGCCTGCTGCTGCCGAACCGTGCGCTGCTGGTGCTGTCGATCGGCCGCATGGCAATCGATATCTGGGACGGCGCCGAGGCCTTCAAGCAAGAGGATGTCGAAGGGGTGATGCGGCATGCCTATCAGGCGCTTAGCCACCTCAACGATGCCGGTACCAGCTTTCTGGGTTCCAGAGTGCTACGCCGATCCCTGCGCGGGATCCCCAAACAACCGCCACTGCCGCTGCCCGCACGCCTCCAGGTACAACCGGGCAGCAGCAGCCTGCGCTATCGCATAGACGGTATCTACGGTGAAGGTGTCTACGAGCAAAGCTCGGCGTTTGGTGGGCAATCGCTGTACTTCGTCAAGGACAACGACAACCGCTATTACCGGGTCAGCTTCGACGGCTACCGCTGGCGAGCCATTGACCCTGACCAGCCAGATGCCTATCTGCAGCAACCGCTCAAGCGCAAAGCCGACGGGCAGTGGGTCATCGACTCACCGGTGCTCTGGTACGACGGGCTGCCCGACCTGAAGCAATTACTGCAGGACTGCTATCTACAAACGCCTGTGGCCGGCCTGCCGGTAAACACCGAACAAGGGCTTTTTCAGGCTGACGATCAGCTGTACCTGGCGCTCAAGGACGGGCAGTTGCCTGTGCGCCGCCACTTGCTGCCGAATCATTACCACTTGCAGATTGCCGTTGCCAGCAACGCCGGTGTGGTGCCGTGGGCGGTGCTGCGCCACGAAAACGGCCAGTGGCTGATACGCGTTCGCCAGGCAGGGCGCAGCAGTGACTGGCTGACACTGCCAGATCAACCACCGCCGGCCCACTGACAGCCGGAACCGGCGGCCTCAGTCGACCAGTTTTGGCAACAGCCGGTCCAGCCGCTGATGCAAGGCACTGCCATTGGGCCAGTTGCGCAGCAGCCGCGCCCGGTCACGGGCATAGGCCGGGGCGAAGCTGAGCTGGGTGGCGTGCTGGCACATGGCATCGAGGTCGATCAGCGACCACTGGCCGTTGTGCCAGAACAGGTTATGGCCTTTGAAGTCGCCGTGGCTGATGCGCTCGCGAATCAGTTGCTGCATCACGTGCACCAAGGCATACACCTGCTCCTCGGGCGCATCGCCGCTTTCGACGTAGGGCGCGAAGCATGCCGTCAGGTCCGGGCCGTCGACATACTCGGTGACCAGGTAGGCACGGCTGCGCAGGCCCAGCACCCGCTGTTCCAGCACCGCGAGGGGGCGTGGCGTGGCGATGTCGAGGAACTCCAGGCGGTGGCCTTCAATCCAGGAATGCCAGGCCCGGCTCGGGCGCCAGAAGCGCTTGAACCAATGCGCGGTGTTCTTGATGTTGTAGCGCTTGATCACCAACTGGCGACCATTGACCTCGATGCGCGCCACGCTGGCAGCGCCACCGGTCTTGTACAAATGGCCCTTGTCGATCAGCGTATCGGCCTGCTCCAGTACAGGCTGCATGGCCTCGACCTCACTGCGGCGGATCGCTTGCAAGCCCGAGAGGGTGCGCTGGACGCTGAACAGGCTGCACTCGCGGCCAGCCTTGTCCAGATAGTCCTTCTGCCGCCAGTTGCGCACCTTGTCCACCTGCTTCTGCAGGGCTTCCAGCGGCAACGCATGCTCGGCGTTGGCCAACAGATAATGCACCAGCAGCTCTTCTATGAACGGCTCCAGGCGCTTGGGCAACTGGGCGAAGAATACCCCGAGGTTTTCCAGCACGCGTGGACGCGACAACTGCTGACCGGGTGTTTCCGCCCTTATGCCCGCACCATCGATCAGATACAGCTTGCCGGCATGGCGCAGCAGGTTGTCCAGGTGCAGGTCTTCCTGCCAAAGGCCTTGGGCGTGCATGTGCGCCACAGCCGTGAGCGCTTCGCCCAGTACCAGGTGCTGCTCGTCCGCCAACACTGGCAGGTTTTCCACTGCGGCCCAGGCATCGGCCAGGCTTTGGGCACCGTCAAGGAACTCGAACAGCAGCCAGCCGCCCTCGCCTTCCTTGAGGCCGTCGGCCAGTAGCTTCGGCGTGGTCAGGCCTTGTTCGGCCAGCAATTTCACACCCTGCAGTTCGCGCTGGAAATGCCGTGCGGCGTTACCACCGACCAGCAACTTCGCCAGCACCGGTGTACCACGCCAGACACCAGCGCCCACATAACGCTGGCCCGGCAACACGCGCAGCAGGCTGAGCAATTGCAAGTCGGCGCTGCCGGCGGCATCAACCAACGTGATGCTCAGGGGCAGCGATGGGCTGCGCCCGGCATCCTTCAATTCAGACAAACGCATCAGCGGGCCTCTTTTTCACGACGGCGTTGCGTCAACCGTTGCAGCCAGGTATCGACCAGCGCGCCGTCGGCGGGCTGCCCCAGGTAGGTAGCCAGCAAAGTACGTACATCCTGCACGCTCCACGCCTGGGCGCGGCGCAGCAGTGGCTCCAGGTCCTTGAGACGGTCACGCATGCCGAGCAACAGGGGACGGGTCTTTTCCAGGTCGATCAGTTGCGCATCCCAGCCGTCGCGCCGTTGGCGCAAGAAAATGTGCTTGGGGTAGAAGCAGCCATGCACCTGCCCGGCACTGTGCAGGGTACGCGCCAGCTGGCCGCAGGCCTGCAGGATGCCGGTGCGCTCGGCCTCACCCAACCGCGACCATTGCGCCAGCAGGCTTTCGAGGTCGGCCCATTCGTCCAGAGCGCGGGTCATCAGGATGGCCCGGTGCTTGCCACCCTGCTTGCGCTCGCCGTAGAACACCGCCTGCAATGCCGGAATGCGCAGCTTCTGGTAGCGACTGATGTTGCGGAATTCGCGGGCGAAGGTGGGCTCGCCGAACGGCCGGTGCAAGGTCCGGGTCAGGTAGTCGCTCTGGCGCTTGAGGTAGTAGCCCTTGCCTTCGAGTTCCAGACGGAAGACGCTGCTCCAGCCACCGCGACCGGTGTTGGGTTCGTCCACTGCATCAAGTTGCAGCGTCCACAGCGCCTCGAAATCGTCCAGGCCATGGCGCTTGAGCAGCGCGAGGTCCGCGCTGGCCAGGTAATCGGTCATTCCCTTCCCTCGAAAAAGCCCAGTACCCGACGAATGCGCTTCTTGTCACGCACATTCAGCCGGTCACGGCCACGGTATTGCAGGTAGAAGCGCAGGCGCTGGGTAGCTGACAGGTGGTATTTGGCCACTTTGTCCAGGCATGCCAGGTCTTTGATCATCCGGTGGCGCCACATGAATCCGCGCCAGAAGTCACCGGTGGGGCAGTCGATGAAGAATAGCGTGCCCTGGTCATCGACCAGCAGGTTGCGCCACTTCAAATCGTTATGGGCGAAGCGGTGCTCGTGCATGACCCGGGTATGGCGCGCCAGTTGACGGCTGATATGGTCGACCCAGGTGCGGTCGGCCAAGCGCGGATCGTTTTGTTCGGCCAGGGCCGACAGGTCTTCGGTGCGCGGCAGTTCACGGGTGATCATCGCGCCACGGCCAAAGGCCAGGCCGTTGCGCTCCAGGCCCCAGGCCACGACTTCGGCGGTGGGGATACCCCATTTGGCGAACTGCTTGAGGTTTTGCCATTCGGCCTTGATGCGTGGCCGCCCCAGATACCGTCGCATGTGCTTGCCGGCCCCGGTGTAGCGCTTGACGTAGTAGTTGATCCCGTCACGTTCGATGCGTACCACCTCACTGAGCGGGTCGCGGGTCAGGCGTTCGCCCTGGAGGGCAAATACCGCATCAAGGCTGCCGAAGTCCGCCGCCAGGTGTTCGTACCCCGGCGCCAGTGTCCAACTCGCCATCAGAGTGCATCCCCATAGCGTTGCTTGCGATCGTAGAGTTTCTGTGCCTTGCGCTCCAGCCAGGCGAGCAGCGCGGCTTCGTCCTTCAGTACCTGCCGCAGCGGACGCTGGAAGTAACCGCGCAGGAAGCGCAGCTTGTCGCGCTGAGTCAGGCCGATGTCCAGGGCCGAAAAGTACAGCGCAGCCAGGTCCTTGTCGCGCCAGCGGCGGCTGATTCTGGCACGGGTTTGCGCGCGGTGCAGGTCGATCACCGACAGCTTGAAGTCATCCGCCGTCACCGGTCGGTCGGTGTGCAGCAGGAAATGGCAGATGTAGCAATCGCGGTGGTTGACCCCGGCGCGGTGCATGCCGCCGGTCATCTTCGCCACCTCGGCGATAAGTGCACGCTTAAGACGCGGCTCGGGCGGCTGCTTGACCCAGTCGATACTGAAGTCTTCCAGGCTGATGGTCGGCGCCAGTTCTTCAGTGATGATGAATGAGTGCTGCGTGGCCGGGTTGCTGCCACGCTCGCCGTAGGCGACTGCGGTCATGGTCGGCACACCCACCTCGTGCAGGCGCTGGATCGCCCGCCATTCCTGGCCGGCACCGAGCACCGGCAGCTTGGCGGTGAGCAGGTTCTTGAAGATCTCGCCCCAGCCGATGCCACGGTGGATCTTGACGAAAAAGCCCTCGCCAGCCACTTCGGTGCGCAGTGTGCGGCGCCCTTCCAGCTCGCGATAGACCTCGCCTTGCAACGCCTCCACGGCGTCGAAGGCATCACGCCCGGCCCACAGGCGTTTGAAGGGTTCGGCCAATATCAGCTTCATGCGGTTCTTTGCCCCAGGATCACGTCGGCAGCATGCTGCGGCATGCTGTACAGATCGGCGCTATCGGCAAATGCCAGGCCATTGCGCGACCAGCTGGCGCGGGCCTGCGGGTCTTCGAGCATGCGCTGCAGGTAGCCGTTGAGCTGCTCTTGCTCGAACGGCTCGTCCAGCACCAGGCCGCTGTCGGCCTCGGCAATGTAGTGGGCATAACCGCACACCTTGGACACCAGCACCGGCAAGCCGGCGACCAACGCTTCGAGCAGCACCGTACCGGTATTCTCGTTGTAAGCCGGGTGAATCAGCAGGTCGGCGCCCAACAGGAAGCGCGGGATATCGCTGCGGCCCTTGAGGAACTGCACCTGGTCGCCCAAGCCCAGGGTAGCGCTTTGCAGCTGGAATACCTTGGGGTCGTCCTGGCCGATCACCATCAGCCTGGTGCGTTTGCGCAAGGCTGACGGCAGCGCGGCCAGTGCCTTGAGGCTGCGGTCCACGCCTTTGGTCTTGAAGCCTGAGCCAATCTGCACCAGCAGCAGGTCGTCATCCCCCAGGTTGAATTCCTTGCGGAACTCGGCGCGGATCTCGGCGGCATTGGCCGGCGCACGGCGATCCTGGGAAATGCCTGGCGGCAGCAGGTGGAAGCGTTCTACCGGGGTGCCGTAATGCTTGATGAACAGCGGCTGCTGCACTTCGGAAATCATCAGCACTTCGGTATGGGCGTCCTTGGCGAACACCGCACGCTCGTACTCGGCAAAGTGCCGGTAGCGGCCCCAGCGACGGTACAAGCCACCGCGCAGGGTCTGCGCCTTGTCTTCGAAGCAGCCGTCGGCGGCGTAGTACACGTCCAGCCCCGGCATCTTGTTGAAGCCGATCAGGCGGTCGACCGGGCGCTTGGCCAGGTCGGCGGCCATCCAGGCGCTGAGCTTCTCGTTGCGGCGGTGATTGAAGATCGCCTTCACCGGCGCCACCAGCACTTCGAAACCCGGTGGAATATCACCCTCCCAGATCAGCGTGTACACGCGGATCTGGTGGCCCCGCTTCTGGCATTCCAGGGCAATGCGCATGAAATCGCGCTGCAGCCCGCCGAAGGGGAAATATTTGTAAAGCACGAAAGCCAGTTGCATCAACGGACATCCTCAGCCAGCAGCAACGCGCTCAAGCGGCTCGCCACATGCTCGGGATTCAAGCGAGTGAAGCACAGCGGCCACTCGCGTTTCAGATCGAACCGGGCCAGGTCATCGGCGCTCGGTTTGTAGGTGCACTTCTTCTGCAGGCAGGGAGCGCAAGGCCAGTCACTGGCCTGGTGAATCTGGGTCCGTCCGTAGGCGCCGGTCAGGCCCGGGTTGGTAGGGCCAAACAGCGAAAGAGTAGGCACATCGAGTGCCGCCGCCAGGTGGCCAAGGCCGGTGTCGACCGCAACGCAGGCCTTTGCCGCCGCCAGTACACGAGCGACGCCGGCAAGGTTCAATTTGGGGAGCACCTGGCAGTTGTTCAAGCCTTGGGCAATTCGCTCGGCCCGCGCCTTCTCGGCCGGATTACCCCAGGGCAGGCGCACTTCCAGCTTGCGCCGGCCCATGCGCTCGGCCAGTTCGCGCCAGTAGGCTTCGGGCCAATGCTTGGTCGCCCAGGTGGTGCCATGCAGGAACACCACATAGGGCGCAGCCGGCGGCAGTTGCAGGCGGTCGAGGTCCAGGCCGTAGTTGCCGATGCCTTCTGGCAGGTCATAGGCCAAGGCCATGGCAAACAGCTGGCGTACCCGCTCCACCGCGTGCTGGCCGGTAGCGACCGACAGAGGCCGGTCGTAGAAGCGGCTGGCCCAGCCTTCGCGCGCCGAGTAGCGGTCCAGGCCGGCTACGGGTGCCTTCACGTAACGGGTTAACCAGGCCGACTTGACCAGGCCCTGGGCGTCGATCACAAGGTCGTACTTGCGCTCGCGCACGCGCTGCTTGAACGCCTTCCACTCGCCACTCTTGATGGTTTGCCAGAGGTTCTTGCGCCAGCGACGGATCGCCACCGGGATGACCTGGTCGACCGCGGGGTGCCAACCGGGGATTTCGGCGAAGCCTTCTTCCACCACCCAATCGAAACGGATGCCGGGAATGGCATGGGCGGCATCGGTAAGCGCCGGCAGGGTGTGGATTACATCCCCCAGCGACGAGGTCTTGATGATCAGTACCCGCACTTAGTCGACCTCGGCCACGGTATCGATCAGGTCCGGTCCGCTGAGGCTGTGCAGGGCGGCGATCACTTTGCCCGGTTCCAGCAGACGCAGGCAATTGTAATGGCCGAAGCGACAGGTGCGGTCAAAGCACGGGCTGCACTCGATACCGGTGCGCACCACTTCCACCTGTTCGGCCAGCGGCGGGGTGAAGCCGGGTGAAGTCGAGCCGTACACCGCCACCAATGGACGGTTCAGCGCAGCGGCCACGTGCATCAGGCCGGAGTCGTTGGACACCACGGCATGGGCGCAGGACATCAGGTCGATGGCCTCGGCCAGCGAGGTCTCACCGGCCAGGTTGGACGACTCTTCACGGAGCCCCGGAATCAGCCGGTCGCGGATCTGCTCACCGACCGGATGATCGTTCTTCGAGCCAAACAGCCACACTTGCCAGCCTTGGCGAATCATCGCATCGGCCACAGCGGCATAGTGCTCTGCCGGCCAGCGCTTGGCTTCGCCAAACTCGGCGCCAGGGCACAGCGCCAGTACCGGACGGTCCAGTTCCAGGCCGAACTTGGCCAGGGCGGCGTCACGGCTTTGCGCTTCGATCTGCAGGTTGGGGCGGGGGTATGGCTGCGGCAGCTCGGTGTCGGGCGCGTAAGCCAGGGCCATGAAGCGCTCGATCATCAGCGGGTAGCGGGCCTTGTCCAGCTTGCGCACATCGTTCAGCAGGCCGAAGCGCATTTCACCACGCCAGCCGGTGCGTTTTGGAATGCCGGCAAAAAAGGGCACCAGCGCCGACTTGAGCGAGTTGGGCAGCAGGATGGCCTGGTCGTACTGGCCGGCCAGGGACTTGCCGATGCGCCGCCGCGTGGCCAGCTCCAGCGCGCCGTGGCCGAGCGGGAAGCTCAAGGCCTGACGCACTTCAGGCATGCGTTCGAGGATCGGCCGGCTCCATTCAGGAGCCAGCACGTCGATCACGCAGTCGGGGTGCTGCTGTTTCAGGCACTGGAACAGGGTTTGCGCCATCACCATGTCGCCGACCCAGCTGGGGCCAATGATCAGTATTCTCATGCTTAGTCCAGAAACGCTCGGGGAGGCTACAGGCTGCGGTACAGCCTGGCCTCCCCTCTTTATATTCAGGCTATGTGGCGGACAGTGTACCACTCACATGGCCTATTCGCGGGCAAGCCCGCTGCCACAGGGATTGCACACTGCTCAGGGCCTGCGCAGTACCTGTGGGTGCGGGCTTGCCCACGAATAAGCCAACACGGTATCAGCTTAAACCCAACTCACCCCAGATCCGCCGCACTTCACGGCGTTCATCGGCAAACTGCGCCGCATCGATCACCCCGGCCTGCTTCTGCAAGGCCTGGCGGTGGGAGGCCGAGCGGAACGCCTTGTACACTTCACGCAACAGCACCGCGTCACTGGCCGGCATCAAGTTCGCCTGCTCCAGCTCTTCCAGAATGCGGATGTTATCGGTCCATCGCAGTAGGGCCGGATGGTCATGGGACCAGGCCAAAGCGGCGTATTGCACCATAAATTCGATATCGACGATACCGCCGGCATCCTGCTTGATATCGAAGGGTACACCGGCGTCGAAGGCGTTCGCCGCGGTACCGGCAGCCGTAGCCTTGGTACCGAGGTTGTCACGCATCTTGGCGCGCATTTCACTCACCTCGTCGCGCAGTTTTTCCAGGTCGCGCGCCTGGCCCAGAACCTTGGCGCGCACACCTTCGAACGCCGCACCCACCTGCTTGCAACCCACCAGCACGCGGGCTCGCACCAGCGCCTGGTGTTCCCAGGTCCAGGCTTCGTTCTGCTGGTAGCGCTCGAAGGCGCCCAGCGAGCTGACCAGCAGGCCCGAGGCGCCGGACGGGCGCAGGCGCATATCCACGTCGTACAGTTGGCCCGAGTTGGTCTGGGTGGTCAGCAAGTGGATGATGCGCTGCCCCAGACGCGTGAAGAACTGCGCACTGTCGATAGGCTTCGCACCGTCGGTTTCCGCCTGCGGATCGCCATCATGGATGAAGACCAGGTCCAGGTCCGAACCGTGGCCTAGCTCCAGGCCGCCCATCTTGCCGTAACCGATGATGATGAAACCTGGGTCGCACAGGCTGCCGTCGCTGCGCTTGGGTTGGCCGTGGCGGGCCACGGTCTGGCGCCAGGCCAGGGCCAGCACCTGGTCGAGGATGGCTTCAGCCAGCCAGGTCAGGTAATCGCTGACTTTCATCAACGGCAGATTGCCGCTGATTTCCGAGGCAGCCACGCGCAGGCTGTGGGCCAGCTTGAAATGGCGCAGCGCCTCCATCTGCTGCTCCAGGTCGTCCTCGGGGATGCGCGTCAGGCGCTCGCGCAGCTCGCTGGCCAGTTCTGGCGCCAAGGGCGGGCTGAACAAGCGGCCCTCATTGAGCAGTTCGTCGAGCAGCAACGGGTAAAGGGCAATCTGCTCGGCAATCCACGGGCTGGCGGCGCACAGCGTCAGCAAACGGCGCAAGGCACCGGGGTTTTCGGTCAGCAGTACCAGGTAGGCAGAACGCCTTGCCACAGCCTCGACCAATGGCAGCACCCGCTCAAGCACCAGGTCAGGGTTGTCATGCTCCACCGCCTGGGCCAGCAGCCGTGGGATGAATGCGTCAAGTCGCTCACGGCCGATGCGCTGCATCGAGCGCAACTGCGGGCTGGAACGCAGCCCGGCCAGGCGCCTCAAGGCTTCGGCGGGTTGCTTGAAGCCAGCCTCTTGCAATTGCCGGCCAGCGGCTTCTTCATCCTGCGCCTGCTCCCACAACGGCGACCACTCGCCACCCACCACCAGTTCGCCTTCACCGTCTTCATCATCCGGGTCGGCAATGACCTGGCGGAAATGCCAGTCTATGCGGCCACGCCAGTACATCAACTGGTCATGGAAGCTCTGCCAGTCGGCAAAGCCGAGCATGTAGGCCACTCGTGCCTGATCGGTTTCACCTTCCGGCAACATTTGCGTCTGGCGGTCGGCGATGGCCTGGATGGCGTGCTCGGTATAGCGCAGGAACTCATAGCCCTCGCGCAGCTCGGCCACCACCGCCGGCGGCAGGTAGCCTTGGCCTTCCAGGGTGGCCAGCACCTTGAGCAACGGCCGCTGCTGCAGGCTGAGGTCACGCCCGCCGTGGATCAGCTGGAAGGCCTGGGCGATGAACTCCACTTCGCGAATACCACCGGCACCCAGCTTGATGTTCTCGGCCATGCCCTTGCGCCGCACTTCCTGTTGGATCAGCTGCTTCATGGTGCGCAACGCTTCGATTGCGGAAAAGTCCAGGTAGCGGCGGTACACGAACGGGCGCAGCATTTCCTGCAACTGCGCGCCGGCCGCCTGATCGCCGGCCACCACTCGCGCCTTGATCATCGCGTAACGTTCCCAGTCGCGGCCCTGGTCCTGGTAGTACTGCTCCAGTGCATTGAAGCTGAGCACCAGGGCACCCGCCGAACCATAGGGACGCAGGCGCATGTCAACGCGAAACACAAAGCCGTCGACAGTAACCGGGTCCAGCGCCTTGATCAGCCTTTGGCCCAGGCGCGTGAAGAACTCCTGGTTGTCCAGCGAGCGCTTCACCCCTTCGGTTTCACCGCCCTCGGGGAAACCGAAGATCAGGTCGATGTCCGACGACAGGTTAAGCTCTACCGCTCCCAGTTTGCCCATGCCCAGCACCACCATGTGCTGCGGCTGGCCGCTGCGGTTGCCGATGGGCGTCCCGAATTGCTGGCAATGGCGCGGGTACAGCCATTGGTAGGCTTCGTCGATGGCCGCATCGGCAAGGTCCGACAGGTCCCGGCAGGTTTCGCCAAGTTCCGCCTGACGGGTAATGTCGCGCCAGATAATGCGCAACTGCTGGCGGTTGCGCGCGCGGCGCAGATTGCGCGCCAGCTCGTCCTCGCTCTGTGCCGCCTGGGCTGTTGCGGCGATTTGCCCGCGCAGCTCACCCGGGGCGTATCGCCGCTCCAGCTCGCCACTGGCCAGCAGGGCGAACAGCATGGCGGGCTCGCGCTGGGCCAGGCTGAGCACGAACTCGCTGGCAGCAGCCACCTGGTCGAACTGCTGCCGGTGCAGCGGGCTCCAGGCCTGCAGGTCGAGTTCGGGGTGGCCGGCCACGGCATCGCTGATGAACTGCTGGTTGCGAGTGACCAGCGGCTGCAAGGTGGCAGGCAGATCGGAGGGCAAAGGTAGGCGCATGGTCTATCCTTGATCGGCGTGAAATAGAGGGGAAAAAGCGGCCAAGGGGAAGCCGGACCACGGTTGGACTGTCGTACAAAAGTTGGAAATAGCTGAAAAAAACGAAAACTTGGCAACAAACATCAAGAACCACCCGTTCGCGACACAATGCCAACCAACATGAACGTTTTTCCTCACAAGCCAAGGTGC
Source organism: Pseudomonas putida (assembly GCA_041879295.1). Lineage (NCBI taxonomy): Bacteria > Pseudomonadati > Pseudomonadota > Gammaproteobacteria > Pseudomonadales > Pseudomonadaceae > Pseudomonas > Pseudomonas putida. The sequence goes on along the minus strand of CP047152.1, from coordinate 400,530 downwards.
GACCAAACGTCGCACAAATGTAGTTTTACTACTACTCGTGTCGTGTAAAAGCATGAAATGCGAAAGCAAATGTAGTAAAACTACAACGCGCCGGAAGACACCCCGGTAATCCAAGAATTCACGACGTCTGCCCATAAGGCCAGTCGCAATCTCAGGCAATCGATTCTGGTTGCCTTTCCGCCCTGGAGCAAGCCATGCAAGACCTCGATCCAATCGAAACCCAGGAATGGCTGGATGCCCTGGAGTCGGTCCTCGACAAAGAAGGCGAAGACCGCGCTCATTACCTGATGACCCGTATGGGCGAGCTGGCCACCCGTAGTGGCTCCCAGCTGCCGTATGCGATCACCACGCCATACCGCAACACCATCCCTGTCACCCACGAAGCACGCATGCCTGGCGACCTGTTCATGGAACGCCGCATTCGCTCGATGGTGCGTTGGAACGCGCTGGCCATGGTCATGCGTACCAACCTGAAAGACTCGGACCTGGGCGGACACATCTCTAGCTTCGCCTCCAGTGCCACTCTGTACGACATCGGCTTCAACTACTTCTTCCAGGCCCCTACCGAAGAACACGGCGGCGACCTGGTCTTCTTCCAGGGCCACGCTTCGCCAGGCGTCTACGCCCGTGCCTTCATGGAAGGCCGTATCAGCGAAGACCAGATGAACAACTTCCGTCAGGAAGTGGACGGCAACGGCCTGTCTTCGTACCCGCACCCATGGTTGATGCCTGACTTCTGGCAGTTCCCGACCGTTTCGATGGGTCTGGGCCCAATCCAGGCGATCTACCAGGCACGCTTCATGAAGTACCTGGAAGCCCGTGGCTTCATCCCGGCCGGCAAGCAGAAGGTCTGGTGCTTCATGGGCGACGGTGAGTGCGACGAGCCGGAATCCCTGGGTGCAATCGCCCTGGCCGGCCGCGAGAAGCTGGACAACCTGATCTTCGTCATCAACTGCAACCTGCAGCGCCTCGACGGCCCGGTTCGCGGCAACGGCAAGATCATCCAGGAACTCGAAGGCGTGTTCCGTGGCGGTGGCTGGAACGTCAACAAAGTCGTCTGGGGCCGTTTCTGGGACCCACTGCTGGCCAAGGACACCAACGGTGCCCTGCAGCGCCGCATGGACGAAGTCATCGACGGCGAATACCAGAACTACAAAGCCAAAGACGGCGCGTACGTTCGCGAGCACTTCTTCAACACCCCGGAACTCAAGGCCATGGTCGAAGACCTGTCCGACGAAGAGATCTGGAAGCTCAACCGTGGCGGTCACGACCCGTACAAGGTCTACGCGGCGTATCACCAGGCTGTGAACCACAAAGAGCAGCCGACCGTCATCCTGGCCAAGACCATCAAGGGTTACGGCACCGGTGCTGGCGAAGCCAAGAACACCGCGCACAACACCAAGAAGGTCGACGTCGACAGCCTGCGTCACTTCCGTGACCGCTTCGACATCCCGGTCAAGGATGCCGACCTGGAGAACCTGCCGTTCTTCAAGCCGGAAGAAGGTTCTGCCGAAGCCAAGTACCTGGCCGAGCGCCGCGCAGCCCTGGGTGGCTTCGTACCGCAGCGCCGTGCCAAGAGCTTCAGCGTGCCGACCCCGCCACTGGAAACGCTGAAAGCGATCCTGGACGGCTCGGGCGACCGCGAAATCTCCACCACCATGGCCTTCGTGCGTATTCTGGCGCAGCTGGTCAAGGACAAGGACATTGGCCAGCGCATCGTTCCGATCATCCCGGACGAAGCCCGTACCTTCGGTATGGAAGGCATGTTCCGCCAGTTGGGCATCTACTCGTCGGTCGGCCAGCTCTACGAGCCAGTCGATAAAGACCAGGTGATGTTCTACCGCGAAGACAAGAAGGGCCAGATCCTCGAGGAAGGCATCAACGAAGCCGGCGCCATGTCGTCGTTCATCGCTGCCGGTACCTCGTACAGCTGCCACAACCAGCCGATGCTGCCGTTCTACATCTTCTACTCGATGTTCGGTTTCCAGCGTATTGGCGACCTGGCCTGGGCCGCTGGCGACAGCCGCACCCGTGGTTTCCTGATCGGCGGTACCGCCGGCCGTACCACCCTCAACGGTGAAGGCCTGCAGCACGAAGACGGTCACAGCCACATGATGGCGGGCACCATCCCGAACTGCCGCACCTACGATCCGACCTACGGCTACGAGCTGGCGGTGATCATCCAGGACGGCATGAAGAAGATGACCGAAGAGCAACAGGACATCTTCTACTACATCACCGTGATGAACGAATCCTACCAGCAGCCAGCCATGCCGGCCGGTGTCGAGGAAGGCATCATCAAGGGCATGTACCTGCTGGAAGAGGACACCCGCGAAGCCGCACACCACGTACAGCTGATGGGCTCCGGCACCATCCTGCGCGAAGTCCGCGAAGCCGCGAAGATCCTGCGTGAAGAGTTCAACGTCGGTGCCGACGTGTGGAGCGTCACCAGCTTCAACGAACTGCGTCGCGACGGCCTGGCCGTGGAACGCGCCAACCGCCTGAAGCCTGGCCAGAAGCCACAGCAGACCTACGTCGAGCAGTGCCTGAACGGTCGCAAAGGCCCGGTCATCGCCTCTACCGACTACATGAAGCTGTTCGCCGAGCAGATTCGCCAGTGGGTACCGAGCAAAGAGTTCAAAGTCCTGGGTACCGACGGTTACGGTCGCAGCGACAGCCGCAAGAAGCTGCGTCACTTCTTCGAAGTCGACCGCCACTTCGTGGTGCTGGCTGCCCTGGAAGCCCTGGCTGACCGTGGCGAGATCGAACCCAAGGTTGTTGCAGACGCTATCGTCAAGTTCGGTATCGACCCGGACAAGCGCAACCCACTGGACTGCTGAGGAGTATTTTTAAGTGAGCGAACTCATTCGCGTACCTGACATCGGCAGCGGTGAAGGTGAAATCATCGAGCTGTTCGTCAAGGTCGGTGACCGTATCGAGGCTGACCAGAGCCTGCTGACCCTGGAGTCCGACAAGGCCTCCATGGAAATCCCGGCGCCCAAGGCCGGCGTCATCAAGGAGCTGAAGGTCAAGCTGGGCGACCGCCTGAAAGAAGGCGACGAGCTGCTGGTCCTGGAAGCCGAGGGCGCCGCTGCTGCGGCCCCTGAGGCGCCGGCTGCTGCCGCTCCTGCTCAGGCAGCTGCGCCGGCTCCGGCCGCCGAAGCCGCCCCTGCTCCGGCTGCAGCTCCGGCTGCTGCCAGCGTGCAGGACATCCACGTGCCGGACATCGGTTCGTCGGGCAAAGCCAAGATCATCGAAGTGCTGGTCAAAGTCGGCGACACCGTCGAAGCTGACCAGTCGCTGATTACCCTGGAGTCCGACAAGGCCTCCATGGAAATCCCGTCGCCGGCTGCTGGCGTGGTTGAAGAAGTTCTGTGCAAGCTGGAAGACGAAGTCGGTACTGGCGACCTGATCTTCAAGCTCAAGGTTGCTGGCGCTGCGCCTGCTGCAGCGGCTCCAGCTGCTGCTGCCCCGGCCAAGGCTGAGGCTGAGGCTGCTCCGGCTGCCGCACCCGCTCCAGCTGCTGCCCCGGCCGCTGCCGCTGCACCGGTTGCTACCGCACCGGCCGCTGGCAGCAATGCCAAGGTTCACGCTGGCCCGGCGGTTCGCCAGCTGGCCCGTGAATTTGGTGTCGACCTGGGCGCTGTTGCCGCCACCGGTCCGCATGGCCGCATCCTGAAAGAAGACGTGCAGGTATACGTCAAGGCGATGATGCAGAAGGCCAAGGAAGCCCCGGCCGCCGCTGGCGCAACCGGCGGCGCCGGCATCCCGCCGATCCCTGCCGTGGACTTCAGCAAGTTCGGTGAAGTGGAAGAAGTGGCCCTGACCCGCCTGATGCAGGTCGGTGCTGCCAACCTGCACCGCAGCTGGTTGAACGTGCCGCACGTCACCCAGTTCGACTCCGCTGACATCACCGAGCTGGAAGCCTTCCGCGTTGCGCAGAAGGCCGTGGCCGAGAAGGCTGGGGTGAAGCTGACCGTGCTGCCACTGCTGCTCAAGGCCTGCGCCTTCCTGCTCAAGGAACTGCCGGACTTCAACAGCTCGCTGGCGCCAAGCGGCAAGGCCATCATCCGCAAGAAGTATGTGCACATCGGCTTCGCCGTGGACACTCCGGACGGCCTGCTGGTCCCTGTGATCAAGAACGTCGACCAGAAGAGCCTGCTGCAACTGGCTGCCGAAGCCGCTGCACTGGCTGAGAAGGCGCGCACCAAGAAGCTGTCGGCCGACGAGATGCAAGGCGCTTGCTTCACCATCTCCAGCCTCGGCCACATTGGCGGCACCGGCTTCACGCCGATCGTCAATGCGCCGGAAGTGGCTATTCTGGGCGTCTCCAAGGCGACCATGCAGCCAGTCTGGGATGGCAAGGCTTTCCAGCCAAAGCTGATGCTGCCGCTGTCGCTGTCCTACGATCACCGTGTGATCAACGGCGCTGCCGCCGCGCGCTTCACCAAGCGCCTGGGCGACGTGCTGGGCGATATCCGCACCATGCTGCTGTAAGGCAGCACACTGCCCCTCCTTGCGAGGGGCAGTTCCCTTTTCGAGCTGCCACGCTCGTACCTCAACCCCGTCGATTGGCGGGGCTTTTTTTGTCCGCCGATAGGGTTTTGCCGCCTGGGAGACCGAGCGCCGCCCGCGCGGCGCATCGCGAGCTACGCTCGCTCCTACGTTTATTTCGGGCCAATTTTCCTGTGGGACTTGCGCGCGATCGCCTTGATACATGGCGCGATATAGCGTCGTACTAACACGGCGGTCGCGTGCGCCTGCCACAGGCTGTACTGGCCCGAAACAAACGTAGGAGCGAGCGTAGCTCGCGATGCGCCGCGCGGGCGGCGCTCGATCTCCCAGGCGGCAAAAATCCCAAGGCGATCTAAGTTTTCCGCCCCACCCGCCGATAACCTGTCCACAGCATCAAGCATGGCCGCTTGCCAGCCCTCGGGACATGATGCAACCTTGCCAAATTCGCCGCAGCCAAAAGGCAGCGTTCCCTCTTCAAGCGAGTCTTCGATGAAAAGCCAACCCGATGCCGCCAGCCGTGTGGCGGCCGAGGTCGTGACGCAATTACCCGTGCCCTCGCGGCTCGGCATGTTGCGTTTCGAACGGCTCAACGAAGCCACCTGGGCCATGCTCTACCTTGACCCGGCCTGTGAGCGCCAGTTCGGCATGCAACCCGGCGAGCTGTGCGCCCTGATTGACGCGCCCTACGCCAGCCTGATGGAACCCGAAGCACGCTACCGGCTGCACGACGAAATCCAGTTGCAACTGGCCCAGCGCGGCTACTACCGCGTGCGCTACACCCTGCACACGCCGAACACCTCGCTACGCCTGCTGGAGGCGGGTGAAGCCTACAAGCAACACAACCGCCAACTGTTGCGCGGCTACCTGAGCGTGCTCGACGATCAGCAGGAAGATAGCGGCGAACTTGGCGCCAGCGACCTGGAGTCACGCAACAACCGCCTGCAGCTGGCCCTGCAACAGAACCAGCGCACGCAGCAAGAACAGCTGGAGCACCTGGAGCGCGTACGCGGCCAGCAGGACCTTATCCTGCGCCTTGCCCGCCAGCGTTACAGCGCGGGAAACTCGCTGTTCGAAGCGGCCCAGCTGATTACCCAGAGCGCCTGCGAAATCTACAAGGTCGACAGCGCCAGCATCTGGCACCTGGAAGACCAACGCCTGGAACCGATCATCGCCTGGTACCGCGACGCGCAAGAGCACCGCCAGCCCGAAGCTATCGATGCCAGCCGCTTCCCGGACTACCTGGATGCACTGCACGCAAGCCGCGCCATCGACGCTCACAACGCCGGCCACGACCCGCGCACCCGCGCCCTGGCGCAAAGCATGCGCCCGGAAAACAAGGCCATGCTCGACGCCAGCATCCGTGTCGATGGCCAGGTGATTGGCGTGCTGTGCCTGGAGCAAACCGGCCAGCCACGGGCCTGGCAGTCGGACGAGATTGCCTTTGCCGGCGAGCTGGCCGACCAGTTCGCCCAAGTGATCACAAACCACAAACGGCGTGCCGCGGCCAGCGCCCTGCACCTGTTCCAGCGTGCGGTCGAGCAAAGCGCCAGTGCCTTCCTGCTGGTGAATCGCGACGGCCGGGTGGAGTACGTCAACCCCAGCTTCACCGCCATCACCCAGTACAGTACCGACGAAGTGCAGGGCCGCCAGCTGGGTGAGCTACCGGCACTGGAGAACCTCAGCGAACTGCTGTTCGACTCGCCGTCGAGCCTGGCCATGGGCAACAGTTGGCAGGGCGAGTTCAAGAGCCGGCGCAAGAACCTGGAGCCGTACTGGGGCCAGTTGTCGATCTCCAAGGTATACGGTGACAACCGTGAGCTGACCCACTACATCGGCATCTACGAAGACGTCACCCAGACCAAGCTGGCCCAGCAACGCATCGAACGCCTGGCTTACACCGACAACCTCACCAACCTGGGCAACCGCCCGGCGTTCATCCGCAGCCTGGACGAGCGCTTCGCCCGCGATGGCGAAAGCTCGATGTGCCTGCTGCTGGTGGACATCGACAACTTCAAGCGCATCAACGACAGCCTTGGCCACCAAACCGGCGACAAGCTGCTGATCAGCCTGGCCAGGCGTCTGCGCAACAGCCTGCACAGCGGTGGCATCCTGGCGCGCTTTGCCAGTAACGAATTCGCCGTGCTGCTCGACGACACCAGCCTTGAAGATGGCCAAGGCGTTGCCCAGCAGTTGCTGTGCACCCTCGACAAGCCGATGTTCGTCGACAACCAGCTGATCAACGTCACCGCCTCGGTAGGCCTGGCCTGTGCACCGTTGCACGGCGTCGACCCGGCCAGCCTGATGAAGAATGCCGGCCTTGCATTGCACAAGGCCAAGGCCAACGGTAAACACCAGGTACAGGTGTTTACCGAAGTGCTCAACGCCGAAGCCAGCTACAAGCTGTTCGTCGAGAACAACCTGCGCCGAGCCCTGACCCAGAACGAACTGGAAGTGTTCTACCAGCCCAAGCTGTGCCTGCGCAGCGGTCGCCTGCTGGGCCTGGAAGCGCTGCTGCGCTGGAACCACCCCGAACGCGGCATGATCCGCCCGGACCAGTTCATCAGCGTGGCCGAGGAAACCGGCCTGATCATCCCTATCGGCAAATGGGTAGTGCGCCAGGCGTGCTGCATGAGCCAGCAACTGCGCAAGGCCGGCCTGGGCAACCTGCATGTAGCCATTAACCTGTCGCCCAAACAGTTCTCCGACCCGGACCTGGTGGCGTCGATCAGCACCATCCTCAAGGAAGAAGCCCTGCCCCCGCACCTGCTGGAGCTGGAGTTGACCGAAGGCCTGCTGCTGGAAGCCAGCGAAGACACCCACCGCCAGCTGGACGAGCTGAAGGCTCTGGGCCTGACCTTGGCCATGGACGACTTCGGCACCGGTTATTCGTCGCTGAGCTACCTGAAGAAGTTTCCGATCGACATCCTCAAGATCGATCGCAGCTTCATCAACGAAATCCCCGACAACCAGGACGACATGGAAATCACCTCGGCGGTGGTGGCCATGGCCCACAACCTGAAGCTGAAGGTGGTGGCCGAAGGGATCGAGACGCCGGAGCAGCTGGCGTTCCTGCGCCGCCACCGCTGCGACGTTGGCCAGGGTTACCTGTTCGACCGGCCGATTCCCGGGCGCGAGCTGGCCGAGCGGCTGAAGCGCTATCCGCGTGGCCCGGTGGCCTGACAGCTGCGTAATCCTCGGGCACTATAGAAGCCATTCGGGCCCTTTCGCGGGTAAACCCGCTCCCACAGGTACGCCACAGTATTCGGTATTTGTGGGGGCAACTGTGGGAGCGGGTTTACCCGCGAAGGCCCCAGCCCCCATCTCAATGACATACAGAGGAACGGCCATGGTCCTGCGTTCGGAAATCCTGGTGAACAAAAACGTCATGCCAACTGCGGAACAGGCCCTGCCTGGCCGCGACACGCCAATGAGCCTGCCCGAGTTCCACTACGTCTTCAAAGACACCCCGCTGCTCGGCCCATTCTTCGAAGGCGCCATCGACTTCGCCATCTTCGGCCTGGGTTGCTTCTGGGGCGCAGAGCGCCGCTTCTGGCAGCGTGAAGGTGTGGTCAGCACCGTGGTCGGCTACGCCGGCGGCTTCACCCCGCACCCTACCTACGAAGAAGTCTGCTCGGGCCTGACCGGCCACACCGAAGTGGTGCTGGTGGTGTTCGACAAGGACAAGGTCAGCTACCGCGAACTGCTGGCAATGTTCTGGGAGCTGCACAACCCCACCCAAGGCATGCGCCAGGGCAACGACATCGGCACCCAATACCGCTCGGCCATCTACTGCACCAGCCCGGAACAGCTGGAACAGGCCAAGGCCAGCCGCGACGCCTTCCAGGCCGAGCTGAGCAAGGCCGGCTTCGGTGAGATCACCACCGAAATCGACCAGGCACCGACCGTATATTTCGCCGAGGCCTACCATCAGCAGTACCTGGCCAAGAACCCGGACGGCTATTGCGGCATCGGCGGCACCGGCGTGTGCCTGCCACCCAGCCTGCAAGGTAACTGACGCATGAGCACGATGACCCTGTTCCACTCGCCGTTGTCGCCTTTCGTGCGCAAGGTCATGGTGGTGTTGCACGAGACCGGCCAGCTTGAGCGTGTGCAGTTGCAGCCGGTGAACATCAGCCCGGTGAGCGGCGACCCGCAGCTCAACCTGGACAATCCGATTGGCAAGATCCCGGCCCTGCGCCTGGAAGACGGCACCGTGCTGCATGACAGCCGGGTAATCTGCGAGTACCTCGACATGCAGCACGTAGGCCTGCCGCTGCTGCCGCGAGAAGGCTCGGCGCGCTGGCGGCGCATGACCTTGGTATCACAGGCCGATGCGATCATGGATGCGGCGGTGTCGAGCCGTTATGAGAGCTTCCTGCGGCCAGAAGACAAGCGCTGGGATGGCTGGCTGCAGGCACAGGGTGACAAGATCCGCCGTAGCCTGGCCAACCTGGAGCAGGAGCACTTGCCGGAGCTGATCTCCGGCTTCGACCTGGCGGCGATTGGCGTGGCCTGTGCGCTGGGCTATCTGGATTTGCGTCAGCCCGGGTTTGGCTGGCGCGAGCACCAGCCTGGGTTGGCGGCGTGGTATGCCGAGGTGGTCAAGCGGCCATCGATGGTCGCTACAGCGCCAGTGGCCTGACAGGGCCCCTTCGCGGGCAAGCCCGCTCCACAGGTAGTGTGCGCCGTACCTGTGGGAGCGGGCTTGCCCGCGAAAGCTTCACCTAGGTATCACAGGAAACAACAGCCCGATCCTGAGCGCCAACCAGCGCCCGATCTCTCTATCCTCCCTCATGCCGCCCTCCCCACACGCGCCCAGTCCAGCCGCCGGGTCAGCACCATGAACACCCCAAGCAAGCCGAAACACAACAGCGACCCCATCAGCAGGGCATAGTCTTCGGCACTCAGCAGCCCGAAGAGCAGCGCGTACAACGCCGCCAAACCCGCTGCAAAACCCACCCCTCGCCACAGGCTGCGTAAAACATGACTCAGGTAGAAGCCGATCAGCAGCACACAGCCCGAAGCCGACAGCCCATACGCCAGACCAAAGCCAATGTGCTCGGACAACGACAGCAGCAGCAGATAGAAGAACGCCAGCGCCACGCCCACCAGGATGTACTGCACGGGGTGCACACTCAGGTTCTTCATTACTTCGAACAGGAAGAAGCCGGCAAAGGTCAGGGCAATGAACAACAACGCGTATTTGATCGCCCGCTCGCTTTTCAGGTACTGGTCCACCGGGTCTATAAAACTCACGCCAAAGCTGCGCTCACTGAAATCCGTACACTGCCCGGCGATAGCGCACTGGCGTATGGCATCCTCAAGGTTGGTGGCAAAGAACGAGGTTTGCCAATGGGCACTGAAGCCTTGAGCATCGATTTCGCGGCGGTTGGGCAAGTAGTTGCCGACGAAGCTCGGGTGCGGCCAGTTGGCGCGCATGTCCACGCTGCTGGTACGGCCCACGGGGACCACGTGCAACTGGCCGGTACCTTGCAGCGCCAGGTCAAAGCCATAGCTGAACGCTCGCGCCTGTAGCCCGTCCAGCCCCGGCAGGCTGGCGTGCACGCCGCCACGCATCCAGTCGAGCTGGGTGCCGGCCTCGAACGGCACTTTTTGCTCATCCATGCTCAGCTCCAGACCACTATCGATACCACGGATATCACTGATGCCCACCACCAGGAACGGCGTGTCGAAGCGGTAGTCGTCAAAGTCCTTGTCGATCCCCCAATGCGCCGGGAGCTTGAAGCGGCCGCTGATACGGCCTTTGGTGTGAAACAACCGGGCCTGGTAGATGCCGCGGGCGCGCAGTTCGGTGTCCACACCCAGGTCGGCGTCGAAGGTTTCCGGCAGGAAGTACAGGTGGCCGGCGATGGTGCTGGTTTCCTGGGTACGCTCACCGTCCTTTTCGATCCAGCGGCGCTGGTACTTGCGGTACGGCACCACCAGCAGCGGGCCGCTGAGTTGCTGGTCGAAGCTGGTGCTCTGGGCAATATCGCGCAGCACGCCGTCGCGCATGGCCTGGCGTTCGTCGATCAGGCCGTTGATCAGCAGTAGCGGGATGAGCAACAGCAACATCAGCATGGCGATCATGCCGAGTTTGAAACCGAGGGTCTTGTTCATGTGGCCTCCTGTGGCAGTGGGCGCAGTGTCTGCGCCTTGCGTGGAGGCTTTGTGGAGAGACTGTGTGATTTGAGTGTATTTGGGGCTGCTGTGCAGCCCCGGCTGTCTCAGCTGATGCGCCGAACCGGCAGCCACAACCGCACGCGCACCCCGCCATCGACGTTGTCCACCGCCAATGCCCCGCCATGCAACTGCATCACCTCGGCCACGAAGTTCAGCCCCAGCCCGGTGCTCTTGCGCCCGCTCCCGGGTCGCGGCAGCGAGTAGAACCGCTCGCTGACCCGCCCGATGGCGTAGGCCGGTATCGCTTGCCCCTGGTTGAACAAGCTCAACGCCACCCGTTCGCCATCGCGCTCTAGGTCGAACAGCAGCGTGCCCCCTTCCGGGGTGAAGTCCAGTGCGTTGTCGAGCAGGTTGGCCAACGCCTGGCGCATCAGAAACGGATCGCAGAGCAAGCGCAAAATGGCAGGCACCCGCTGACGTACCTGCAAACGGGCGCCTTCGATACGCGCTGCATGGGCCAGCAGCAACTCATCGACCAACGCCGCCAGCGCCACCTGCTGCTCGTCCTCCAGCGCCTGCATCTGCTCGACCCTGGCCAGGTTGAGCAGCCGCTCGATCATCTGCTGCAACCGCTCGCTCTCGCGCTCGATATTGCCGGCGAAGCGCGCCCGCTGATCAGCGGGCATGTCCTCGGCCTGCAACAGCTCCGAAGCACCACGGATGGCCGCCAGCGGGCTTTTCAGCTCGTGAGTCAGGGTGTGCACGTAGCGCTCGACATAGGCCTTGCCTTCCAGTTGGGTGCGCATGCGCTCCACTGCCTGTGCCAGGTTCGCCAGCTCGCCGCCCTTGTAATGCGGAAGCTCCGCACGTTCCCCTTCGCTGACCGCCTGCGCATAACCTGCCAACTTGCGCAGCGAGCGCGCAAGCCACCACGACAGAGCCGCACCGATCAGCAAGCCCAGGCCGATCAGCCCTAGCCCCAGGCTGAGCAGGCGCCGCTCGGAGCGGTCGATGTAGGGTTGCAATGAGCTATTGGGCTTGGCGACGGTGACAACGCCGATGATCTTGCCGTTGTCGATGATCGGCGCGCCAACGTGCATCACCGAGGTGCTTTCGTCGTTGGGGTCGCTGCGGGTGGAGCGGGCGCCATACTGGCCACGCAGGGTCAGCAGCACGTCATTCCACTGCGAGTAATCCTTGCCCAGGGCCTCGCCACTGGAGTCCAGCAACACGATGCCCTTGGCGTCAGTGACATAGATGCGGTGGCTGACCTGGTTCTTGGCCAGCCCCCAGATCTGTGCGCCCGGGCTGCGCGAGCCGTAGGCCTCGAGCACCTCGAGCAAGCGGCCCTCGTTCAGGGTGCCGGCCTTGACGTCATCCCGCAGGATTTCTGCCAGCAGGTTGGCAGTGTCTACCAATGTTTCTTCGGAGGATTGGCGCACTACCGGTCGAATCTGTTCGCGTACGGTATTGAGCAAGAAGTAACCGGCCAAACCGACGAACAGGAAGTACACCAGGAAGATGCGAATACCCAAGCGCATCAGGCGTGCTCCGGGCTATAGCTGTAACCGAGGCCACGATGGGTCTGGATCGGCTCGGCTTCACCCGCTACCTGGCGCAGCTTGGCGCGCAGGCTCTTGATATGGCTGTCGATGGTGCGCTCATAGCCCACATCGGAGGCCACGCCCAAAGCGTCGAGCAGCTGTTCGCGGCTGAACACCCGCTGCGGTTGTTCGAGCAGGCATTGCAGCAAGCGGAACTCATGCCGGGTCAGCGTGAGCGGCTGGCTGCGGTAGGTGATCTGCATGCGCAAGGTGTCGAGGTGGAACAAGGTGGTTTCGCCGACAACCTCGGCCCTCGGGGCCATGCGTTTGAGGATCGCCCGAACGCGCGCTGCCACTTCACGAGGGCTGAAAGGTTTTACTACGTAGTCGTCGGCGCCGATTTCCAGGCCCACTACGCGGTCGATTTCACCGTCCCGCGCGCTGAGAAACATCACCGGTACCTCGGTGAACCGGCGCAGCTGGCGACAGGTTTCGAAGCCACTGATGTCGGGCAGGCCGATGTCGAGGATGACCAGGTCGGCCGGGCGCTGGCGCTGCTGGTCGAGGGCGGCACTGCCCAGGGTTACCCATTCGGTGCTGTGACCGTCGGCCTGCAGGGCGTAGACCAGGGTGTCGGCGATGGCGGCTTCGTCTTCGACGATGAGGATATGAGGCATGGCGTCCGGCCTTGCGGTTTTGAAGGTTGGCACATCTCAGTGTAGGAGCGGGCTTGCCCGCGAACACCGGCGAAGCCGGTGCCTGACACCACATTATGTGTGTTCGCGGGCAAGCCCGCTCCTACATTGTATGGCGCACGCTTCAGATCAACAGCCTGGCTTGCCAGCAGTGAACTTCTTCGCCGGGTTTACCGCCGCCTTGAACTCGCGCAGTGCCTTGGAACCCACCAGCAGCGGGTAGTTGAAGTTGCTGCGGTCCACCAGATTCACCTCGACGGTACGCTTCACATCCCCCAGGCACAGCTCCAGGTCGACCACCGGGCGCTTGGAGACCTCTGGCGCATCCCCTTCGTCCTCTTCATCGGCACGGCCCTTGATCTTGCTGATGCGCGAGACCTTGTGCTCGTAAACCTTGCCGTCCGAGTCCTTGGTCGCCAGGCGGAAGCGCACCCACTCGTCGCCATCGCGGGTGAACAGCTCGATATCCTTGGCCGACAGCGACGCGGTGAAGGCGCCGGTATCCATCTTGGCTTTCAGGGTTTCGCCCAGTTCAGGCAGGGCAATGTTCTCGTAACGGCCGTATATAGTGGGTTCGGCTGCCATTACCGGCAGCGCCAACAACGACAACAGGGCAAGCAGTGGTTTCACAGGCAGGCTTCCTTGAAAGGGTCAGTGCTTAGACTGCACTGGCAAGAGAGGTTCGCTTACACAAGACTAAACAACATAACGTGAAACATTTGTTCCCGCCGCCGGGCATTGGACATTTGGCGTAGGCCACCGCCCTGCTTATCATTGCCAACCGTTTATCTCCCACAACAAGAGTCTCTTTATGCGTCGCCTGCTGACCGGCATTCTCACTACCACCCTGCTGCTGCTCAATACCGTGGTATTGATCTGCCCGCTGCTGGTCTTCGCCCTGCTCAAGCTGGTGTTGCCAGGCCGTGGCCGCGACTACGCGTCGTGGGCGGTGATGTGGGTGGCCGAAACCTGGTCGGAAATCGACAAAGCCATCTTCGCCCTGTGCATCCCTACCCAGTGGGACATCCGCGGTGTGGAAAACCTGCGCAGGGACACCTCGTACCTGGCCGTGAGCAACCACCAGACCTGGGTCGACATCCCGGCGCTGATCGAAAGCCTCAACCGCCGTACACCGTTCTTCAAGTTCTTCCTGAAAAAGGAGCTGATCTGGGTGCCGTTGCTGGGCCTGGCCTGGTGGGGGCTGGATTACCCGTTCATGAAGCGCTACAGCAAGGCGTTTCTGGAAAAGCACCCGGAGCTCAGGGGCAAGGACCTGGAAATCACCAAGGCGGCCTGCGAGCTGTTCAAGCGCCAGCCAGTGACCGTGGTCAATTACCTGGAGGGCACCCGGTTTACTGAAGCCAAGCGCCAGGAGCAGCAGTCGCCGTATCGCTACCTGCTCAAGCCCAAGGCGGGTGGTGTGGCGTTTGTGCTCGCGGCATTGGGCGAGCAGTTGGATGCCCTGCTGGATGTGACCATCGTGTACCCCGGCAACAAAGCACCGGGGTTCTGGGACTTGCTCAATGGCAGCATCAGCCGGGTGATTATCGACATTCAGGTGCGGGAGCTGGACCCGGCGTTGTGGGCGGGGGATTACGAGAATGATCCCGAGTTTCGGCAGACGGTGCAGGCTTGGGTGAACCAGCTGTGGGTGGCGAAGGACCAGCGGATCGAGCAGCTGCGGCAGGAAATGAGCTGATAATTTTCAAGTGTCTGCCCGGGCCTCTTCGCGGGCACCCTGCGAAGAGGCCCGGGCAGACTGCGCAAGAATCCTCACCCGACCTTCAGACCGAGGGCTGAGCCAATGGCGCCGGTGTGGTCCACAAACTCCCCAGATTCTGCAACAACGCCCCGGCAATCCCCTGCTGCCCCAGGTACTGCAGCAGCAGCGGCGCAAACTGCCCGATCATCCCGGTATCCATGCCTAGCGCCTTGAACGCATTGTCCAGGTCGCTACGGTTTTCCACGTTGTTGCCCAGTGCGTTGCTCAACGCCGACTGGCTCTCGCTGCTCTTGCCCAGCAAATCACCCAACCCACTTAACCCGCCCAGCGCATTTGCACCGGCCAGCAGGTCCAGCCCTGGCACCGCCTTGGTCAGTTGCCCATAGTCATCGCTGCTAAGGTTGTTGCGTGCCAGCCCCAGCATGGCTCCTGCTCCGCCTACCGCCTGTTCAGGGGTAATGTTCAACTGGCTGCCCAAGGTGTTGAGCAAATTGGCCTGCGCTTCGGGTGCCTGTATCTGGCCTTGTTGTTGCTGGTTCTGCATGGCGGACACGGCGTTGGCGGCGTCGCTGAGGTTGAAGGCGAACACCGGGCTTGCGGCCAGGGTCATCAGGGTTGCCAGGGTGATTGCTTTCATCGGGAGGGACCTCGTTGGCCGGGATGGCCTGGGAAACGACGATTTGACTTGTGGTTTTGGGGTTTGTTCCAAGTCAATTATCGGGACTCTTGGCCATTAAGGGCCGGCATCGCCTACCTGATATTTCTGTCAGTAGCGGACTCCGCTGGATTGGCAGACACTGCCGAATGTGAATTCACAGCCGCTATAGGTCAAATTCAATGAGTAAACACCAAACACATACCTATACTGCCTATGGTTACGCAACGACATTGCCGTCGGGAAAAGCATGTCAAGGATTTAATGGTGAGTTCCCTGACGCGCTGACAGGGCTTTACTTTCTAGGTTCCGGATATAGAGCATATGAAACCAAACTGATGCGCTTCATATCACCTGACAGCTTAAGCCCATTTGCTGAAGGGGGCATTAATTCATACTGCTACTGCGGCAACGACCCAGTCAACAACAGTGACCCCACGGGCCATGTCGGTGTACGCGCAGCTATTGTTAAGCGGCGACTTCCATTGCCCCGGACACGCTCACAGACACTGCTTCAACTCGATAGTCCGGCCCAAGTCAACACACCTTATCATCGGGATGCTCCGCCTTACTTTACCTCCCATCCCGCAGTATTTTCGACATCAGGTACTCCGCCCACTTATAACCTTGGAGCGCTTCCAAGCTATTCCGAGCAGTTGCCAACCGGGCATCAGCGCATTGTCACACCTACCCTGTTGCCCACTGATAAAGGCCCGAAATTTCTGCCCCCCCCTAGACCACCTAGATATCCGATACCTGAACCCCAGCCTGAGATAAAAGCTGCTCTTCCGCCAGATCAAGCTCGAGCATACCGAGTTAGGCTACAGGCTATGCACGATAGATATCGCCGGTTGAAACAGGTACTCAGAAGGTTGGAACGTGGAGACATGCATGTCCCTGAAGAACTTCGCCGGAATATCGAACAATTGCGCCAAGAGGGAACCCGCATCCGAGAGTTGCTAGCAGATTAGCGTGAAGTAAAGTCGACCCAAGAGCGTTATGTGAGCAGCGTTATACCAGCTGTCGAAAGTAACGCGATCACAAGTGCAGATGCTGGCTGAGATGCGATAAGCCAGAACAGCCATAAAAGAGCCCCTCTGAATCGAGGGGCTCTTTCTATTTAGCGCTTTTTACGCCGCGCCCCACATCTTATGCGGGTCAATCACAAACTTCTTCGGCACACCCGCATCAAACTCGCCATACCCTTCCGGCGCCTGATCCAGGTTGATCACCTGCACACCCACCACTTCAGCAATGTTGATGCGATCCCACATGATCGCTTGCATCAGCTGGCGGTTGTATTTCATGGTCGGGGTCTGGCCGGTGTGGAAGCTGTGCGATTTCGCCCAGCCCAGGCCAAAGCGGATGCTCAGTGCGCCGATCTTGGCAGCGGCATCCACCGCGCCTGGGTCTTCGGTTACGTACAGGCCCGGGATACCGATGTTGCCGGCTACGCGGGTCACTTGCATCAGCGAGTTCAGCACGGTGGCCGGGGCCTCGTGCTTGGCACCTTCATGGCCGTGGCCACGGGCCTCGAAGCCTACGGCGTCGACAGCGCAGTCCACTTCCGGCTCGCCGAGGATGTCGACGATCTGCTCGTGCAGCGGGGTGTCCTTGGACAGGTCGACCACTTCGAAGCCCTGCGACTTGGCGTGGGCCAGGCGGGCCGGGTTGAGGTCACCGACGATTACGCAGGCGGCGCCCAGCAAGCGCGCCGAGGCAGCGGCGGCCAGGCCGACCGGGCCAGCACCGGCAACGTAGACAGTGCTGCCTGGGCCAACGCCAGCAGTCACGGCACCGTGATAGCCGGTGGGCAGGATGTCGGACAGGCAAGTCAGGTCACGGATCTTTTCCATGGCCTTGTCGCGCTCAGGCAGCTTCAGCAGGTTGAAGTCGGCGTATGGCACCAGCACGTATTCGGCCTGGCCGCCGGTCCAGTCGCCCATGTCGACGTAGCCGTAGGCACCGCCGGCGCGCGCCGGGTTGACGGTGAGGCAGACACCGGTGTGCATCTCTTTGCAGGAACGGCAGCGGCCGCAAGCGACGTTGAACGGGACCGATACCAGGTCGCCGATCTGCATGCGCTCGACATCGCGGCCCTTCTCGACGATTTCACCGGTGATTTCGTGGCCCAGGACCAGGCCGACCTGGGCAGTGGTGCGGCCACGGACCATGTGCTGGTCAGAACCGCAGATGTTGGTGGAGACCACCTTCAGGATGACGCCATGTTCGATTTTCTTGCCGCGCGGGTCCTGCATTTTCGGGTAGTCGATGTGTTGCACTTCGACCTTGCCGGCGCCGAGATATACCACTCCACGATTGCCAGACATTGCTTGTACCTCGCTTGATTATTATTTATGCAGCGTTGGTTGAAGCGCCGCCATCCGTGGGCGGCATGTACTACTGGAATGCAGGGAATTGTGGGCCGGATGGGGCCGGACGCACTGACTGGAAGCGACAGGGAGATGCCTTTTCGCGGCAGGGCTGTCGTCGGAGGATATGAGGGAGATACCGAGGCGCATAACTGCACTGGCCTCTTCGTGGACAAGCCCGCTCCCACAAGGACTGTGCTGGGCCCGAAGGCGGCGCAGTACCTGTAGGAGCGGGCTTGCCCGCGAAGAGGCCAGAACAGGTGTTAGAGAACCACAGTCCGGTTGGCGTTGAGGAACACCCGTCGCTCGATGTGATAACCCACCGCTCGCGCCAATGTCAGGCATTCGATATCCCGCCCTTTGGCAATCAGGTCTTCGGGATAGTGACTGTGATCCACCACCTCGACACCCTGGGCAATGATCGGCCCTTCATCCAGGTCGTTGTTGATGTAGTGCGCCGTGGCACCGACCATTTTCACACCCTTGTTGTAGGCCTGGTGATAAGGCTTGGCGCCTTTGAAACCCGGCAACAGCGAGTGGTGAATATTGATCGCCCAACCATCCAGACGGCGGCAAAGCTCGGGCGACAGTACCTGCATATAGCGGGCAAGAATAACCAGCTCAGCACCGGTCTCCTCGATCACCTGCAGCACCTTGCGCTCTTGCCCGGGCTTGTCCTTGGGGTCGAGTGCGAAGTGGTAATAAGGAATCTTGTGCCAATGCGCCAAGGGTTCGAGGTCCGGATGGTTCGACACCACGGCCACCACATCCATACCCAATTGGCCAATGCGCTGGCGATACAGCAGGTCATTCAGGCAATGGTCAGCCTTGGACACCATGATCACCACCTTGGGGCGGTGGTTGGGCGCGGTCAGCTCGAAGGCCATGCCGAACGCTTCGCTGCGCTCGGCGAGGCCGGCCCGGAAGCCCGCCTCGTCGAAATCGTCCGGCTGACGAAACTCGACGCGAATGAAGAAGCGCCCCGACTGCCGGTCATCGAAGGAGTGGTGCTCCGTCACGTAGCAGCGCTGCTCGAAGAGGTAACGCGTCACCACGTCGACGGTACCGAGCATGCTCGGGCAGTCGGCGGTGAGAATCCAGGTATCCGGTGCCCGACTCATGTTCTGGTCTCCTTAAGCTTCGATGCTCAAGCCGTATTCGGCAGAAGCGTCCTGCAGCCACAGCCACCAGTAGTCGGCAAAGCTGCGGCGAATCACCAGCTCCCAGGTGTCTTCTGCAGTGCGGCGGATCACCAACTGCGACTTGGCGAACACGGTGCCCACAGCCTTGCCCACCGGGAAGTTGTTCGGGTGAACATCATAGCTGGTGGACTTCATCAGCACGTCGCGCACGTTCGGGCCGCGCAGTTCCAGCAGGCTTTGCCCGCCACTGACATTGACTACCTGAATGTGCTGGCCTTCAAGGGCCGCGCGCAGCTTTTGCTCGACTGCCAGCTCCTGACCGCCGGGTACGATCAGCAACCACTCGTCGGGGCCGACCCATTGCAGCGACATATCCTTGTTGGCGACCACGGTCAGCGCCACTGGCAGCTCCAGGCCAAGGGCCTTGTGCACGCCGGCGGCGAATTCCGGGTTGTGGCCATCACCGCGCAGGGTGAGGTGGCCGAGGAACTTGCGTTCACGCAGGGTCACGCCTGCGTTCTTGCGGCCTTTGCCTACCAGGCTGGCCAGGTCGGCATGGTGCAGTGGCGACTGGGCTTTGGCCTCGGCGCCGGGGTTTTGCTGGAAGACGTTGATAGCGCTCATTTCTTACCTGCCTTGAATTCTGGATTCGACCACGATGCCTGCGGGAGACGGCCATCCTGTGGGAGCGGGCATGCCCGCGAATGCGATGTTGAATTCACCGCCCTCTTCGCGGGCACGCCCGCTCCCACAGAGTCCTCATTCCACGCCTGGCACCGGTTGGACCGGGGGCCTTAGACGTTCTGCCGCTCACCCTTCGGATCGAAGAACACCGAAGACACGATTTCCGCCTCGATCACGCTGCCATCCGCCTGCGGCGAGTAGACACGCTCGCCCATGCGCTTGCGGCCGCCTTTGACCACACCCATGGCGAACGAGTAGCCCAGGGAGTTGGACGCGTAGCTGGAGGTGACGTGGCCGACCATGTCCATCGGGATTGGCTGTTTCGGGTCGAACACCAGTTGGGCGCCTTCCGGCAGCCACTTGGTTGGGTCGACCGGCTTCAGGCCCACCAGCTGCTTGCGGTTCTCACGTACGCAGTCTTCGCGGTTCATGCCACGCAGGCCGATCCACGAGAACGGCTTGTTGCGGCCAACGCACCAGCTCATGTTCAGGTCGTCCGGGTTCATCGAACCATCGGTGTCCTGGCCCACGATGATGAAGCCCTTCTCTGCACGCAGTACGTGCATGGTCTCGGTGCCGTACGGGGTCAGGTTGTACTTCTTGCCGGCCTCGATGATCTGTTCCAGCACGCCCATCGCGTAGTTGGCCTGCACGTTCACTTCGTACGACAGCTCGCCGGTGAACGAGATACGGAACACACGGGCCGGCACGCCACCGACGTTGCCTTCCTTCCAGGTCATGAACGGGAAGGCTTCCTTGTCCATGTCGATGTCGGTCAGCTCGCTCAGCAGCTTGCGGCTGTTAGGGCCGGACAGGGTCATGGTGGCCCAGTGGTCAGTGACCGAAGTGAAATACACCTTCAGCTCTGGCCACTCGGTCTGGTGATACAGCTCCATCCACTGCAGCACGCGGGCAGCGCCGCCGGTGGTGGTGGTCATGATGAAGTGGTTGTCGCCGACGCAGGCGGTTACGCCGTCGTCGAAGACCATGCCGTCTTCCTTGCACATCAGGCCGTAGCGGGCCTTGCCCACGTCGAGCTTGGTCCAGGCGTTGGTGTAGATGCGGTTGAGGAATTCGCGCGCGTCCGGGCCCTGGATGTCGATCTTGCCCAGGGTCGAGGCGTCCAGCAGGCCGACGCTGTCGCGCACTGCCTTGCATTCACGCGTGACGGCAGCATGGATGTCTTCGCCGGCTTTCGGGAAGTACCACGGGCGCTTCCACTGGCCGACGTCTTCGAACTCGGCGCCATTCTTCACGTGCCAGGCATGCAGGGCAGTGAAGCGCACGGGCTCGAACAGGTGACCACAGTGACGGCCCGCTACCGCGCCGAAAGTGACCGGCGTGTAGTTGGGGCGGAACATGGTGGTACCCATTTCCGGGATGGTGATGCCGATCGAACGGGCGGCGATGGCCAGGCCGTTGATGTTGCCCAGTTTGCCCTGGTCGGTACCGAAGCCCAGCGCGGTGTAGCGCTTGACGTGCTCGACCGACTCGAAGCCTTCACGGGTGGCCAGTTCGATACCGGCTGCGGTCACGTCGTTCTGCTGGTCGACGAACTGCTTCGGCCCCTTGGTGCCTTTGTCGTGCGGCACCAGGAACAGTGCCACAGTGGCCTCTTCCTTGCGCGCCACGGTTTTTGGCAGGGTGCCGACAGTGGCCTTGAAACCGGCCTCAGTGGCTGCGCGGACGCCGCCTTCGAAGCCATCGGCAATCACATCGCCCAAGGCATACACGCCGTTGATACCACCGACGCACTCACGCTTCTGCGGCGCATCGCCCGGCACAAAGCCAAGGATATCGTCACGCCATACCGGGCGACCGCCCAGGTGCGAAGCCAGGTGCACGATCGGGCTGTAACCGCCCGAGGACGCGATCAGGTCGCACTCGAGGACTTCGCCTGGGCTGGTGACTTTGTGCGCCTGCACATCGATGGCCGCCACACGGGCACCGGTGACGTGCTTGCTGCCTTTGGCCTCGACCACGGCGCTGGAGGTGAGGATGCGAATGCCTTTGGCACGCGCTTCTTCAACCAGCGAACCACGCGGGTTGTGGCGGGCGTCGGCAATGGCGACCACTTGCAGGCCTGCGTCGTGCCAGTCCAGCGCGGCGCGATAGGCGTGGTCGTTGTTGGTCGACAGTACCAGCTTGCGACCCGGGGCCACGCCATAGCGGCGAACATAGGTGGAAACAGCACCGGCCAGCATGTTGCCCGGCACGTCGTTGTTGCCGTACACCAGCGGGCGCTCGTGGGCGCCGGCAGCCAGTACCACACGCTTGGCGCGAACGCGGTGCACGCGGTGGCGAACCTGGCCGATCGGGGCGCGATCGCCGAGGTGGTCGGTGAGGCGCTCGTGAATGGTCAGGAAGTTATGGTCGTGGTAGCCGTTGACCGTGGCACGTGGCAGCAGGGTCACTTCTGGCAGGCTTTCCAGCTCTTTGACCACTGCGTTGACCCAGTCGGCGGCAGGCTTGCCGTCGAGGGTTTCGCGGGTGTCGAGCAGGCTGCCGCCGAACTCTTCCTGCTCGTCAGCCAGGATCACGCGGGCACCGCTGCGCGCAGCGGCCAATGCCGCAGCCAGGCCAGCAGGGCCGGCGCCGACGATCAGCACGTCGCAGTGCCGGTTCATGTAGTCGTAGCTGTCAGGATCGTTCTGCAGCGGTGCACGGCCCAGGCCGGCGGCTTTACGGATGTACTTCTCGTAAGTCATCCAGAACGATTTGGGGTACATGAAGGTTTTGTAGTAGAAGCCCGGCGGCATCATGCTGCCGCCAACCTTGCCGAGGATGCCCATGACGTCGTTGTTGACGTTCGGCCAGCCGTTGGTGCTGGTGGCGACAAGACCTGCGTACAGCGCCTGCTGGGTGGCACGCACGTTGGGGATCTGGGTAGCTTCGCTGGAGCCGATCTGCAGGATGGCGTTCGGCTCTTCGGTACCGGCGGCGATGATGCCGCGCGGGCGCGAGTACTTGAAGCTACGGCCGACAATGTCGACGCCGTTGGCCAGCAACGCGGCGGCCAGGCTGTCACCGGCATAACCCTGGTAGGTCTTGCCGTTGAAGGTGAAGTTCAGGACCTTGCTGCGGTCGATACGGCCGCCGCTGGCGAGGCGATAGGTCTGGCTCATACTTTTTCCCCTTGGCCTTTGACGGTCGACGTGGCGCTGGCGGCTTTGCCATTGGCGGTCACTTGCGGCTTCTCGCCAATCTTGTAGGTTTCCAGAATTTCGTAGGTCACGGTGTCACGGGTGACGTTGAAGTACTGGCGGCAGCCGGCAACGTGGTCCCACAGTTCATGGTGAATACCGCGTGGGTTGTCACGGTAGAACATGTAGGTACCCCACTCCTCGTCGGAGCAGGCGTTAGGGTCCAGCGGGCGGGCGATGTGTGCCTGGCCAGAGGCGTGGAACTCTTCTTCGGAGCGCAGCTCGCCGCAGTGGGGACAGAAAATATGCAACATGACGGTGTCTCCGGTTAGTGGGCGACGGCGGCGGCGCCGTGTTCGTCGATCAGTGCGCCGTTGTAGAAACGGTCCATGGAGAACGGCGCGGCCAGTGGGTGCATTTCGCCCTTGGCCAGGCTCGCGGCGAAGACGTTGCCCGAACCGGGGGTCGCCTTGAAGCCGCCAGTACCCCAACCGCAGTTGAAGAACATGTTCTTGACCGGGGTTTTGGTGATGATCGGGCAGGCGTCCGGCGAGGTGTCTACGATGCCGCCCCACTGGCGGTTCATGCGAACACGCGAAAGGTTGGGGAACATCTCGACGATGGCCTGCAGGGTGTGCTCGATCACCGGGTACGAACCGCGCTGGCCGTAGCCGACCCAGCCGTCGATACCGGCACCGATCACCAGGTCGCCTTTGTCGGACTGGCTGATGTAGCCGTGCACGGCGTTGGACATGATCACGCTGTCGATGATCGGCTTGATCGGCTCGGATACCAGCGCTTGGAGCGGGTGCGATTCCAGCGGCAGGCGGAAGCCGGCCAGCTTGGCCATGTGCCCGGAGTTACCGGCGGTGACCACGCCGACGCGCTTGGCGCCGATGAAGCCTTTGTTGGTTTCCACACCGATGACCGCGCCGTTTTCCTTGCGGAAGCCGATCACTTCGGTTTGCTGGATCAGGTCGACACCCAAGGCGTCGGCAGCGCGGGCGAAGCCCCAGGCCACGGCATCGTGACGGGCAACGCCGCCACGGCGCTGTACGGTGGCGCCGAGGATCGGGTAGCGGGTGTTCTTGGAGCAGTCCAGGTACGGGATTTCGGCCGCAACCTGGGCAGTATTCAGCAGCTCGCCATCCACGCCGTTGAGGCGGTTGGCGCTGACCCGACGCTCGGAGTCACGCATGTCCTGCAGGGTGTGACACAGGTTGTAAACACCGCGCTGGGAGAACATCACGTTGTAGTTGAGGTCCTGGGACAGGCCCTCCCACAGCTTCATGGCGTGCTCGTACAGGTGCGCCGACTCGTCCCACAGGTAGTTGGAACGCACGATGGTGGTGTTACGGGCGGTGTTGCCGCCGCCCAGGTAGCCCTTCTCGATCACGGCAACGTTGGTGATGCCGTGCTCTTTGGCCAGGTAGTAGGCCGTGGCCAGGCCATGGCCGCCACCACCGACAATAACCACGTCGTAAACCTTTTTAGGGGTTGGCGTGCGCCACATCCGCTGCCAGTTTTCGTGGTGGCTGAGGGAGTGCTTGAAAAGGCCGAAGCCCGAGTAACGTTGCATGGTGTGTGACTCCACTCAGCGGTAGACAGGGAAATCTGCGCACAGGGCCGCGACGTTCTTCGCCACATCGGCTTCGACGTCTGCGTCACCGAGGTTGTCGAGGATGTCGCAAATCCAGCCAGCCAATGCCACACACTGAGCGACCTTGAAGCCGCGGGTGGTGACGGCCGGGGTGCCGATACGCAGACCCGAAGTGACGAACGGCGACTGCGGGTCGTTCGGCACGGCGTTCTTGTTGACGGTGATATGCGCACGACCCAGGGCGGCGTCGGCGTCTTTGCCAGTCAGGCCCTGACGGATCAGGCTGACCAGGAACAGGTGGTTGTCGGTACCACCGGAAACCACATCGTAGCCACGGTCGATGAACACCTTGGCCATGGCCTGGGCGTTTTCGATCACTTGCTGCTGGTAGGCCTTGAATTCAGGCTCCAGCGCTTCCTTGAAGCACACCGCCTTGGCAGCGATCACGTGCATCAGCGGGCCACCCTGGGCGCCCGGGAATACAGCGGCGTTCAGCTTTTTCTCGATCTCTTCGTTCGACTTGGCCAGGATCAGGCCGCCACGTGGACCGCGCAGGGTCTTGTGGGTAGTGGTGGTGACCACGTCGGCGAACGGGATCGGGTTCGGGTACAGGCCAGCGGCAACCAGGCCGGCAACGTGGGCCATGTCGACGAACAGCAGTGCGCCCACTTTGTCGGCGATGGCGCGGAAGCGTGGGAAGTCGAGGGTCTTGGAGTAGGCCGAGAAACCGGCAACGATCATTTTCGGCTTGTGCTCGACCGCCAGGCGCTCGACTTCATCATAGTCGATCAGGCCGGTGTTGGTGTCGATGCCGTACTGGACAGCGTTGTACAGTTTGCCCGAGGAGGACACTTTGGCGCCGTGGGTCAGGTGACCACCGTGGGCCAGGCTCATGCCCAGGATGGTGTCACCGGCTTGCAGCAGGGCCAGGTAGACCGCGCCGTTGGCCGACGAGCCGGAGTGCGGCTGGACGTTTGCGTAGTCGGCACCGAACAGCTGCTTGGCGCGCTCGATAGCCAGGGCCTCTACCTTGTCTACGTGCTCGCAGCCACCGTAGTAACGCTTGCCCGGGTAGCCTTCGGCGTACTTGTTGGTCAGGCCGCTGCCTTGGGCCTGCATGACGCGCTTGCTGGTGTAGTTCTCCGAGGCGATCAGCTCGATGTGATCTTCCTGGCGCTGTTCTTCGGCATTCATCGCCGCCAGCAGTGCATCGTCGTAACCCTGGATCTGGTCTTGCTTGCTGAACATTGTGTATCTCCCGGCAGCGATCATTTTTTGTCGTGGGGCACTGTGGCCCTTTGTGGCGATGTTATGACTGGTGGGGTCGGGTCAGATGCCTGCGCACGCCTTGCAATGGCGCGTTTACGACATTCGCTGTTGTGCTGTTTGTGCTGGCCCTTTCGCGGGTGAACCCGCTCCCACAGGTACGGTCGCGCTCTGAAGGCTTGCGGCGCCCTGTGGGAGCGGGTTCACCCGCGAAAGGGCCAGCCCGGACAACACAGAAATCAGCCGATGCACGGGTTGTATAGGCAAGTGCTGAATCGATGGTTTAGAGTGCTGTTCTGCGTCGTTCACAGGACCGTGCCATGACAGACAAGAGCCAACAATTCGCCAGCGACAACTATTCCGGCATCTGCCCCGAAGCCTGGGCGGCGATGGAAAAAGCCAACCGCGGCCACGACCGCGCCTACGGCGACGACCAGTGGACCGAGCGTGCATCGGAGTACTTCCGCAATCTGTTCGAAACCGACTGCGAAGTGTTCTTCGCTTTCAACGGTACCGCGGCCAACTCCCTGGCCCTGGCGTCGCTGTGCCAGAGCTACCACAGCGTGATCTGCTCCGAGACCGCCCACGTCGAAACCGACGAATGCGGTGCGCCGGAGTTTTTCTCCAACGGCTCCAAGCTGCTGACAGCGGCCAGCGTCAACGGCAAGCTGACGCCACAGTCGATCCGCGAAGTGGCGCTCAAACGCCAGGATATCCATTACCCCAAGCCGCGCGTGGTGACCATTACCCAGGCCACGGAAGTGGGCACGGTGTACCGCCCAGACGAGCTGAAGGCGATCAGCGCCACCTGCAAGGAGCTGGGCCTGAACCTGCACATGGACGGCGCACGCTTTACCAACGCCTGTGCTTTCCTGGGCTGCAGCCCGGCCGAACTGACCTGGAAGGCCGGTGTGGATGTGCTGTGCTTTGGCGGCACCAAGAACGGCATGGCGGTGGGCGAGGCGATTCTGTTCTTCAACCGCCAGTTGGCCGAAGACTTCGATTATCGCTGCAAGCAAGCCGGGCAACTGGCGTCGAAAATGCGCTTCTTGTCGGCGCCATGGGTCGGGCTGCTGGAAGATGGCGCCTGGTTACGCCATGGAAACCACGCCAATCATTGCGCGCAGCTGCTGGCATCGTTGGTCAGTGGCCTGCCGGGGGTAGAGCTGATGTTCCCGGTGGAGGCCAACGGGGTGTTCCTGCAGATGCCGGAGCACGCCATCGAGGCGCTGCGGGGCAAGGGCTGGCGCTTCTATACCTTTATCGGCAGCGGTGGCGCGCGCTTCATGTGCTCGTGGGATACCGAAGAAGCGCGGGTGCGTGAGCTGGCCGCGGATATCCGCACGATCATTGGTGGCTGAGCGAGTGCTGGGGCCGCCTTGCGGCCCCGGCGATCTAAAGCCTGAACCCACCCATCTGCCGCGCCAGGTCATCAGCCAACCCACGCAACGCCTGGCACTCCTCGCGGCACCCTTGCACCTCCGCCGCCGTCTCACGCGCCAAATCGGAAATCCCCTGCACCGTCCGGTTGATTTCCTCGGTCACCGCCGACTGCTCCTCGGTAGCCGTGGCCACTTGGTGATTCATGTCACTGATGTGCTCTACCTGGTCGGTAATCGCGCTCAGCGATGCCCCGGTGCGCTGGCTCGATTCCACGCCGCTGCCGGTAGCCTGCTGCCCTGCCTGCATTGAACTCACCGCCGAACCTGCCCCCAGCTTCAGGCGCTGGATCATCTGCTGCACTTCATCGGTGGACAGCTGTGTGCGCCGGGCCAGCGTACGTACTTCATCGGCCACCACAGCGAACCCGCGCCCCATCTCCCCTGCCCGCGCGGCCTCGATGGCAGCGTTCAGCGCGAGCAGGTTGGTCTGCTCGGAAATGCTGCGGATTACCGCGAGCACTTCATCGACCGAGGCGACTTCGTCAGCCAGTTGGCTGACCGCATCGGCCGCCTTGCCGATGTCACCCGACATGCCCTCGATGCCACGAATGGATCGTTGCACCACCTCGCGCGCCTGCAACGCCTCGTCTCGTGCCGACTGCGACGCCTGGGCCGCATCGCCGGCATTACGGGCGATGTCCTGCACGGTCAGGCCCATCTCGTGTACAGCAGTGGCGACCATTTCGGTCATCTCCTGCTGGCGCCCGGAGCGCTCGGCAGTGTTGTCCACCACCTGGGTTACCTGCTCCACGGCCCGCCGCAGCCGCTCGGAGGTACTCAACACCTCGCCGATCAGGCTGCGCTGGCTGTCCAGAAAGCGGTTGAAACCACGGGCCAGGTCACCCAGCTCATCCTGGCGCGAATCGTCCAGACGGTGGCTGAGATCCCCCGCTCCACCGCCAATCTGAACCAATGCAGCGGTAACGCGGCGGATCGGCCGCACCAGGCCTCGCGCCAGCAGTACCACCAACAGCAGTGACACCAACGCTACGGCGCCACCGATCAGGCTGGTCAGCCAGACGGCCTGATGCATTTGCGCGTAAATTTCCGACTCTGGCACTTCGGCCACAAGGGTCCAGTTGAGGTCGCGCAAGGGCAAGCCCAGCGCCAGGTAGCGCTCACCGTCACGGCTGAAGCGGCTGCTACGCAGGCTCGCGCCTCCGGTCATGACACCTTTGGCTGCGTCCGCGCCAAGCTGCTCGGCAAGCTGGCGCTTGCCACTGAAGGCACCATCGGGATGCACCTGGATCAAACCATCGTTGCGCACCAGAAACACTTTGCCGTGCTCGCCAAAGCTGAAATCGTGGATCAGCTTCGACAACTCGGTCATGCGCAGGCCCATGCCGGCCACACCCACCAGCTTGCCTTCCTTTTCCACACGATAATCGATGAACAGTGCCAGCTCGCCGGTGGCACCATCGATGTCGATGTTGATGAACCGCTCGGCGCCGCTGTCGATGTAACCGTAAAACCAATTGTCCTTGGGGTTGCTGCGGCTGAGGGTACGGTCCAGGCCCTTCTCGCTGTAGTAGTGGCCGGTTTCGGTCGAGGCGAACAGCGCAGTAAAAGCGTGGTTGCGCTGTTTGGCGGCGGCCAGGTATTCGATGAATTGGGGTGCCTGCGCGGGATCTTCACCGGCAGCAAGCCAGTCGCGCAGCAGAGTATTACCGGCAATGTCCGCGGCAGCGACCAACGGTTGCCCCAGCATGCGCTCGATGTCGTTGCGGATGGCCTCGACGCTGGCGGGCAGGGCAGTGTCGACCAGGTAGCGGTCGGTGAGACGGTTGAGCGCCACGGTGAAGATAATGACCACCACCAGGATGCTCGCCAGCAAGGCAGCGCCCATGCTGGTGATCAATTGCAACTGGATGCTCTTACGCCAGATACGCATGCCCCTACTCCCCGCACATTATTGTTCTGCGGAAAGTGTATACACTTGCGTATCCAGTTAATCCAGTGATCTGAAGCAATCAGATGCACCCCGCAGGAGCGGATTTACCCGCGAACGCGATGTTGAAGCCACTGACGCATTCGCGGGTAAACCCGCTCCTACAGGGGAAAGTGTGCGGTCTTATTGCTCTGCAATGGTCCGCACGATGGCATCCACCGTGGCGTCGATCTGCGCTTGAGTACGCGCAAGGGTCTGCTGATGCTCTTTCTGCAGCTCAACCTGTTTGGAGCACAGGTTAAGGGCAGCCAGCACCAGCAGTTTGTCACCGATCAAGGTCGGGTACTGACGCTTGGTCTCGTTAAGGGCTTTGTTGAGCATCCGTACCGCCTGGGCCAGGGTTTCTTCCTGGCCTTCGGGCGCCTTGATCGAATAGTCGATGCCGAGAATCGACACGACATTGATCGGCTGCTCCTGCAGTCTCATGCGCCAACAACGCCCGCGCTGGCACGCTCGACCAGGGCCTGGATGCGTGCTGCGGTAGCGCCGTTCTTCTCTTCCTGCTCCATCAGCGACAGTTGCAGGGTTTCGTTCTCTTCCTTGGCCTGGGCCAGTTCCTGGCCAAGGGCGGTGTTCTGCTCGATGAGTTGAGCGTTTTTCTGCATCAGGTCGCTGACCAGTTGCTCGATTTGATTCAGGGAAGCTTCCAGCATGGGTCTATCTCAGGTTGTTGCGAGGGGCACACACGATAAAGAAAAGTGCGCCCTATCGCCATTAAATATCGGATTCATAAGGTGTCGAACCCGCAGATTGACAGGATAACCGGCACCTTGTTCCGACTTGAGTCAACCGCCGGTCAGGAAAAAGATAGCTGCCTCACAAACTTCGCCCGAGGTACGGGCATGGGGCGGGGGGGCATTGCTGAGGAACTGAAGCCGCTTTGCAGCCCCACCGGTCCGACCGACTTACTGGCTTGCGAGTCAATTTGAGGATTACCGGCAAATGGGCCAACAAACGGCGAAAATTCGGCACCAGCCAGATCCATCACATAAGGTCCTGAGGCAGGGATCAAATGATCAACATGCTTCTTCAGAGCCTTACCGACCGAAACGACTTTAACGCTGAACCTCACGACGCTGCCAACAGCAGCCAACTCTTTGGCACCGGGTACTCCGTAAGAGGCCATGGCGCCGCCGATGCCGGCCAACCATGTAGCGCCCTCGCCCAACGTCTTCAACCGATCGCGGCCAGAAAAAAATGCTTTGATTCGCGATCCAAACCATACAACTCGTTTAGCCAGCACCCAGAGGCTGGACGTTCCACTTGGATCATGCCTGTTGAGCGGGTCTCCCAGGCAGTAGGCATAAGCGTTGATGCCACCTTTGGAAAACGGGCTTAGTTGGTCTGCAGACAAAAATCGCCTCAAGGTTGGGCTATATGCTCTTCTGCCATTGCCAAGCAGATAATTGCCAGTGGGGGCGTCGCGCAGCTCTCCATTGAATGCGAGTAGAGAAGCATGATTGCCAAATTGCGCGCCGTAGGGATCATATGGCGCTGAGCGGCACATACTCACGGCAAGCGAATTGCTTTGGTTCATACAGTCATCCAGAGTGGTTTCAGGCAACCTTACTCGGCCACCAGGCACTCTGAAACTGGCAAAAATGCCAGTCCTGCAATAGAACAGGGCTGCGCAAGCAGCCCCGATATCTCGAATCAGTAATCGATCCGCACATCCCCTTTCGGCACGCTGCAGCACGACAGGATGTAGCCCTCGGCTTCGTCTTCTTCGGTAATCCCGCCGTTGTGCTCCATCTCCACCTCGCCGCCCAGCTTGAGCACCTTGCAGGTGCCGCAGATACCCATGCCGCAGGCTTTCGGAATCATCAGACCAACCTTGGCTGCCGCCGCGTGCACGGTCTCGCCCGGGGCGATGCGGATGCTCTTTTCGCTACCGATGAACTCCACCAGATTAAGGTCGGACGCATCCAGCTCCGGTGCATCGGCCGCCTGCTCGGCGTGCTCCACGGCATCGGCCTTGGCTTCCGCCGGCGTCGCGCCAAACGACTCTTCGTGGTAATTCGCCATGTCGAAACCGACCGCTTCGAGCAGGCGCTTGACCGCTGTCATGTACGGCGTAGGGCCGCAGCAGAACACCACTCGCTCCATGTAGTCTGGCGCAATCAGCTCCATCAGCCGCTGATTCAGGTAACCGCGGTACCCCGCCCACGGCTCGCCCAGGCCATGCTTTTCGCAAATAATGTGCAGGCTGAAGTTGGGGATGCGCGAAGCCATCTGCTCCAGCTCGCGGTGGTAGATAATGTCCTTCGGCGAACGGGCGCTGTGCACGAACACCATGTCGACATTGGCGTTGGTGTCGTAGAACCAGCGCGCCATGGACATCACCGGAGTAATGCCCACACCGCCCGACAGGTACAGCACCTTGCCCGACGGGAAGTCGATGGCATTGAACAGGCCCACAGGGCCGTGCACCGGCAGCTCGAGGCCTTCGTGCATGGTGTCGTGCAGGAAGTTGGACACCAGGCCGCCCGGCACGCGCTTGACGGTGATCGAGAAGCTGTAGGGCACTGACGGCGAACTGGAGATAGTGTAGGACCGCATCACGGGCTTGCCTTCGATCTCCAGCTCCAGGGTGACGAACTGCCCCGGCTTGAAGAAGAACATGATCGGCTGGTCGGCCATGAAGCAGAAGGTGCGCACGTCCCAGGTCTCCTGGATGACCTTGACGCAGCGCACAATGTGGCGGCCGTTGGCCCAGGTCTGGGTAGTGACCGGATTGAGGAAGGTATCGGACATGTTCTTCTCCAGCGGCCGACTATGGCCCTTTTCATGGCTGCGATAATGCGCAAGCTGAAGACGACGTACATTCCTGCCTGCGACATCGACGTGCTTATCGCGACCAGCCCCGTGGCACAAGGGCTGGCGCGTCGTTATTCAAATCGGCCATGTCGCCCATGGATACGGTTCGCGGCGTCTTCGGACGCACACTCCACGGCAAAAGAACTAGCTGTTTTATCTGAAGCAGCCTTGCGGCACCACAACAACGATTAGCCACCTTTTGCCGGCCGCATACGGCCCCGAGGAATACACGATGGACGTCACCGCAACCCTGAGCCTGGGCGATCCACTTGAACCTGCACGCAAGGCCACCGCCGAGATGTTGCAGACCCGCGAGCGCACCTACTCGCTACCCCAGCCTTTCTACACCGACGAGCGTCTGTTCCAGATCGACATGCAGGAAATCTTCCATAAAGAATGGTTGATCGCCGGCATGACCTGCGAGATCCCGGCCAAGGGCAACTACATCACCCTGCAGATCGGCAAGAACCCGATCATTGTGGTGCGCGGTGCCGAAGGCAAGGTACATGCGTTCCACAACGTCTGCCGCCACCGCGGTTCGCGCCTGTGCGTCAGCGAGAAAGGCAAGGTGGCCAAACTGGTGTGCCCATATCACCAGTGGACTTACGAGCTGGACGGCCGCCTGCTGTTCGCCGGCACCGAGATGGGTGCTGACTTCGATATGAACCAGTATGGCCTCAAGCCGGTGAACGTGAAGGTTGCCGGGGGCTACATCTTCATCAGCCTGGCGGAAAACCCGCCTGCCATCGACGAGTTCCTGGCCACCCTGGACCATTACATGGAACCGTACGACATGGAGAACACCAAGGTGGCGGTGCAAACCACCTTGATGGAAAAGGCCAACTGGAAGCTGGTGCTGGAAAACAACCGCGAGTGCTACCACTGCAACGGTTCGCACCCGGAACTGCTGCAAACCCTGCTGGAGTGGGACGACACCAACGACCCGCGCGCCAGCCAGGAATTCAAGGACCACGTGGCCGCCTCCGCTGCAGCCTGGGAAGCCGAGAAGATCCCTTACCTGCACAAGAGCCACGGCCTGCGTAACCGTATCGTGCGCATGCCGCTGCTCAAGGGCACCGTGTCGATGACCATGGATGGCAAGCAGGCCTGCCAGAAGCTGATGGGTCGCATCAAGAACCCGGACCTTGGCTCGATGCGCATCCTGCACCTGCCGCACTCGTGGAACCACTGCATGGGCGACCACATGATCGTGTTCACCGTGTGGCCGATCAGCGCGCAGGAAACCATGGTCACCACCAAGTGGCTGGTGCACAAGGATGCCGTGGAAGGCGTGGACTACAACCCAGAGAACATGCGCAAGGTGTGGGACGCCACCAACGACCAGGACCGTCGTCTGGCCGAAGAGAACCAGCGTGGAATCAACTCCACCGCGTACCAGCCTGGCCCGTATTCGAAGACTTACGAGTTTGGTGTGGTGAACTTCATTGACTGGTACAGCGGGCGGATGCTGAACAACCTGGGAGCAGAGCCGGCGGCTTATCTGAAAGAAGTGCAGGCGCAATAAGCGACTGCACTGAGGTGTGGAGGGGCTGAAACATGGCCCCTCCAATTCACCTCGAAGGTCGTCTTTGTCTAAGCATCATCGTATCGTTCTGAAAAGCCCATGAATCCGAAGCCCTCTCTAAGGGGCTTGCTCGGCCCACTTCATGAGCAGGACGGTTGACTACAGATTGCCGCACCGGCAGACCACGCTGAAGTGAGCTCTGTACGCCTTCCAAAGCAATTTCCGGAGCAACCTCAGCCGGAACTCCGCCTGTCAATAAATCGAAATTTTTCCCGACCTGCCTTAGAGGACTGCTTCTTGGGCCAAGTGCAGCGTTGATCGCGCGTGCGCCAGTGCCGTCAGGCTTATCATCGCCCCGGCGTTCGCCCCCAAAATTGCACCCTCCACTCCTGCAAATTGCGCCGCAGCGCTTCCCAAGCTCAAGAGTGAACCGAATGTACTCATTCACGCAGCGTTAAGCCCCAGACGATCGGTAGGCGAAGGCCCCAGGAAGTTGTACCCCAAGGTCGGCCCATTCGACGCCATCCCCAAGCCTCGTGAAGTTACTGGATCCCGATACTGTCCACAAAAAGCCAGCCCAGGAGCCAGAGCTGCGTGATGACGCCGTAAGGCGTATAAGCACGGGGGTCGCAAACTGACGCCATGAGTTACCCACAAACATGAAGCCCTGTGGACACGATAATGGCTGGCTGGAGTTTTGCGGACTGGCAACACTGCCAGGCAGGGCGCTGATCATTATTTGATCATATTAGCCAAGCCCTCATTAGCACTGGGTTACAGCGGGGTTCATACACCTTGTCCACAGAGACACCAACAGACTTTGTGAGCAACCGATGAATTGTGTGGAA
This sequence comes from Pseudomonas putida, assembly GCA_041879295.1. NCBI lineage: Bacteria > Pseudomonadati > Pseudomonadota > Gammaproteobacteria > Pseudomonadales > Pseudomonadaceae > Pseudomonas > Pseudomonas putida. The sequence continues at coordinate 366,488 of CP047152.1, read as the reverse complement.
CCGGGTTGTGGATAAGCGGTTCAAAGACCTGATTATCAGGGATCGAGCAAGATTCAAACGGGATTGATCATTTTTTGAACAAACCTATCAACACCTTTAACTACGCAGCCTGCAGCCGTAACCGAACAGATTATCCACAGACCGGCTAACAGGGATTGTGGGCAAAATCAGGAAAGTGCTGACATACGCGCCTGCAAAGACTGGAAGAGTGCCTGAACGTTTTTTGATCAAAAACCTGGAGAGCCCGTCACAAAAGGCCTGTAGACATGCACAAACACTTTATCCACACCTTGGCGAACAGTTTTGGTGGGCAAAAGCGCTCGGTCAATGCTGAGTATTGAATGAGGGAGCGGCCTTGCCGGGACGCTCCCATAAAGAGACCTCTAGCCCTGCTCAGCGCAGGACGCCCTCTTCCACCAGCAGCTTGAGGATCGCCTCAGCGCCTTCCTGCGGCGAAACGTCCTTCAGCACCTTGCCACCACCGCCACTGGCCTTGGCCGTCGCGGCCTTCATGCGGTCGGCGCCACTCTTGGCCTTGATCACCATCAAGCGCTTGGGCCTTGGACGGGCCGGTTGCAACTCGGCTTCAGCCAACAGCTCATCTTCGACAATGGCCACGTTACGCGCCGCCAATACTCCCCGGCGCGCAGGCCCAAAAGCGCTCTGGCGCGGCTTGGGCGCAGCGTTATCCACAGTCGCCAGCAATGGCAGACGTACCTTCAGCCGACGCCGCTGACCTCGCGGCAAAGCCTGCAACACCTGGGCGGTGCCGTTGTCGATCGATTCCACTTCGGCCAACCCGACAATCAGTGGCCAGCCGAGCTTTTCGGCCAGCAGGAACGGCAACATGCCCGAACCCTCGCCAGTCTCGGCCTGGCTGCCGGTCAGCACCAGCTGGGCACCGGCGTCGCGCAGATAATCACCCAGCACGCCCAGCACATCGGCCCCGGCCGGTTGCTCCAGCACGTCGAGGTGGTCCAGGCCCATGCCCAGGTAAGCGCGCAAGGCCTCTTCCTGTGGATCGCCCGCATGCACCACCTGCAAGTTATCCCCAGCCAGCTGCAAACCCAGCTCCACGGCGCGGGCATCCTGCTCGGCGCGGCGGGCGCGGCCGGAGCTGGGGTGGGCACCAATGGAAACCAGGCTGATCACTTTCGTACTCATGCTCGTGCCCTTATGCCGCGTCGCGCTGGCCGCCGCTGCGGAAGTTTTCCACAGCCTCGATCAACGCCTTGAGAATCGCCGAGCTGTCGCCAATCACCGACAGGTCAGCCCGTTTGATCATGTCGCAGCCCGGATCCATGTTGATCGCCACCACCTTGTCGCAGGCACCGATACCCTGCAGGTGCTGGATCGCGCCCGAGATACCCACAGCCACGTAGACACGCGCGGTAACCCAGGTGCCGGTAGCCCCCACTTGGCGGTTGCGCGGCATGAAGCCGTCGTCCACTGCCACCCGCGAGGCACCTTCGGTAGCGCCGAGGGCTGCGGTGGCCTTGTGGTACAGGTCCCAGTCCTTGACACCGTTGCCGCCCGAGACGATGAACTCGGCTTCAGCCATGGCAATGGTGGCCGGGTCGACGGCCACCGAGCCAAGGTCTTCGATGCGCGGCAGGCTGCGCACCACACTTGTGGACAACTCCACGGGCAGCGCTTCGTGACGAGTCTCGCTGACCGGCTCGGCGCACTCGGCTGCCGCCAGGATCAGGCGCGGCACGGCGCGTTGCAGGTCTTGCTGGCCGGCACCGGCGCGGCCGATGCACTGGCCGTCCTTGACCTGCCATACCCGCGTTGCCGGGCGCTCGCCCAGCGCTGCGCCCAGGCGCCGACCCAGTTCACCGCCACCGGTGCGGCTGTCGGGCAGCAACCAGTGGCGCGGCGTGAACTGGTTATCCACAGTCCGCAGGCCTTGCACCAGTTGCTCCGGTGCATAACCTTCAAAGGCCTCGCCTTCGATAACCAGCAGGCGGTCGACACCGGCTGTGGAAAAGTTGCTTTCCTTGTGCTCGTTGAACACCACTGCCAGCACCGCCCCGTCGCTGCCGGCCAGGCTGTGGGCCAGGCCGAGCAGGTCGCGGTCGTGGCTGCTCAGGCGGCCACCAACCATGTCCGGCACGACGGCAATGTAGAACGCCGGCTCCGGCACCTGGTGCAGTGGCAACTTGACCTCGACCGCCGCCGTGCGTCGCCCGCCCGCACCGGTGCCCTGCTGGGCGCCGCTGCGGTCGATACGCTTGATGCCGGCCGGGCCGACAAAGCCCGCGGCAATCGCATGCGGATTCTTGCGGATGATGCCGTTAGGCCCCATCCAGCTGGTCTGCTGCGTCTGCATCGCGGCATGCAGCGGGTGCAGACGGTTACGGGCGATCCACTCGGCGCGTGGATCGCGGCGGATAATGTCGCTCATCAGTGCACCTCCGCAGGTTCACGTTTAGCCGTTTGCGGCTTTGGGACAGTGGAGCCGTCCTCCTCGATCAGCACGTCGGCTACCAGTTCAGCCAAGTCCTTGATCTGCGGGCGCGGTTCGACCACGCCTTCAAGCATGGCAGTGCACTGCGGGCAACCCACAGCTACCAGCTCGGCCTCGGTTTCACGGATGTCGTCCATGCGCATATCGGGAATACGCTGCTTGCCAGGGATATCAGTGATCGGCGCACCGCCGCCACCACCGCAGCAACGGGAACGGAAGCCCGAGCGCTGCATCTCGCGCACTTCGATACCCAGCGCCTTGAGCACTTCGCGCGGGGCTTCGTACTCGCCGTTGTAGCGGCCCAGGTAGCACGGATCGTGGTAGGTGACGCTACCACCCTTGTGCTGACCGAGGTTGAGCTTCTTGGCCGCGATCAGTTCGGCGATGTAGGTGCTGTGGTGCTGCACCTGGTAATCACCGCCCAGGGCGCCGTATTCGTTCTTCAGCACATGGAAGCTGTGCGGATCGCAGGTGACGATGCGCTGGAACTTGTACTTGGCCAGGGTCTGGATGTTGCGTTTGGCCAGTTGCTGGAAGGTAGCCTCATCGCCCAGACGGCGCGCCACGTCGCCGCTGTCGCGCTCTTCCAGGCCGAGTACGGCGAAGTCCACGCCCGAGGCTTTCAACACTTTGACAAACGAACGCAAAGTGCGCTGGTTACGCATGTCGAAGGCACCATCGCCAACCCAGAACAACACTTCGGTCGCTTTGACTTCAGACAGCAGTTGCAGGTTAAGGTCGGCAGCCCAGTTCATGCGCCCGCCGGGGGCGAAGCCGCCAGGGTTGTCGGTAGCGATCAGGTTGTCCAGCACCTCGGCGCCCTTGTTCGGGGTAGCGCCCTTTTCCAGGGTGAGGTGGCGGCGCATGTCGACGATGGCATCGACGTGCTCGATCATCATCGGGCACTCCTCGACGCAGGCACGGCAGGTGGTGCAGGACCACAGCGTTTCGGCGTCGACCAGGCCATTGACGATCGGCTGATGCGGATTGCCGCCGTGTTCGCCGATCGGTTTGCCAGGGTACGGGCTACCGGCAAATTGCGCGTCCGTGCCACCGGCAAGGCCGATGACCATGTCCTGAATGAGTTTTTTCGGGTTCAGCGGCTGGCCAGCGGCAAAGGCCGGGCACATGGCTTCACATTTACCGCACTGCACGCAGGCATCGAAGCCCAGCAGCTGGTTCCAGGTGAAGTCCACCGGTTTTTCCACACCCAGGGGGGCGTTCGGGTCTTCCAGATCCAGCGGCTTTAGGCCGGTGGAGCGGCCGCCGCCGAAGCGATCGGCACGGCGGTGCCAGGCCAGGTGCAAGGCACCGGCGAAGGCGTGCTTCATCGGGCCGCCCCAGGTCATGCCAAAGAACAGCTCCGATACACCCCACAGCACGCCCAGGCCCAGAATGGCGACCATCACCCAGCCACCGGTGTTGGCCGGCAGGATACCGGCGACCGGCAGGGTGGCAATGAAGAAGCTCACGGCGAACGCCAGCAAACTCTTCGGCAGGCGCATCCACGGGCCCTTGGACAGGCGAGAGGGCGGGTTGAGGCGGCGTTTGAAGACAAAGATGGCGCCGGTGAACATGATCACCGTGGCTACCAGCAGCGCATAGCCGAGGATCTTGCTCTGCAGGCCAAAACCATGCACCAGAATCGCCAGGGCAGCGGATAGCACAAAGCCGCCCGCAGTGGCCACGTGGGTCTTGGACATGTATTTGTCGCGCTCAACCACGTGGTGCAGGTCCACCAGGTAGCGGCGCGGCATGGCCAGCAGGCCGCCGATCAGGTTGACCTTGGACGGCCGGCCACGGCGCCACATGCGTACCCGGCGCAAGGCACCGAGCACTGCCAGGCCAAGGGCAGCGAACAGCAGAATGGGTAGAAGGGTGTTCAACATGGGAGACTCCCCACAAACAGCTGGATTCTTGCGCCGACCAGAGGGCGAGACTGGCCCCATGTAGGAGCGGGTCCACCCGCGAATGCATCCGGTCAGGCAACAGTGTTGTCAGTGCTGACGCATTCGCGGGTGAACCCGCTCCTACAGGGATCGCGCCCGATGGCGGCGACTGTTAACGATCAGAAGTCCTTGCAGAGGCGCAAGGCGTCGTAGATCGCCGCATGCACGTTGCGCTGGGCCACGCAGTCGCCGATGCGGTACAGCAGGTAGCCTTCGCCCGGCTGGCTCAGGATCGGCTGTGGCTTGATGGCGAACAGCGCCTCCACGTCGATCTGGCCCTTGTTGCGCGAACCTTCCTTGAGCGCGTAGTACAGCTCTTCGTCAGGGCGCACGCCGTTCTCGACCACTACCTGATCAACCACGCGCTCTTCCTTGGCGCCGGTGTATTCGTTCTCCAGTACCGCCACCAGCTTGTCGCCTTCGCGGTAGACCTTTTCCAGCATCATGTCGCCGGTCATGATCACTTCTTTGGGGTACATGCTGCGGTAGTAGGTGGGGAAGGTGGTACCACCCATGGCCACGCCTGGCTTGATGTCGTCGGTGACGATCTCGACCTGGCTGCCTTTGTCGGCGATGAAGTCGGCTACCGACATACCGGTGAATTCGCAGATGGTGTCGTACACCAGCACGTTCTTGCCCGGCGCTACCTTGCCATCGAGCACATCCCAGCTGCTGACCACCAGCCCTTCAGCAGCGCCCCAGTGCTCGTTCTGCTCCAGGAACGAGTGCCCACCTACCGCCAGCACGATGACGTCCGGGCGCAGGTCCTGAATGGCGGCCACATCAGCGGCAGTGCCCAGGCGCAAGTCGACTTTCAGACGAGCCAGTTCAAGCTGGTACCAGCGGGTGATACCGGCAATCTGGTCACGCTGCGGGGCCTTGGCGGCGATGGTGATCTGCCCGCCGATCTGGTCCCTCTTCTCGAACAGGGTCACGTCGTGGCCGCGTTCAGCCGCCACGCGGGCAGCTTCCATCCCGGCAGGGCCTGCGCCAACCACCACCACCTTGCGCTTGACGCCAGTGGTCTTCTCGATGATGTGCGGCACACCCATGTATTCACGGGAAGTCGCGGCGTTCTGGATGCACAGCACATCCAGGCCCTGGTACTGGCGGTCGATGCAGTAGTTGGCACCGACACACTGCTTGATCTGGTCGATCTGGCCCATCTTGATCTTGGCGATCAGGTGCGGGTCTGCCATGTGCGCACGGGTCATGCCGACCATGTCCACGTAGCCGCCTTCAAGGATGCGCGTGGCCTGGTTCGGGTCTTTGATGTTCTGCGCGTGCAGCACCGGGACCTTGACCACTTCCTTGATACCGGCCGCCAGGTGCAGGAACGGCTCCGGCGGGTAGCTCATGTTGGGGATGACGTTGGCCAGGGTGTTGTGAGTATCGCAACCCGAACCGACCACACCGATGAAGTCGAGCATGCCGGTGGCGTCGTAGTAGGCGGCGATCTGCTTCATGTCTTCGTGGCTGAGGCCATCGGGATGGAACTCGTCACCACAGATACGCATGCCCACGCAGAAGTCGTCACCCACTTCGGCACGCACGGCTTTCAGCACTTCCAGGCCGAATTTCATGCGGCCTTCAAAGGTGCCGCCCCATTCGTCGGTACGCTTGTTGACCCGCGGGCTCCAGAACTGGTCGATCATGTGCTGGTGCACCGCCGACAATTCCACGCCGTCCAGGCCACCCTCTTTGGCGCGACGCGCAGCCTGCGCGTAGTTGCCGATTACCCGCCAGATCTCCTCCACCTCGATGGTTTTGCAGGTGGCGCGGTGCACAGGTTCGCGAATGCCCGATGGCGACATCAGCGTCGGCCAGTTGAAGCCGTCCCAACGCGAGCGACGGCCCATGTGGGTAATCTGGATCATGATCTTGGCGCCATGCTTGTGCATGGCGTCGGCAAGATTCTGGAAGTGCGGGATGATGCGGTCGGTCGACAAGTTGACCGATGCCCACCACTCCTGCGGGCTGTCGATGGCCACCACCGACGAGCCGCCACAGATGGCCAGGCCGATGCCGCCCTTGGCCTTCTCTTCGTAGTACTTCACATAGCGGTCGGTCGTCATGCCGCCGTCAGTGGCGTAGACCTCGGCGTGCGCAGTGCTGAGCACACGGTTGCGGATGGTCAGTTTGCCGATCTGGATCGGCTGGAACATTGCTTCGAATGCCATGACGCTATCTCCGGCTTACAACGGCTTTGTAATGAACAGGCCATCTTCGTGGCCTTCTTCCGACCCGCCATAGACCTGCTCGGCCACGGTGCGGATCTTGCTGCCGCGGGCAGCGAGAATCTGGTCCATCGCGCCAGCGAACCAGCCGGTGAACATGTAGTCGACCTTGCGGCCGCACTTGCCATAGACGTACACGAATGCAGAGTGCTTGAGCTTGACACTGCAGGTACCTTTATCCAGGTCGATATCCTGGATCTCGAACAGGCCCCAGCCACGCTGGCTCAGACGCTTCATGTAGTGCTCGAACACCGCTACGCCTTCCAGGCCATGGCACTCGGCCTCTTTTTCACACCAGTGCCAAGCGGATTTGTAGCCAGCCTTGTAGAGGATTTCGGCATAGGCGTCGGCGCCCAGCACTTCCTCGATGCCCATATGGTTATTGACGAAGAAATGCCGAGGTACATACAGCATCGGCAAGGCGTCGCTGGTCCAGACACCGGTCTCGCTGTCGACTTCGATTGGCAATTGCGGGGCGATTTTGGCCATGGAAACTCAACTCCATAAAAATTTTTTGTGGGTGCCCCGGCGTTGCTGGCAGGGGCTATCAGGCTTGGAGAGCGGCTTACTCGCCCCAGACATCCTTGAGGACGTTTACCCAGTTCTCGCCCATGATCTTGCGTACCACACGCTCGGAGTGGCCGCGCTTGAGCAAGGTCTCGGTGAGGTTGGGGAATTCGCCGACAGTGCGAATGCCCAGTGGGTTGATGATCTTGCCGAAGTTGGTCAGACGGCGGGCGTAGCCCTTGTCATGGGTCAGGTATTCGAAAAAGTCCTGGCCGTGACCCTGGGTGAAGTCGGTACCGATACCGATGGCGTCTTCACCGACGATATTCATGGTGTATTCGATGGCTTCGGCGTAGTCATCGATGGTCGAGTCAATGCCTTTGGCCAGGAACGGCGCGAACATGGTGACGCCAACGAAACCGCCGTGATCGGCGATGAACTTCAGCTCTTCGTCCGACTTGTTGCGCGGGTGCTCTTTCAGGCCCGAGGGCAGGCAGTGCGAGTAGCACACCGGCTTTTTCGATTCGAGGATGACTTCTTCGGAAGTCTTGGAACCGACGTGGGACAGGTCGCACATGATGCCGACACGGTTCATCTCGGCAACGATCTCGCGGCCGAAGCCGGACAGCCCGCCATCACGCTCGTAGCAGCCGGTGCCAACCAGGTTCTGGGTGTTGTAGCACATCTGCACGATGCCCACGCCCAGCTGCTTGAACACGTCCACATAAGCGATCTGGTCCTCGAACGCATGGGCGTTCTGGAAGCCGAAGAGGATGCCGGTCTTGCCCAGCTCCTTGGCCTTGCGGATGTCGGCGGTGGTGCGCACCGGCATCACCAGGTCGCTGTTGTCGCGGATCAGTTTCTGGCTGGACGCGATGTTGTCGACGGTAGCCTTGAACCCTTCCCAGACCGACACCGTGCAGTTGGCCGCAGTGAGACCGCCTTTGCGCATGTCTTCGAACAGCTCGCGGTTCCATTTGGCGATGATCAGGCCATCGATGACGATGCTGTCGGCGTGTAATTCGGCTGGGCTCATCAGGCTGTCCCCTTTTATAGAGTTGGGTCGCGCCAAACCTTCTGCCGGCGCTTTGAGGCCAGCATATGCCTGTGCCCCGAGGCGCCCCGGTGCAAAAACGACAGGGGGTTTGCCGAAAGCGTCAATGCGCGACATGAGCACGTCTGGCGCGTCTTTCGGCGATGAGAGGCAGTCTCGATAACGCCATTTGCGACCGCTGCATGAACATTTGGTCAGGGAGCTACCACCTGGCCTCAGGCTGAGCGAGAATCCCTGCGATTCGACAGCCTGTTGAGGAGAAAGCGGATGAAATCAATGGCATGGCTGGTGCTGCTGGCCATCGTGAGCGGGGCCCAGGCCAGCGAGGAAGAAAGCACACCTTGCGACAATGTGGAGACCGACCAGCAGACCTTCGCCTGCGCAGCATTCAACAAGCAGATCGCCGAGCGTGAGCTGCAGTCGGCCTACGACGACCTGGTCGCGCGCATGCGTGATCAGTTTGGCGACGAGGCCGGCCTGATGTCGCGATTAGAGGCAGCCGAGCAAGTCTGGAGCCAACTGCGCGATGCAGACTGCAAGGTCGAAACCCATGCTGAACAACCAGGCAGCAAGGCCTACCAGATCGCCTGGAACAGCTGCATTGCACAGCACAGCGATGAGCGAGCGGAGTACTTGCGCAGCCTGGGCCTGCAAAACGGTGACGAGCTGGCACCCGAAGATTGATCAGTACGCGCGAGTGAACGATCAACTCCAGAGGAACAACATGCCGCTGATGTCCCCTGCGTAATTACTCGATAGTGCCCTCAGACCACGTGCTCACCATGTGTGTCTTGGAACTCACAACTATCAAGGAATTACAAAGTGGCTGACATCAAAGTTGAAATGGAAAAAATCCGCAAAGAGGGTCAAGAGCGCGTAGCCGCTACCGGCCAGACCATCTGCGTCTTCGCTGACAATGTCCCTGCCAACATTGCAGAAGACATCCTGGCCGGCATGCGCTTGATGACCGAACTGGCCAACAAGAAGTTCGACAAGGAAACCCAGCAGCGCGAGTGGTACAACTTCTACAACGATGGCCTGATCAAGTTCGGCTGGACCATGACGGGTGCAGCACATGCCGAAGATGCCATTGATGAGGACAACCTGACCTTGGCAGAGCTGATCACCAAGTCCGTCACCATCAGTGTCTCTGCGGACCCTCGTCGCGCCGCCTGCGCCAGGCGTGTTCTGCAAATTGTCGTGCAGAAACCGGAAGTCAAGGCGCATCTGGAAAAGCACAGCCACAGCGAATCCGGCAAATCGAGCAACTTCGTGGTCGCCCAGTGCGAAATGACGCCACAAGGCCTGCCGGCGATGCACATGACCAGCTTCCAGGCCAGCTACGACTCGAAAGTCGAGCGTGAAGGCGCCCTGACCCGCAAGGTCGACAAAACCTCTACCCGCGTCTATCGCGCGTCGCAGCAGGGCACGTTCAGCGTTCGTCACTTCGACGCTGCACGTGATCTTGTGAACGAGAAGATCAAAGGCGACATCGCCGCGTTTCTCGCTATCTGATTAGCGAGGCCGGGTACCAGAGCGCGCTGGTACCCGGTTCTGGTCATATGCATCCATCGAGGAGCAATGCCACATGGGCGATACAAGCCTGGACACCCGAATATTCGAGGAGCGGCTAAGAATCAAGCCTGCGCCCTGGCTGACACTCGAGACATGGGAAGATTTGCAGCTGTGCCTGCGTTATTCACAAGCGATGGCCAATGAAAAATACTCGATGGAGACCCAGCCTCAGCAATGGTTCGCTGTCGCTCTCGCCACCTTGCAATCATTGAAATTCACCCTGTTCGAACATACACATAAAACCATTGTGTATGAGCCGCACCTGCTTGCATTGAGCGATGTGTACAGTGGCTATCTACCCCCGCCCCGCGAGAAAGGGCCTTGGTTCAAGAGCCTTGAAGAAAATGTTCAAGCCGCTCTGCAGTCGGCAGGTACGCATACTTTCACCGTAATGAACGCCTCTTCACATCTAAGCATCGAAATGGACCATGAAGGGGACCAGGTTCCGGTTGCGATCCTGTTTTACACCTACTGCATTACCGACCCGGTCGAGCCCACCAGAAAGTTGAACCTGATATTCGACCATCTGGGTGCACGCTTCAATGCAGCGGGTTTTGCCTCGCTTCGCAAGGATCTGCAAGCAAGGAATCGTGAAAAACTGAGGGCGATTCTCGAGCGCGAGCTGGATTGAAGCTCACTTTGTACCCCCAGGCCGACGCTCCTCCCGCGGGCACCTTCCAAACCTGAGCTTGTAGCGCCGCGTGAAATACGATGGCAGTTCAAAGCCACAGGCAAGGCTGACTTCAGTCACCGACATGTCGGTCTGGGCCAGCAGCTGGCGCGCCTTGTCCAGCCGTAACGCGAGATAGAAACTGCTCGGTGTGGCATCAAGGTGCATGCGAAACAAACGCTCCAATTGACGCCTTGTTACCCTGATCGCGGCAGCCAGATCCAGCGTGCTCAGTGGTGGCTCTATGTGTTTTTCCATTTCGCCAATGGCATGGATCAGCTTCTTGTTGCTGATGCCATAACGCGCACCGATCTGCATGCGCTGGTGGTCCTGGCGCTGACGGATGCGACCCAGCACGAACTGCTCGGACACCTTGACCGCCAGTTCGCTGCCGTGAGACTGGGCAATCAGGTGCAGCATCAAATCGATCGAGGCCGTTCCGCCGGCACAGGTGATGCGGCTGCGGTCAATCTCGAACAGTTCCTGGGTGGCTTGAAGGCCTGGATAGCGTTCCTTGAATGCCTCAAGCGCCTCCCAATGCAATGTCGCCCGGTAGCCCTCGAGCAGCCCTGCCTCGGCCAGCACCATCGCGCCCGTGTCGATACCACCGAGCATGACAGCTTCGTGGTTGAGCCGGCGCAGCGCATGCAGCAGTTTGGGTGCGACATTGGCCAGTGGCTCGAAGCCCGCAACCACCAGCAGGATGTTGGCCGGCTCCCCCTCCCCCAAGGCGGCATCGGCATTGATCGACATGCCATTGCTCGCCAGCACCGCCTCACCATCCAGGCTTAGCACCTGCCACCGGTACAACTGCCCACCAAAACGATTGGCCACCCGCAGTGGCTCCACCGCCGAAATGAACCCCATGGCGGAAAACCCGGGCACCAACAGAAAGGCTATCGTCTCCATCATCCCCTCCTCCACAGAAAACTGGTCGCCCAGGTGCTAATTCCTGTCGCTAGCGTGCGCTTGGGCAAGGTAGCGCCAGCGTAGCGTATTCACACGGTCCGCAGAGGCCGCCCTCAATAACAATACGCACTGCCGATGGAGAGCCACCATGCACAGCTTGATCCGCCGCAGCCTGTTGTCACTTGCCCTGAGCAGCATCGTTGCCACCCCGCTTTTCGCCGCCGAGCCCGCCGTCTGCAAAAACGTGCGCCTTGGTGTGGTCAACTGGACCGACGTCATTGCCACCAGCGCCATGGCCCAGGTGCTGCTCGACGGCCTGGGGTACCAGACCAAACAGACCAGTGCCTCGCAACAGATCATCTTCGCCGGCATCCGCGACAAGCGCCTGGACATGTTCCTGGGGTACTGGAACCCGATCATGACTCAGACCATTACCCCGTTCATCGATGCCAACCAGGTCAAAGTGCTGGACAAGCCAAGCCTGGAAGACGCGCGCGCCACCTTGGCCGTGCCGAAATACCTCTACGACAAGGGCCTGAAGACCTTCGCCGACATCCACAAGTTCGAGAAAGAGCTGGGCGGCAAGATCTATGGCATTGAACCGGGTTCCGGCGCCAACACCCAGATCAAGGCAATGATCACCAAGAACCAGTTCGACCTGGGCAAGTTCCAGCTGGTCGAGTCCAGCGAGGCCGGCATGCTCGCCGCCGTCGACCGCGCGGTGCGGCGCAAGGAGGCCGTGGTGTTCTTCGGCTGGGCGCCGCACCCGATGAACGTGAACATCGACATGGCCTACCTAGGTGACAGCCGGGATGCGCTCGGCCCTGACGAAGGCCGTGCGACGGTGTGGACAGTGACGGCGCCGGACTACGCCGAACGCTGCCCCAATGCCCACCGCCTGCTGGCCAACCTTAAGTTCAGCGCCGAGGACGAGAGCCGCATGATGCAGCCACTGCTCGACCACAAGGACGCGCTGGAATCAGCCCGCCAGTGGCTCAAGGACCACCCCGATGACAAGGCGCGCTGGCTTGAGGGTGTGACCACCTTCGATGGCAAGCCGGCTGCGGACAACCTCAAGCTTACCGCCAACTGACAGGGCCCTTTCGCGGGCACGCCCGCTCCCACAGGTACAGCGCCACACTCGGGATCACATTGATCCTGTGGGAGCGGGCATGCCCGCGAAAAAGCCAACACCGACATCACAAGGAACTGCACCATGAACCACGACGTCATAATCACCTGTGCCCTCACCGGCGCAGGCGACACCGCCTCGAAAAGCCACCTGGTCCCGGTCACGCCCAAACAGATCGCCGAATCCGCCGTGGAAGCCGCCAAAGCAGGTGCCACCGTGGTCCACTGCCACGTCCGCGACCCGCAGACCGGCCGTTTCAGCCGTGATGTAAACCTCTACCGCGAAGTCATGGAACGCATCCGCGAAGCTGACGTGGACATCATCGTCAACCTCACCGCCGGCATGGGCGGCGACCTGGAAATCGGCCCGGGTGAAACGCCGCTGGAGTTCGGCCCGGGCACCGACCTGATCGGCCCGCTGGAGCGCCTGGCCCATGTCGAAGCACTGTTGCCGGAAATCTGCACCCTCGATTGCGGCACCCTCAACTTTGGTGACGGCAACTCGATCTATGTGTCCACCCCGGCCCAACTGCGCGCCGGCGCCAAGCGCATCACCGAGCTGGGGGTGAAGGCCGAGCTGGAAATCTTCGACACCGGCCACCTGTGGTTCGCCAAGCAAATGATGAAGGAAGGCCTGCTCGAAGACCCGTTGTTCCAGCTGTGCCTGGGCATCCCGTGGGGCGCACCGGCCGACACCACCACCATGAAGGCCATGGTCGACAACCTGCCAGCCAACGTCACCTGGGCCGGCTTCGGCATCGGCCGCATGCAGATGCCTATGGCTGCTCAGGCTGTGTTGCTCGGCGGCAATGTGCGGGTAGGTCTGGAGGACAACCTGTATCTGGACCGTGGCGTGCTGGCCAGCAATGGCCAACTGGTGGAACGCGCAAGCGAGATCATCACCCGCATGGGTGGCCGCGTGCTCAGCCCGGCAGAAGGCCGAGAAAAAATGAACCTCAAGCGCTGCTGATCCTTTCAACGATCGCAAATGCACCGAAGACCCTGTGGGAGCGGGCGTGCCCGTGAAGCAGGCAACGCGATGGATGGCACCGGCCGCGCCGGTGTTCGCGGGCATGCCCGCTCCCACAGGGTTAGGCAGTAACCCTGATGACTGTGTTTTACCCTGAGGACTAGCTATGCCCTTTATCACTGAAATCAAAACCTTCGCCGCCCTGGGTAGCGGCGTGATCGGCAGCGGCTGGGTTGCCCGCGCCCTGGCCCACGGCCTGGACGTGGTGGCCTGGGACCCGGCGCCCGGCGCCGAACAGGCACTGCGCAAACGGATCGCCAACGCCTGGCCGGCGCTAGAAAAACAGGGCCTGGCACCCGGCGCATCGCAAGACCGCCTGAAGTTCGTGGCGACCATCGAGGAATGCGTACGTAACGCCGATTTCATCCAGGAAAGCGCACCAGAGCGCCTGGACCTCAAGCTCGACCTGCACGCCAAAATCAGCGCCGCAGCCAAGCCTGACGCAATCATCGGTTCAAGCACTTCGGGCCTGCTGCCCAGCGAGTTCTACGAGTCGTCCACTCACCCTGAACGCTGCGTCGTCGGCCACCCGTTCAACCCGGTGTACCTGCTGCCGCTGGTCGAGATCGTCGGCGGCAGCCGCACCTCACCCGAGGCCATTGAAGCTGCCAAAACCATCTACACCGCACTCGGCATGCGCCCGCTGCATGTGCGCAAGGAAGTGCCAGGCTTCATCGCCGACCGCCTGCTCGAGGCGCTATGGCGCGAGGCTCTGCACCTGGTCAACGACGGGGTTGCCACCACGGGCGAAATCGACGACGCGATCCGTTTCGGCGCAGGCTTGCGCTGGTCGTTCATGGGCACGTTTCTGACCTATACCCTGGCCGGTGGCGATGCCGGCATGCGCCACTTCATGTCACAGTTCGGCCCTGCCCTGAAGCTGCCCTGGACGTACCTGCCAGCACCGGAACTGACCGACAAGCTGATCGACGATGTGGTGAGCGGCACCGCTGAGCAACAGGGCGAGCGCAGCATCGCTGCACTGGAGCGCTACCGTGACGACACCTTGCTGGCGGTACTGGAAGCGGTGAAGTCCAGCAAGGCCAGCCACGGCATGTCGTTCGGCGATTAAGGAGACCAAGATGCCTGCTTTGATCACTTACCGCACCACGGTCCAGGAGGACTGGGTCGATTACAACGGGCACCTGCGCGATGCCTTCTACCTGCTGATCTTCAGCTACGCGACCGACGCCCTGATGGAGCGCATTGGCCTGGACGCCGACAGCCGTGGGCAAAGCGGAAATTCGCTGTTCACGCTGGAGGCGCACATCAATTATCTGCACGAGGTGAAGCTGGGCACCGAGGTGTGGGTGCAGACGCAGATCATCGGGTTCGACCACAAGCGTCTTCACGTGTATCACAGCCTGCACCGGGCAGGGTTCGACGACGTCCTGGCGGCTAGCGAGCAGATGTTACTGCACGTGGACCTGGCGGGGCCGCAGTCAGCGCCTTTTGGGCACACCACTGTTTACCAATTGAACCACTTGGCAGAGCAACAGGAGGGGGCGCCGGCGCCGCAATACATCGGGCGCACCTTAAAACTTCCTTCTTGAATGACCAGGGAGCCGGCGCCAAGGTCTCCATAGATACGAAGCACCCTGGCGCCTTCACTCGCAACAATCAGACAGTACAGAAGCGGACAACCATAGCGAACGCTCTATATACTGGCCCGGTCAGTCTTCTTGTAAATCTGAACACTTCTGGTTTACCACCGCCAAAATGTACATCCGTGGTTATGCCCCAGAAAAGTTATTTTTCCGCCTAACAGCTCTTTACCATGTAAAAATGTTGACGGACATAACTTGCTCGGGGTAATCCACTGTCGAAGTCTTTACCTCAGCCCGCACGGGATCGACATAATTATCCTTGCTAACACTTTCAAGTGCTTCACGGCGCTGATCAGATTTAATCTGAAATAGCGTGCCGGCTAAACCTTCGAGATAATTCGAATGCTCCGAGGCTGTACACCCTGCAAAAATAAACACAGCACCTAACAAGCCAAACTTTAATTTTTCCCGGTCCATGTTCATGCTCCAGATATCGGAGCCTTACTCGTCCACGGACATCGATTCCCAAAAACCAATATAAATAACAGTTGCAAAAAAAATAACCCCGGAAAGCCGTGAGCTACCGGGGCCAAGAGCGAGCAACATCCACTGTGCGTGAGCGAGGGTGACCAAACCCTCTGTACCGTGAATGGCTTCAGTGTGCGTGCTTGCCTGGTAGGGGATTTAGTCGTAAACGACCTGTTCTTAGCCAAAGCAGCCATGGCGACATTCTGTCCTTGCGAGGCTGTCGCGCACGTCACAGAATCGGTCGTAAATCACAGCAGCACTCTCTTAGCGATAAAAGGGACAACAGCCATGATGCATGCGGATTTGATTGATCAGGACGACCTCGCCGGCCACTTGCGCGCGCGCGGTTTCGATATTCCTGCCGGAGCCAGTGCCGAACAGGCTTGTGAAGCGGTGGTTCGCGGGCTGAACGAGCCCAATGCGCGAGCGCTGAAGGGGATGGTGGAGCAGATGTACACCGGTAGTGCGACGATCCTACCTGCGGTGCGCCAGGCCATCGACAAGCAACTGTTGCCGGCATTGGCGCAGTTCAACAAACGCGCGTAATTCATTTACCCAGGACCGGCCTCTTCGCGGAACATGCCCGCCCCCACAGGTCACCGCTGGCTCAAGCTCAGCGGGTGTGACCTGTGGGAGCGGGCGTGCCCGCGAAGAGGCCGGCGCGGTCTCAGAGCCTTACACTGGCAAATGTCGACTCGTTGCGCGCCTGGCTAAGGGCCGCCATCGGCCCGCTGTGCGGCGACAGGGTCATGGCCTGCGGAATCGGCATCATGGCCACCTGCTGCGCGGTGTTGGAGCCCACGCGCTCGTCACGCGGCGGAATGCCAAAGTACTCGCGATAGCACTTGGAGAAGTGCGGGGTCGACACGAATCCGCACACCGATGCCACTTCGATGATCGACATTGGCGTCTGCTTCAGCAGCTGCCGCGCACGGATCAGGCGCAACTTCAGGTAGTAGCGCGACGGCGAGCAGTGCAGGTACTTCTGGAACAGGCGCTCAAGCTGGCGTCGCGAAACCGATACATACACCGCCAGTTCGTCCAGGTCGATCGGCTCCTCCAGATTGGCCTCCATCAACGCGACGATTTCCTGCAACTTCGGCTGGTTGGTGCCAAGCATGTGTTTGAGCGGCACACGCTGGTGGTCCTGCTCGTTGCGAATACGCTCGTAGACGAACATCTCGGAAATCGCCGCCGACAGCTCACGGCCGTGATCACGGCTGATCAGGTGCAGCATCATGTCCAGCGGCGCGGTACCACCGGAGCTGGTGAAGCGGTTGCGGTCAAGGGTGAACAGGCGGGTGCTCATGTTCACCCGCGGGAAGGCTTCCTGCATTGCGGCCAGGCATTCCCAGTGCACGCTGCAATCGAAGCCGTCGAGCAGGCCAGCGCAGGCCAGTGCCCAACTGCCGGTGCACACGGCACCCAACCTGCGCGACTGACGGGCCTGGGCTTGCAACCAGGTGACGTGTTCACGGGTGACGGAACGCTGGATGCCAACACCACCACAGACAATCACGGTGTCGATGGGCGGAGCATTGCTGATTGCCGCATCCGGTGTGATTTGCAGACCATCGCTGGCCCACACCTGACCGCCATCGATCGTCAGCGTGTGCCACCGATACAGCTCACGGCCAGACAGCTGGTTGGCCATGCGCAGCGGCTCGACCGCCGATGCCAGGGAAATCAGGGTGAAATTGTCCAATAGAAGAAACCCGATGGACTGGGGTGTTGTGCGGTTCTGGGTTGGATTCCCGGAGTTGTACGACGTCATCGCGATTTCTCCTCACACAAATGCAGGGTGTGCCTCAGGCGGGCACTTACTTCTTGTTATGACCCCTCGGTCATTTTCCGGGGGTAGGCTTGCCAATCTCAACGCAAACGCCGTGCCTAAACTTGAACGGCCATCCAAAAAAACCTGAAAACGACGCCTTTATTGGGCATTTCAAGTACTTGCATCGTGTTGGCCAGTCGTCCAAAACAGGCGAGCTAGCGCGTTGCCTGTAACGGTTGAGCAGTTTAGTGACACGTGCCGCGTGGGTTTCCCAGAAGCGACACCTTTAAGTGTCACCGACAACGCCTACACTGATCGCGACATCCGACGATCGGTAGGCGGGCCGCAAATCACCGCACCATAAAGAGGCATAGGCGGTTGTGTTGCACCTGCATCAGCCTCAAGGGCCTCTTCGCGGGCAAGCCCGCTCCTACAGGGATTTGCACAGTTCCTGTAGGAGCGGGCTTGCCCGCGAAGACGCCCTGGAGGTCAGATCAGCAAATCAGCACTCGATAGCGCTGACCGCCAGGCCACCGCGCGAGGTCTCTTTGTACTTGTCGTGCATATCGGCCCCGGTATCGCGCATGGTGCGGATTACCTGATCGAGGGAAATGAAGTGCTCACCATCACCGCGTAACGCCATCTGCACCGCGTTGATGGCCTTCACCGCAGCAATCGCGTTGCGCTCGATGCAGGGCACTTGCACCAACCCGCCAACCGGGTCGCAGGTCAGGCCAAGGTTATGTTCCAGGGCAATTTCAGCGGCGTTCTCAACCTGTGCGGGAGTGGCGCCGAGTACTTCGGCAAGGCCTGCTGCGGCCATCGCGCAGGCCGAGCCGACTTCTCCCTGGCAACCTACTTCGGCACCAGAGATCGAGGCGTTCTTCTTGCACAGGATGCCCACGGCGGCGGCGGCCAGGAAGTAATCGACAACGCTGGACTCATCAACCTCATCACTGAAACGCATGTAGTAATGCAGCACCGCCGGGATGATGCCCGCCGCGCCGTTGGTCGGTGCGGTCACCATGCGCCCGCCGGCGGCGTTTTCTTCATTGACCGCCAAGGCGAACAGGTTGACCCATTCCATGGCGCTCATGGTCGAGCCGATCACGTTGGGCTTGCCGATTTCCTGCAGGCTGCGGTGCAGCTTGGCGGCGCGGCGGCGCACGTTCAGCCCGCCCGGTAGCGTGCCCTCGTACTTGAGGCCGTTGTTGACGCATTCCTGCATGGCTTCCCAGAGCTTGTGCAGGCCAGCGCGGATGTCTTCCTCGCTGCGCCAGACCTTCTCGTTGGCCATCATCAATTGCGACACGCTGAGGTCGTTTTGCTTGCACAGGCGCAGCAGTTCGGCGGCGCTGTTGAAGTCGTACGGCAACACCGTCTGGTCAGCATCCAGCACACCGCTGGCGGCTTGGGCTGCATCGACTACAAAGCCGCCACCCACCGAGTAATAGGTGTCGCGGTGCAACTCGCCCTGCTCGCCTTCGGCAATCAGGGTCATGGCGTTGGGGTGATACGGCAGGTTCTCGTCCAGCAGCAGCATGTCGCGGGCCCAGACGAACTCGATGGGCAAGCGGCTATCCAGCTGCAGGGTGTTGGTTTCGCGCAGGTCGGCGATACGCGGCACGATCTGGGTCGGGTCAATGGCGTCAGGCCACTCGCCCATCAGGCCCATGATGGTGGCGTTGTCGGTGCCATGACCAATACCGGTGGCCGACAGCGAGCCATACAGGCGCACTTCGATCCGTTTTACACGTTCCAGCTCGCCGCGTTCGCGCAGGCCCTGAACGAACAGGGCGCCAGCACGCATGGGGCCGACGGTGTGGGAGCTGGAGGGCCCGACACCGATCTTGAACAGGTCGAACACGCTGATGGCCATTGTCGAATCACCTCTTGCTGGGCTTGTCTCTGCGCGCCATGCGCAGGGCGGAGTAGCTGCTAGGCTCAAACAGCGGGCCGCCTTGAATGCCAGCATCATCGGGCTTTTACCGCCCACCTCGCCGTCTGCAACCGACGTACTTTTGTCCAGCAGCGCCGCGCTGTTTTTAACGAGGAACTGCGCCCACCACGCCGTTTTCCAGCGGCCTGATGACGCAAAAATGCGTGTGAGGAGGTGGAAAAATCCATAAGCGACATCGCCCATACTGGATACGACCCGTTCCGTACTGGATACGACCCCACCAGTAGGCGATTGCCCGGCGCTGGAGGATTATCGAAAGCGACTCGTAAAGCACGGCCACGCATCCTGCCCTCTGCAGGCCTGGTCGACCGGACCCTCAGAAAGCCCGGCGACCCACGCGAACCCGAAGACAATATCTCAGGAGTCCATCCATGAAAGGTTCACCCTCGCTGTTGCTGGTTGCGTTGCTGTCCGCGCCATTGCTGGCCCAGGCAGCCGAACCCGAGCAGTGTCAGACTGTACGCTTCTCCGATGTCGGCTGGACCGACATCACAGTCACGACCGCGACCACCAGCGTTGTGCTCGAAGCACTGGGTTACAAGACCCACACCACCATGATCTCGGTACCGGTGACCTACAAGTCGCTGGCCACCGGCAAGGACCTGGACGTGTTTCTCGGCAACTGGATGCCGACCATGGAGAACGACATCAAGCAATACCGCGACGCCGGCACGGTAGAAACCGTGCGCGCCAACCTGGAAAACGCCAAGTACACCCTGGCAGTCCCCCAGGCGCTGTATGACAAGGGCCTGAAAGATTTCAGCGACATTCCCAAGTTCAAGAAAGAACTGAACGGCAAGATCTACGGCATCGAACCGGGTAACGACGGCAACCGCACCATCCAGAGCATGATCGACAAGAACGCCTTTGGCTTGAAGGACGCCGGTTTCAAGATCGTGCAGTCCAGCGAGGCGGGCATGCTGTCGCAGGTTGATCGCGCGCAGAAACGCGGCGAGGCAATGGTGTTCCTGGGCTGGGAGCCACACCCGATGAACACTCGCTTCAAGATGCAGTACCTGACCGGCGGGGACGAATTCTTCGGCCCCGACTTCGGCAAGGCCACCGTGCTGACCAACACCCGCAAGGGGTATACGCAGGAATGCAGCAACGTTGGCCAACTGCTTAAAAACCTGTCGTTCGAGCTCAAGGATGAAAGCACCATGATGGGCTATGTCCTGGACGACAAGATGAAACCCGAAGCCGCCGCCAGAAAATGGATCAAGGACAACCCAGGCAAGCTGGATGCCTGGCTGGCCGGCGTAACTACCGTTGATGGCAAACCCGGCCTGGAGGCGGCCAAGGCCAAGCTTACGCAATAACGAACTACGCAGTAGCGCTACCTCGGGGCAGGACCGTGCCTGCTCCGGGTTGATTTCAATCTATGCAGGTGGAAGCTCGCTATCATGCTTATCGATCAGAAAATACCTTTGGGCCAGTACATCGCGTCGTTCGTCGAATGGCTGACCCAGCATGGCGCGAATTACTTCGACGCCATCGCGCAAGGCCTGGAGTTCATGATCTACGGGGTTACCAGTATCCTTACCTGGTTCAACCCGCTCGTTCTCATCGCCCTGTTCGCCGCCCTGGCGCACCTGATCCAGCGCAAGTGGGCGCTTACCGCGTTCGTTGCCCTGTCGTTCCTGCTGATCCTCAACCTGGGTTACTGGCAGGAAACCATGGAAACCCTGGCGCAGGTCACCTTCGCCACGGTGGTATGTGTGTTGATCGGCGTACCACTGGGCATCCTCGCCGCGCACAAACCGATGTTCTATACCGCCATGCGCCCGGTGCTCGACCTGATGCAGACGGTGCCCACCTTCGTCTACCTGATCCCTACCCTGACCCTGTTCGGCCTGGGCGTGGTACCGGGGCTGATCTCCACCGTGGTGTTCGCCATCGCAGCGCCCATTCGCCTGACCTACCTGGGCATCTGCGACGTGCCCCAAGAGTTGATGGACGCCGGCAAGGCCTTTGGCTGCTCGCGTCGGCAACTGCTTACCCGTATCGAACTTCCGCACGCGATGCCAAGCATCGCCGCCGGTGTCACTCAATGCATCATGCTGTCGCTGTCGATGGTGGTAATTGCCGCCCTGGTCGGCGCTGACGGCCTGGGCAAACCTGTGGTCAACGCACTGAACACCGCCGATATCTCCCTGGGCTTCGAAGCGGGCCTGGCGATCGTGCTGCTGGCAATCATGCTCGACCGTATCTGCAAGCAACCGGAACTGCCGGTAAGGGGTGAGGCATGAGCATCATTCGTTTCGAAGACGTCGACGTCATCTTCTCCAACAAGCCGCGCGAGGCACTGTCGCTGCTGGACCAAGGCCAGACCCGCGAGCAGATCCTCAAGCAGACCGGCCTGGTGGTGGGTGTCGAAAAGGCCAACCTCGATATCAACAAAGGCGAGATCTGCGTGCTGATGGGCTTGTCCGGCTCGGGCAAGTCGAGCCTGCTGCGCTGCATCAACGGCCTCAACACCGTCAGCCGCGGCAAGTTGTTCGTCGAACATGAAGGCAGGCACATCGACATTGCCAACTGCTCCGCGGCCGAACTGAAGATGATGCGCACCAAGCGCATTGCGATGGTGTTCCAGAAGTTTGCCCTGATGCCCTGGCTGACGGTGCGCGAGAACATCAGCTTTGGCCTGGAGATGCAGGGTCGTCCGGAAAAGGAACGGCGCAAGCTGGTCGACGAGAAGCTTGAGCTGGTGGGCCTGACCCAGTGGCGCAACAAGAAGCCGGATGAGCTTTCTGGCGGCATGCAACAGCGCGTGGGCCTGGCCCGGGCGCTGGCGATGGATGCCGACATCTTGCTGATGGACGAACCGTTCTCGGCGCTGGATCCCCTGATCCGCCAGGGCCTGCAAGATGAGCTGCTTGGCCTGCAGGCCAAGCTGAGCAAAACCATCGTGTTCGTCAGCCACGACCTGGACGAAGCGCTGAAACTGGGTACCCGCATTGCGATCATGAAAGACGGGCGGATCATCCAGTACAGCAAACCGGAGGAGATCGTGCTGAACCCGGCCGACGAATACGTGCGCACCTTCGTCGCCCATACCAACCCGCTGAACGTGCTGTGCGGCCGCAGCCTGATGCGCAGCCTGGACAACTGCAAACGGGTCAATGGCTCGGTGTGCCTGGACCCAGGTATCGACTCGTGGCTGGACCTTGGCGAAGGCGGCGCGCTAAAGCGTGCACGCCAGGGCCAGAACGGTCTGGACATGCAGAAATGGGCACCGGGGCAAGATGTGGAGTTGCTGGAGCGCAGGCCGACTGTGGTGCACGCCGATATTGGCATGCGTGACGCACTGCAGATTCGTTATCAGACCGGCAACAAGCTGGTGCTGCAGGATAACGACAAGGTGGTGGGGATTCTCGGGGATACCGAGCTTTACCACGCGCTGCTCGGCAAGAACCTCGGTTGAGGCAATTGGGGCCGCTTCGCGGCCCTTCGCGGGCACGCCCGCTCCCACAGGTTTGCTGAGATCTCTGTGGGAGCGGGCGTGCCCGCGAAGGGCTGCAAAGCAGCCCCGATCAATGGATCAGCGAACGACAATCCCGCGCGAAGCCATGTAGGCCTTGGCCTCCGGCACTGTGTACTCGCCAAAGTGGAAGATGCTGGCCGCCAGCACCGCGCTGGCGTGCCCTTCCAGAATGCCGTCTGCCAGGTGCTGCAGGTTACCCACGCCCCCCGAGGCAATCACCGGAATGCCCAGCGCATCACTGATAGCGCGGGTGACTCCCAGGTCGAAGCCGTTCTTCATGCCGTCCTGGTCCATGCTGGTCAGCAGGATCTCGCCAGCGCCCAGGCCTTCCATCTTCTTCGCCCACTCGACTGCATCCAGCCCGGTCGGCTTGCGCCCGCCGTGAGTGAAAATCTCCCAACGCGGCTCTTCACCTGGCCCGGACACTTTCTTGGCATCGATGGCGACAACGATGCACTGCGAACCGAAACGGTCCGCCGCCTCGCCGACAAACTCCGGGTTGAACACCGCGGCGGTGTTGATCGAGACCTTGTCGGCACCGGCGTTGAGCAGGTTGCGGATGTCCTGCACGGTACGCACGCCACCACCGACCGTCAGCGGGATGAACACCTGGCTGGCCATGCGCTCGACGGTATGCAGCGTGGTGTCGCGGCCATCGACGCTGGCGGTGATGTCGAGAAAGGTGATTTCGTCGGCACCTTGCTCGTCGTATCGACGGGCGATTTCCACCGGGTCGCCGGCGTCACGGATGTTCTCGAACTTGACGCCCTTGACCACCCGGCCGTTGTCCACGTCCAGGCAAGGGATAATGCGCTTGGCCAGTGCCATGGTTCAGTCCTCAGCCTTGGTAGTTGTCACAGAAGGCCTGGGCCTCAGCGACATCCAGGGTGCCTTCGTAGATGGCACGGCCAGTGATGGCGCCGATGATGCCCGGGGCCTTGGCGTCCAGCAGGGCCTTGATGTCGCCCAGGTTGTGAATGCCACCCGAGGCGATCACCGGGATACGGGTGGCTTCAGCCAGTGCCTTGGTGAAGGGCACGTTGCAGCCCTGCATCATGCCGTCCTTTGCAATGTCGGTGTAGACGATCGCCGAGACGCCATCGGCCTCGAAACGCTTGGCCAGGTCGATGACCTGCACCGAGCTGACTTCGGCCCAACCGTCGGTGGCGACGAAACCGTCCTTGGCGTCCAGGCCGACGATGACCTTGCCCGGGAAGGCTTTGCACGCTTCAGCGACGAACTCGGGCTGCTTGACTGCCTTGGTGCCGATGATCACGTAGCTGACGCCAGCCTTGACGTAGTGTTCGATGGTTTCCAGCGAACGGATACCGCCGCCGATCTGGATCGGCAGGTTCGGGTAGCGCTTGGCGATGGCGGTAACCACTTCACCATTGACCGGCTGGCCTTCGAAGGCGCCGTTGAGGTCGACCAGGTGCAGGCGGCGGCAGCCACCCTCGACCCACTTGGCGGCCATGCTCACCGGGTCGTCGGAAAATACCGTAGAGTCTTCCATGCGGCCCTGGCGCAGGCGCACGCAAGCACCGTCCTTCAGATCGATAGCGGGGATAATCAGCATCTTGGGAACCTGTCTATTTGTTGGGTTTCAGGGCTTCTCGAGTGCCCACAGGTCGCTTTCGATGCTCTCGAACCGCTCCTTGAGGTGCAGCTGAACATCGGCAATCGCCCTGTTGTAGTAATGGGGTGCAATCTCTTTGCTGAACAGCTCGAGGACCTCGGCCACCTCGAATGACCCCAACTGCAGCTCGAAGCGGTCTTCGAGGAAGCGCTTCAAGGTATCGAGCGCTTCGCGCTCCTGTTCGGGGGCAAGGGTGATGCTCGGGGCCTTGGTCTTCGACCTGCTCATTTACCAGCGCCCGTCCCAGGCGATGAAGTTCTGCAGCAACTGCAGGCCATGGGTATGGCTCTTCTCCGGGTGGAACTGCACGGCAAAACGCGAACCGTCGGCCAGCGC
Organism: Pseudomonas putida; assembly: GCA_041879295.1. NCBI lineage: Bacteria > Pseudomonadati > Pseudomonadota > Gammaproteobacteria > Pseudomonadales > Pseudomonadaceae > Pseudomonas > Pseudomonas putida. Next base: position 341,691 of record CP047152.1, on the reverse strand, counting down.
TGCGGCGAAGTCGACGCCATAGTGACCGCGCCCCACCACCTGGCCTGGTTTGCCGGCATTGATGTAGTAGCTGTGCACGAAGTAGAAACGTGCGCGGTCAGGGATGTCGTGCCACAGCGGGTGATCGATGGTCTGGACGACTTCGTTCCAGCCCATGTGCGGCACCTTAAGGTGCTCGCCGTCTTCTTGCAGGTCTTTGCCGAAAAAGCGCACCTGGCCAGGGAACAGGCCGATGCAGTCGACGCCGGTGTTTTCCTCACTGTGTTCGAGCAGCGCCTGCATACCGACGCAGATGCCAAGGAACGGGCGGTCCTGGCTGACTTCGCGCACCAGGCTGTCGAAGCCAAGGCGGCGGATCTCGGCCATGCAGTCGCGAATCGCGCCCACGCCCGGGAACACCACACGGTCGGCCTCGCGGATCACTGAGGCATCGCTGGTAACCAGCACTTTACCGGCACCTACGTGCTCAAGCGCCTTGGCCACCGAGTGCAGGTTACCCATGCCATAGTCGATTACGGCTACCGTTTGCATTTACAGGCACCCTTTGGTGGAAGGCATCTGCCCGGCCATACGCTCGTCGAGAGTGATGGCCATGCGCAGGGCGCGGCCGAAAGCCTTGAATACGGTTTCGATCTGGTGGTGGGTGTTGTGACCACGCAGGTTATCGATGTGCAGGGTTACCAGGGCATGGTTGACGAAGCCCTGGAAAAACTCCTGGAACAGGTCGACATCGAAGCCACCAACGCTGGCACGGGTATACGGCACGTGCATCTGCAGGCCTGGGCGGCCAGAGAAGTCGATGACCACGCGTGACAGCGCTTCGTCCAGCGGCACGTAGGCGTGGCCGTAGCGGAAGATACCTTTCTTGTCACCGATGGCTTGGGCGAATGCCATGCCCAGGGTGATGCCGACGTCTTCGACGGTATGGTGATCGTCGATATGCGTGTCACCCTTGCACTCGATATCCAGATCGATCAGCCCATGGCGGGCGATCTGGTCCAGCATGTGTTCAAGGAAGGGCACACCGATATCGAATCGGGCCTTGCCACTGCCATCGAGGTTGATCGAGCACTTGACCTGGGTTTCCAGGGTATTGCGCTCGACGGAAGCCTTACGTTCAACCATCACCAGCTCCGCAAAATCATTGGGCGAAAAGGGTTTCATTATAGGCCCAGAACGCGCCAGCTTGAAACGCGGATGACATATGGCAAAGCCAGGATTTACACGGACTGAATACCGCTACAGGTCTATACAACCACAATGGCCCGCTCCTGCATCTGCGAAAGGGGCGCAACGCGCCCCCTGCTGATCAATGGAACAGCACAGCGGTCTTCTGCAAGGTCACCAAGACACCCCAGGCCAACGGCACAACCACCACCGCCCAGGCCAGCAGCACCAGTGGCAGGCTGCCTGGCGCCGCTTTCCACTCCAGCGACCGCGCCCCATCGGCGCCCTTGTCATGGCTCAACGCGCGCTCGGCCGTCAGTTCGGCATCACTCATGAAGTGCTTGTCGGCCACCGGACGCACCAGCATGTTGCAGATAAAGCCCAGCACCAGCAGACCCGCGAGGATGTACAAGGTCATGTCATAAGCCGCCGCCCGCTCCACGCCCGCCGCCAGTTGATACTCGCGCAGGTAGGTGATCAGCACCGGCCCCAGCACCCCGGCTGCCGCCCAAGCGGTCAGCAGGCGGCCATGAATGGCACCCACCATCTGCGTGCCGAACAGGTCGGCCAGGTAGGCCGGCACCGTTGCAAAGCCACCGCCATACATCGACAGAATGATGCAGAACGCGGCCACGAAAAGTGCCACGTTGCCCAGGTGCCCCATGTTCGGTACCAGGCTGTACAAGCCCACACCCAAAGCGAAGAAGGCAAAGTAGGTGTTCTTGCGGCCGATGTAGTCGGAGAACGATGCCCAGAAGAACCGGCCGCCAATGTTGAAGAGGCTCAGCAGGCCGGTAAAGCCGGCGGCGATCGCGGCAATTTGCGCCAACTGCGCAGTGCTCAGCTGGCTGAAGGTCAGTTCGTTGCCCAGTAATTTACCGGCGAACACTTCCTGCAGCAGCGGCGAAGCCATACCGATAATGCCGATGCCCGCCGACACGTTCAGGCACAGCACCAGCCAGATCAGCGCGAACTGCGGGGTCTTCCAGGCCACACTGACGTGCACGTGACGGTCGGTGACCATGGCGTTACTGGCATTCTTCAACGGCGCAGCCCAGCCTTCAGGCTTCCAGCCGGTCGGTGGTACGCGATACGCCAAGGCGCCAGCGGTCATGAACACGAAGTAGATCGCCGCCATGGCGACAAAGCTCTGCCATACCCCAACTTCGTGCTCATTGCCAAAATGCCCCATAAGCGCGGTGGCCAGCGGTGCCCCTACCATGGCCCCGCCGCCAAAGCCCATGATCGCCATACCGGTGGCCATGCCGCGTTTGTCCGGGAACCACTTGATCAAGGTCGACACCGGCGAGATGTAGCCCAGGCCCAGGCCGATACCGCCGATCACGCCGGAGCCAAGCCACATCAGCCACAGCTGATGGGTTTTCACACCTATCGCCGAAAGCAGCATGCCACCGCACCAGCACAACGCCGACACCAGGCCAGCCTTGCGCGGGCCGGCGTGCTCCAGCCAGCCGCCCAGCACCGCCGCCGAGCAGCCGAGGAATACGAAGAACAGGGTGTAGATCCAGCTCAGCATCGAGATTGGCCAGTCGCATTCGGCGCTGAACATTCGGGCCATGAAGCCCATGTCTGCTGCACAGGCGACGGGGGCGGTGATCCCAAGGGCTTGCGACAAAGGCAGCCAGAATACCGAGAAGCCGTAGGCCATACCGATGCACAGGTGAATAGCCAGGGCGGCTGGCGGAACCAGCCAGCGGTTGAAGCCTGGGCGGGCAATTATGCGTTCCTTCGACAGGAAACCTGGCGCACTGGCCGAGGTTCCCGTCGCGACAGTACTGGTCATGGATCTGATCCTTGTTATTGGGAAGGTGCTCGCGAAGCGGCGCAAGGGTAGCAGCATCAAGCAGGATGAAAGCAATCTGCCATCGTTCAATTCTGCCCGACTGAAACGGTCATGGTTCCGGCACAAGCTCAATATTAAGCTGTCGAAAGCCGTACCATCTGATACAGGCGTAGGAATTTCCTACATCTCTAGTCGTACAAGCAGGGGGAACCGCTACAGCGTTATACTCTGCCGCCTGAACTCACTAACGGACTAAAAGGACTCGCCCATGAAAGCGTTCGGCAAAATCCTGGGACTGGGGCTTCTCGGGTTACTGCTGATCATCGTGGCGCTGGGCTTCGCCCTGACCCACCTCTTTGATCCCAACGACTACAAAGACGAGATTCGCCAGTTGGCACGCGACAAGGCTCACATCGAACTGACCCTCAACGGTGACATCGGCTGGAGCCTGTTCCCGTGGCTGGGCCTGGAGCTGCACGAAGCCAGCATCGCTACCTTGAACAAACCCAAGGAGCCGTTCGCCGATCTGCAGATGCTTGGCCTTTCAGTCCGTGTGCTGCCGCTGCTGCGTCGCGAAGTACAAATGAGCGACGTACGTGTCGAAGGCCTGAACCTGACCCTGACGCGCGACGAACAGGGCCATGGCAACTGGGAGGACATCGGCAAGCCGCTGCCCGCGGAGAATGGCGCAAGTACCAATGCACCGGCACAGGCACCTGCCGAGCAGAAGCCTGCGACCGTCGACAGCAACGAGCGCGCCATCAAGCTGGACATCGACAGCCTGACCGTGAACAACGCCCGCGTGCAGTACACCGATGCCAAGACCGGTCACAGCTACAGCGCCGAGAGCATCCAGCTGAGCACCGGCCCGGTCCATGAAGGCGCAAACATCCCGCTCAAGGCCAGCGCCTTCATCAGCGCCAGCCAGCCGAACATCAAGGCCCGTACCGAACTGGCCGGCGAATTGCGCTTCGACCGCAAGCTCAAGCGCTACAACTTCGAAGACATGCGCCTGTCGGGCGAGACCTCGGGTGAGCCAACTGGCGGCAAGACCGTGACTTTCGCCGCCCAAGGCCAACTGCTGGTCGACCTGGCCGCCAATGTCGCCACGTGGAACGGCCTGAAAGTTTCGGCCAACCAACTGCGCGCCCTCGGTGAGCTGAACCTGCGTGATCTGGACAAGGCACCCCAGCTGAGCGGCGGCCTGTCCATCGCCCAGTTCAACCTGCGCACCTTCCTTGAAAGCATCGGCCGCCCGCTGCCGGCCACCAACGACCCGGCCGCCTTCGCCAAACTGGAACTGGTAACTCGCCTGAAGGGCACGCCTGACAGCCTGGCCCTGGAAGACCTGGCGGTGAAGCTGGACGACAGCACCTTCAGCGGCCGCGTGGCCGTCGAAGATTTCGCCAGACAGGCCCTGCGCCTGCAGCTTAAGGGCGACACCTTCGACGCCGACCGCTACCTGCCGGCCAAGAGCGAAGAGGCCAAGGGCGCCACCGCTGCGCGCCAGGCCGAGGTCAAGCAACAAGAGGCCAGCGCCGTAGCCAGTGCCGGCTCCACACCACTGCCCAGTGCCCCGACACAAGTGGCATGGAGCGACGACAAGCTGCTGCCGGTCGACCGTTTGCGCGCCCTCGATCTGCAGGCCGACCTGGCCTTCGGCTCGTTGACCCTGGATAAGCTGCCGATCGAAAACGCCCAGCTAAAGGCCGTTGGCCAAGGCGGCCTGCTGACCCTGCAAACCCTGCGCGGAGAGCTGTACAACGGCACCTTCGAAGCCAAGGGCACGGTCGACGTGCGCCCTGCCGTGCCGCAGCTGGGTGTGAACACCAACATCCAGCGGGTGCCGGTGGAGCACTTCATCAAGGCCGAAGGCAAGGAACAGACGCCACCAGTCAAGGGCCTGCTGACCCTGACCAGTGATCTGACAGCCACCGGTAACAGCCAGAAGGCACTGGTCGACACCCTGAACGGCAGCGCAAACTTCGCCATCAACGATGGCGTGCTGGTCAATGCCAACCTGGAACAGCAACTGTGCCAGGCCATCGCCACGCTCAATCGCAAGACGCTGAGCAGCGAACCACGCGGCAAGGACACCCCGTTCCAGGAACTGCGCGGCAGCCTGGTCATACGCAATGGCGTCGCCAGCAACCCGGACCTCAAGGCGCGCATCCCGGGCCTGACCGTCAACGGCCATGGTGACCTCGACCTGCGCGTGCTGGGCATGGACTACAACATCGGCGTAATCGTCGAAGGCGACCAGCGTGCCATGCCAGACCCGGCCTGCCAGGTCAACGAACGTTATGTGGGTGTTGAAGTACCCCTACGCTGCCGTGGCCCGCTGGAACTCGGCGCAAAGGCCTGCCGCCTCGACCAGAACGGCCTGGGCAAGGTTGCCGCCAAGCTGGCCGGCAACCGCCTGAAAGACAAGATCGATGAAAAGCTTGATGAAAAACTTGGAGACAAAGTGAGCCCGGAACTGAAAGACGCGCTCAAGGGGCTATTCAAGCGATGAGCCCCGAGCAGTTCTCCAGCGCTGTGCTGGACTGGTATGACGAGCACGGCCGGCACGACCTGCCCTGGCAACAGGGCATCACCCCGTACCGCGTGTGGGTGTCGGAAATCATGTTGCAGCAGACCCAGGTCAGCACCGTGCTCAACTACTTCGACCGCTTCATGCAGGCCCTGCCAACCGTGCAAGCCCTGGCCGAGGCACCGGAGGACGAAGTGCTGCACCTGTGGACGGGCCTGGGCTACTACACCCGCGCACGCAACCTGCAAAAGGCCGCCAAGGTCGTCGTCGAGCAACATGGCGGCGAATTCCCGCGCAGTGTCGAGCAGCTTACCGAGCTGCCCGGCATCGGCCGCTCCACTGCCGGCGCGATCGCCAGCATCAGCATGGGCATCCGCGCACCGATCCTCGACGGCAACGTCAAGCGCGTGCTGGCACGCTACACCGCCCAGGCGGGCTACCCAGGCGAACCCAAGGTTGCCAACCAGCTATGGGCCACTGCCGAGCGTTTCACCCCGCAACAACGCGCCAACCACTACACCCAGGCGATGATGGACATGGGCGCCACGCTGTGCACGCGCAGCAAGCCCAGCTGCCTGATCTGCCCGTTGCAGCGTGGCTGCGAAGCGCACCTGCACGGCGAAGAAACCCGCTACCCCGAGCCCAAACCGCGCAAGGCGCTGCCGCAACGGCGCACACTGATGCCTCTGCTGGCCAACCACGAAGGCGCCATCCTGCTTTACCGACGCCCTTCCAGCGGCCTGTGGGGTGGTTTGTGGAGCCTCCCGGAACTGGACGACATCACCCAGCTCGACGACCTGGCCTATCAGCACGGCCTGCGCCTGGCTGGCCGCCACGCCATGGACGGCCTGACCCATACCTTCAGCCACTTCCAGCTGGCGATCGAACCCTGGCTAGTACGCGTCGACCCGGTCGGCGAGCACGTGGCCGAGGCCGACTGGCTCTGGTATAACCTCGCCACCCCGCCGCGTCTGGGCCTCGCCGCCCCGGTGAAAAAACTGCTTGAACGCGCGACCGACGAACTGATTGCAGGAGACGCCCGATGACCCGCACCGTGATGTGCCGCAAGTACCAAGAAGAACTACCAGGCCTGGAACGCCCGCCCTACCCCGGCGCCAAGGGCCAGGACATCTTCGAACACATCTCGCAGAAAGCCTGGGCCGACTGGCAGAAGCACCAGACCATGCTGATCAACGAAAAACGCCTGAACATGATGAACGCCGAGGACCGCAAATTCCTCCAGGCCGAAATGGACAAGTTTTTCGCCGGCGAAGAATACGCCCAGGCCGAAGGCTACGTTCCACCGGCCGAATGACCCCAAAAATCGTAAGCGACGGAATTAATTTAAAATTTTTTCAAAAAGTCGTTGACGAGCGGTCCGGAAATCTATTTAATTCACCTCGTCGCCCAGATAGCTCAGTCGGTAGAGCAGAGGATTGAAAATCCTCGTGTCGGCGGTTCGACTCCGTCTCTGGGCACCACCTTCAAGCTTCTGGTGGTTGCAAAGTTACCCGAAGCGACAACAAGAAACCCGCCTAGTGCGGGTTTTTTGTTGTCTGTAATTTTTCTCATTGATCAGCATCAAATAGCCATTATTCGCTCACCTTCATAATCGAATACGGACATCCGTATCGACCAGCAAGGACCTCCATGAGCGAAGAATCACCCCTCCTGCTCCCCTCCCCCAGCGAATCCGCACTCACACCGATCCGCACCCGCCGCCCACGCCAGCGCAAGCCGGAGCCGACAATAACCAGCATCAGCCAGCAACCCGCAGCGCTGGAGGTTGCCACCGCCCCCAAGGGCAGCAACGAAGACAGCACCTCGGCGCGCCTGCCGGCCAACTACCCTTACCGTACCCGCCTGCGACGCCAGGACTACGATAAGGCCAAGCATGCGTTACAGATCGAGCTACTGAAGGTACAGAGCTGGGTGAAGGAAACCGGCCAGCGGGTGGTGATCCTGTTCGAAGGGCGCGATGCCGCAGGCAAGGGCGGCACCATCAAGCGCTTCATGGAGCACCTCAACCCACGCGGTGCGCGCATCGTCGCTCTGGAGAAGCCTTCCGAGCAGGAGAAAGGCCAGTGGTACTTCCAGCGCTACATCCAGCACCTGCCCACGGAGGGTGAAATGGTGTTCTTCGACCGTTCCTGGTACAACCGGGCCGGAGTCGAGAAGGTGATGGATTTTTGCACGCCACTGCAGTACCTGGAATTCATGCGTCAGACGCCAGACTTGGAGCGCATGCTGTGCAACAGTGGCATCCTGCTGTTCAAGTACTGGTTTTCGGTGAACCGCGAAGAGCAGCTGCGCCGTTTCATTTCGCGCCGGGACGACCCGCTCAAGCATTGGAAGCTGTCACCCATCGACATTAAGTCGCTAGACAAGTGGGAGGACTACACCTCGGCCAAGGAGGCGATGTTCTTCCATACCGATACAGCCGATGCGCCGTGGACGGTGATCAAGTCCGATGACAAGAAGCGGGCGCGGATCAACTGCATCCGGCATTTCCTGCATTCGCTGGACTACCCGGGTAAAGACCCTCGGGTGGCGTATGCACCCGACCCTCTGCTGGTAGGCCGAGCTTCACGCGGCTTCGAAGAAGATGAGACTCCGCAGCCAGCCACCTGAAGGCTCGGCATGCCTACCATCCCGCAGACCTCTCCACTGCAGCGCTCGGGAGCACTGCTTGGGTTTATCGGGCAATTGCGCTTCAATACGCGCACTTTCAGACACACCCAAGGATTTGCCCATGGCCACCCCTACCAAGCAACAGAAACGCGCCAAGCGCGCCGCCAGCAAGGCCAAGCAGAACCGCATGGTACGCAGCGGCCAAGCGGTCAAGGCCAGCGCCGGCGACAGCGCCAGCGTCGAGCAGGTGTACAACAAGGCCATGGAGTCGGGCAGCTACGACGCGATGTTCAACAAGATGAAGGAAGCCCAGGAAGGCGGCCTGGTGCCAATGATCTCGGTGTTCCTGGTGGACCCGCTACTCGCCCTCGTGCTCAAGGGGCACAAGGAAGAACACGCCACCGACTACATCGTGCTGGTGTTCAACGCCTACCGCAAATGGCTGGACGGCGCTGACGAAGAGACCACCATGGCCTGGCTGGAGAGTGATGAATTCCAGGAAGCCTATATCGCAGCTTCCGAACTCGTGGCCAAGCAGCAGCAACAGCAGAAGCAGTTTGGCTGACAGGCCTGTGGTGAACCTGTGAGAGCGGGCTTGCCCGCGAAAGGGCCATCACAGGCGACAGAAAAGGCCGCACCCTTCACAGGGCGCGGCCTTTTCATTTAAGCCAGCGCGGGTCAGCTGTCCAGCGCCACCCGCCCGGCAGCCTCGCGCTTGCGATGAACCAGCAAGCCAGCCGCCACCACAGCAATACTCAGCAGCGCAGTCGCAATGATCTCTACACGGTGATCCTCACGCAGCGCCATGACTACCAGAATGGCAACGATGAAGGCAATGGTCGCCCAGGTCAGCCCCGGGAACAGCCACATCTTGAAGGTGATCTTTTCGCCACGGGCTTCACGCTGGGCGCGCATGCGCAGTTGCGACACGGCGATCACCAGATACACCAGCAGCGCAATGGCGCCAGAGCTGGCCAGCAGGAACTCAAATACCTGGGCCGGTGCCACGAAGTTGGCGAACACGCAGAGAAACGCCGCCGCAGTGGACAGCAGTACCGCCACGTGCGGGGTCGCCGCCTTGGTGGTGCGCTGGGCGATGGCCGGAGCGTCGCCACGCTTGCTCAGCGAGAACAACATGCGCGAAGAAGTGTATAGCGCCGAGTTCAGGCAGCTGGTTACTGCAACAAGCACGACGATGTCGACGATCAGCTTGGCGTTCGGCACACCGATACGGCTCAGCACGGTCTGGTAGGAGCCAGCCTCGGCCAAGGCCGGGTCGTTCCACGGCACCAGGGCCACGACCAGGAAGATCGACACCAGGTAGAACAGGCAGATACGCCAGATTACCGAGTTTGTGGCACGGCTGATCTGCTTGCCCGGGTCCTTCGACTCGGCAGCGGCGATGGTGACGATTTCAGTACCCATGAACGAGAACATGGTGGTCAGCATCGCGGCCAGCACTGCGCCCAGACCGTTGGGCATGAAGCCCTGGGTATCGAACAGGTGGCTGGCACCGCTCACCTGGCTATTCGGTACAAAGCCGAACAAAGCAGCACAGCCCACGGCGATGAAGCCGATGATCGCCAGCACTTTGAGCAAGGCAAACCAGAACTCGAACTCACCGTAGTTCTTCACGCTGCACAGGTTGGTAAGTGTCAGTGCCAGGGTAATGATGAGGGAGAACGCCCACAGATCAACTGCGGGGAACCAGGCATGCAGAATGGCCGCGGCCGCGTTGGCCTCCAGCGGAATCACCAGCACCCAGAACCACCAGTACAGCCAGCCAATGGTGAACCCGGCCCAGCGCCCGATGGCGCGGTCGGCATACGTAGAGAACGAACCGGTGTCAGGCGAGGCGACTGCCATTTCACCCAGCATACGCATCACCAGCACGACCAGCGTACCAGCGGCAGCGTAAGCCAGCAGCACGGCAGGGCCGGCAGCTGCGATGGCGTGGCCGGAGCCTACGAACAGGCCGGCACCGATGACGCCAGCGATGGACAGCATGGTTACATGCCGTTGTTTGAGCCCCTGAGCGAGGTCATTGGAATTGTTACCGCTCATTGAAACTACCTTTGTAAGGAGTGGACCACGCCGACTGCGGATACAGAGCGCGCCAGGGGTTGACCTAGGCGTCGCTGCAATCGGCGGTTTCCTACTGGCAATAAGCGCGCCAGGTGCTGAATACATTCATCAGAAAACTCTGCAGGCCTTTTAGGATGCGGCCCGGAGGGCTTTCGGCCATTCCTTGACCGAAAGGGCACCAAATAGGCGGATTACTGAAATACCCACTTACAAATGCACCAAAGGTGCTCCTCGGTAACACCTTTGCACCACTGCAATGCCGAGAAGTGCAACCCATGGGTACAACCTTATGACCCCAACGAAGCATTCGCGGGGTAACCCGCTCCCACAGGTAAAAGGTAGGGTTTACTCCTCCAATGGGCCAAAACAGCTTCCATGAGCCGGCCAAAGCTGGCACCATCGCGCCTTTTTTCATCAAGGCTCTGGTGCTGGGCGACACCTTCGCGGACATCTGCGCGACGTTACGCTGTAGCGATGCGACAAACTGCCCCACCAGCGCCCCCAGTCCCCGGCGACCCTGTTGGCCGTCATAATGCCGCTATGCTAGCTTGGCGCACGCCAGGAAGGCCGCCAACAGCTGGGAACGCACCCGAACACATGAGGACCGCACATGGCTCAGGCCACGCCCGCGCTGGAAATCCGCAATTTGCACAAACGCTACGGCGAGCAGGAAATTCTCAAGGGCATTTCGCTGACCGCTCGCGACGGTGACGTGATCTCCATCCTGGGGTCGTCCGGCTCCGGCAAGTCCACCCTGCTGCGCTGCATCAACCTGCTCGAGAACCCGCACCAAGGCGAAATCCTGGTCGCCGGTGAAGCCCTCAAGCTCAAGGCCGCCAAGAATGGCGACCTGATTGCAGCCGACAACCGCCAGATCAATCGCCTGCGCAGCGAAATCGGCTTTGTCTTCCAGAATTTCAACCTGTGGCCACACATGTCGATCCTCGACAACATCATCGAGGCGCCACGCCGCGTGCTCGGCCAAAGCAAGGCCGAAGCCATCGAAGCCGCCGAAGCGCTGCTGAACAAGGTCGGCATCTACGACAAACGCCACAGCTACCCCGCCCAGCTTTCCGGTGGCCAGCAACAGCGCGCCGCCATTGCCCGTACCCTGGCCATGAAGCCTAAAGTGATCCTGTTCGACGAGCCCACTTCGGCCCTCGATCCGGAAATGGTCCAGGAAGTGCTTAACGTTATCCGCGCATTGGCCGAAGAAGGCCGTACCATGCTGCTGGTGACGCACGAGATGAGCTTTGCCCGCCATGTGTCCAGTGAAGTCGTCTTCCTGCACCAGGGCCTGGTCGAAGAGCAGGGATCGCCGCAGCAGGTCTTCGAAAACCCGACCTCGGCGCGTTGCAAGCAATTCATGTCCAGCCACCGCTAACGGAGCAATACATGCACACCTACAAGAAGTTTCTCCTGGCAGCTGCTGCCACGCTGGTGATGTCGGCAAACGCCATGGCCGCAGAAAAACTGCGCATGGGCATCGAAGCCGCCTACCCACCGTTCAACAACAAGGATGCCAGCGGTAACGTGGTTGGCTTCGACAAAGACATCGGCGACGCCCTGTGCGCCAAGATGAAAGTCGAGTGCTCGGTCGTTACCTCCGACTGGGACGGCATCATCCCGGCCCTTAACGCCAAGAAGTTCGACTTCCTGGTGTCGTCGCTGTCGATCACCGACGAGCGCAAGCAGGCTGTGGACTTCACCGATCCGTACTACTCCAACAAGCTGCAGTTCATCGCGCCGAAAAACGTCGACTTCAAGACCGACAAAGCGTCGCTGAAGGGCAAGGTCATCGGCACCCAGCGCGCCACCCTGGCCGGCACCTACCTTGAAGACAACTACCCGGATGTCGATATCAAACTTTACGACACCCAGGAAAACGCCTACCTCGACCTGGTCTCCGGTCGTATCGACGGCATCCTGGCCGACAAGTACGTGCAGTACGAGTGGCTGAAAAGCAAAGACGGCTCGAACTTCGAGTTCAAGGGTGAGCCGGTGATGGACAGCGACAAGATCGGCATTGCCGTGCGCAAAGGTGACACCAAGCTGCGCGACGACCTGAACAAAGCCCTGGCAGAAATCAAAGCCGACGGTACGTACAAGAAAATCAACGACAAGTACTTCCCGTTCAGCATCGAATGATCCGCCCTGACCGGCGCGCCCTTGCGGCGCGCCAGTCCCTAAAATGACCTGCCCATGAATATCGACCTGCACGGATTCGGTCCGGCCATGATGGCCGGCACCCTGATGACCGTAAAACTGGCGCTTTGCGCCTTGCTGCTGGGGCTGGTCCTGGGCCTGCTCGGCGCCCTGGCCAAGACCTCTCCGCTCAAGCCGCTGCAATGGCTTGGCGGCTTCTACTCGACCCTGGTTCGCGGCGTGCCCGAACTGCTGTGGGTGCTGCTTATCTATTTCGGTACCGTCGGGCTCATGAGCAGCCTCGGCGAAGCCCTGAACATGCCCGGCCTTGAGCTCAGCGCCTTTGCCGCGGGCGTGATCGCCCTGGGCCTGTGCTTTGGTGCCTACGCCACCGAAGTGTTCCGTGGCGCCATCCTGGCGATCCCCAAAGGCCACCGTGAAGCTGGCCTAGCGCTGGGCCTGTCCAAGGGCCGCATCCTCTCGCGGATCATCCTGCCGCAGATGTGGCGCATCGCCCTGCCCGGCCTTGGCAACCTGTTCATGATCCTGATGAAGGACACCGCCCTGGTGTCGGTAATCGGCCTCGAAGAAATCATGCGCCACGCACAAATCGGCGTGACCGTGACCAAAGAGCCGTTCACTTTCTACATGGTTGCAGCCTGCATCTACCTGGGCCTGACCGTCATTGCCATGACCGGTATGCATTTCATGGAAAAACGCGCCGCTCGCGGCTTTGCGAGGGCTGAATAATGAATTGGGAAGTCATCTTCAAATGGCTGCCACGCCTGGCCGAGGGTGCGGTCCTTACTCTGGAACTGGTGGCCATTGCCGTGGTTGCCGGGTTGATCCTGGCCATCCCGCTGGGCATCGCCCGTTCCTCGCGCCACTGGTACGTGCGCGCCGTGCCGTTCAGCTACATCTTCTTCTTCCGCGGCACGCCACTGCTGGTGCAACTGTTCCTGGTCTATTACGGCCTGGCGCAATTCGATGCAGTTCGTTCCAGCTCGCTGTGGCCGTACCTGCGCGACCCGTTCTGGTGCACGGTGCTGACCATGACCCTGCACACCGCCGCGTACATCGCCGAGATCCTGCGCGGCGCACTGCAGTCGATCCCCAAAGGTGAGATCGAAGCGGCGCGGGCGCTGGGCATGTCGCGGGGCAAGGCGCTGTTCTACATCATGCTGCCACGCGCCGCACGCATCGGCCTGCCGGCGTACAGCAACGAAGTGATCCTGATGCTCAAGGCCAGTGCCCTGGCCAGTACCGTGACCCTGCTGGAGCTGACCGGCATGGCCCGTACCATCATTGCCCGCACCTACCTGCCGGTGGAAATCTTCTTCGCTGCAGGCGTGTTCTACCTGGTGATCTCGTTCATGCTGGTGCAAGGTTTCAAGCTGCTGGAGCGCTGGTTGCGCGTGGATGCGTGCCAAGGGCGCTGACATCTCCTGGCCTTCTTCGCGGGCACGCCCGCTCCCACAAGTACTGCACAGTGCTTAGCCTGTGCACTATACCTGTGGGAGCGGGCGCGCCCGCGAAGAGGCCCCGAAAACCAACACATGTCTACCCATGCCCAACCACCTCCACAGCCACCACCTAAGCACCCGCTTCCAGGCCCTCGACCAGTTCCTGATCGAGCACCAACGGCTGTGGAAACCCCGCCCCTTCACCACCCTGCAACTGGCCTGGGAAACCACCCACCCAGCGCTTGCCGCCCACCTGCGCCAATGTTCACTGGCAGACGCCGAAGCCGACAGCGCCACTGACCGCTTGCCTGCCCCATTCCCGCAACTGGCCGAGCAAGCCCGACAGCTCGTTACGCTCGGCAGCCTTCCGCAAACCGACCTGCCACCTGCCGCCCACCGCCTGGACGTCGCCGTCCCCGGCCGCAAATGGCAGCAGATCGAAGCCTTCGCCAGCCACCTGGCATTCCGTGCCCGGCCCCACCACTGGCTGGACTGGTGCTCTGGCAAAGGCCACCTCGGCCGCCGCCTGCTACAACCCGGCCAGCAGTTGACCTGCCTGGAGTACGACGCAGAACTGGTCACCGCAGGCCAGGCCCTGAGCACGCACCATCACCTACCGGCACAGCACGTACACCAGGACGTGATGGCCACAGACAGCGCTCGCCACCTGGCTGACGATAAAAGCGTGGTTGCCCTGCATGCCTGTGGCGATTTGCATGTACGCCTGATGCAACTGGCCAGCCAGCAAGGTTGCCGGCAACTGGCCGTAGCCCCCTGCTGCTACAACCGCATCGCCGTGCAGCAATACCAGGCGTTATCCACAGCCGCGCAGGCGTCGAGCCTGCAGCTGTCGCTGGACGACCTGGGCCTGCCCTTGAGCGAAACCGTCACTGCCGGCGCCCGCGTGCGGCGCCAGCGCGACACCTCGATGGCCCGGCGCCTGGGCTTCGACCTGCTGCAACGCCAGCAGCGCCAGACCGATGAATACCTGCCGACGCCTTCCCTGCCGGTGGCCTGGCTGGAGAAGCCCTTCGAACAATACTGCCGTGACTTGGCTGAACTGAAGCAATTGCCAGTGAGCGGCAACCCGGACTGGGCAATGCTGGAAGCTGCGGGCTGGCAACGCCTGGCCGAGGTTCGGAACCTGGAGCGCGTACGCAACCTGTTCCGTCGGCCACTGGAGCTGTGGCTGGTACTCGATCGCGCCCTGTTCCTCGAAGAACAAGGCTATGACGTGCGCCTGGGCCTGTTTTGCGATTACCCACTGACCCCGCGCAACCTGCTCATTCTCGCGGAACGCGACGGTTAGCCGCAGCACAACCTGTGGATAAGTCTGTGAACAAGCTTGTGATTACCTGTTGGATCCAAGCGCTATTTCAAGCGCTTGGCTTATTCCTCCTTGCAGCTGCAACCCAGTAAAAACAGGCGTTTGCGCAAAGACCAGCGGCGTAGCGATCCGGCATGCCTTTCGCTCAGGCCCCTGATGCCACTTGTGCATAAAGATTTCTTGTGGTTAGCGCAAGCGCTGTTTGCACGGTCGCTTGTGGGAGCGGCCCTTGCGTCGCTAAAGGGATGCAAAGCAGCCCCGGCGGTCTGACTTTTTCAATTCGCCTTACCCTTGGCGATCTCGATATCGTTCATCAGCGCCTTGGCCATGTCGCACAGGTAATCGGCTGCACCCAGGAATTTATGGTCGTCCTCCATATCCCCCTCGCGCACCAGGTGCTTGATGTAGCCCATCAGGATCGAGACATGCTCGTAGGCAGCATCGATGGGGACGCCGGGCTCTACGCGCAGCAGATTGAGGGACGGGTTACCGGCTGCGAGGAAGGTTTCCACGCCTGCGGTTGTGATTGGTTTGGGGGTGTTGGGATCAGAATCGATCGTTTTCACTTTTCAAACTCCCTAGTTCAAAAGGAGTTGCCGTGTTCATTCTTTCTCACGGAACAAAGGCGGCAACCGTGCACGAGGTGAGAAACCGAGTGAACGTAGGAAGCTCGGCCAGACCAAGGTCTGCCCGCGCACAGTCGCCATTACGCAGCCGATACGTTCAAAGTCGGGTTCTCACACCCGGTCGCCAGAGCGACCCGCAAACGGTATCCGTGAGCCACTTCCCCGACAACAGCGTTACTTCGGCGGCGCGCGTAGGATACTTCCGAAGCATCCAAACCCTGAAGCTTTTGACCCCATGGTTCAGAATTGCCTTACACAGATAACCCGGCTTACCCGGCCCCCTGTAGGAGCGGGTTCACCCGCGAAGAGGCCATGCCAGGCAACACAAGGCTAATGCTCCACCGCCGCAACGGTGTATCATCCACCCCCCAAATCATTAAAAAGTGACGTCGCGCGCTGCCCGCCAGCCCCGCGGCCTTCTGGCGTTGCGCCAGAACCGACAATGGACCAACGGACCTGACCATCGTGACCCGAGCCAAACTCCTCGCCCTGTTGACCTTCGCCCTGACCGGCTGTGCCGGCGGCACCTCGCCCAACCCCAGCAGCAACCTGGACTGGAACCACCCCGGCATGCAACTGGGCGGCGACAACGGCCTGCCCCTGCGCACCGAAAGCCCCTGCCGCAAGCGCGGCTGCGACAACGACAAGCTGTTCTTCAACCCGGGCAAAAGCGAGCCTAGCGTCACCACCATGCACCGCGGCTGGTAGGAAAATTCTTCTTTTGGGCCGGTGACTTAGGTCTTTTGCGAACATTCGCAAGGAAGTGGTTTACAGGCGCCAAACGATCGCTATAATGACGCCCCATTGCCGGTATAGCTCAGATGGTAGAGCAACTGACTTGTAATCAGTAGGTCCCGGGTTCGATTCCTGGTGCCGGCACCATACGCAGTATCAAGAAAGGCTCACCGAAAGGTGGGCCTTTTTTGTTTTCCCCCCCGCAGCCCCCAATCCCCTGCCTTACAGATGCCCTGAAACCACCGCGATCGGTGTAGGAGCTGGCTTGCCTGCGATGGGCTGCGCAGCAGCCCCCCAAGCAGATGCAATTCTCTGATCACAGCCCAGCTCAAAAACAGACACTCCCTCCAACACAAACGCTTTGACTCGCCAACCAATCCCCACTACGACTTATCGCAAATTTTAGATATTTCTGCCGAGGCAAGCCGATGGCGCTTCAATTCCACGAAAGCCCTTTCCACGCCACCCACGACGCAGATACCGCCAGCAAAATGGCCTTGAAAATGGACTTGTCCATTTTCATCACTGACTGCATCAAAAAAATGGGCCTCAAACAGCATGATGCCGCAGCCAAGCTGAACGTCACCCAATCCCGCATATCCGAACTTGCAAATGGCAAGATCGAGAAATTCACCTTGGACGCCATGATGGACATGCTGGACAAGCTCGGCTTTCGCACAACCCTGACCCTGCCCTCGAACGATGCCGGTTCACCGCCCCAGATCGTGATCACCCAAACGCCTGGCAGCTAAACCCTGTATCCCATTTTTCTCAGTTCTTGCTTCAACTCCTTCATCCGCTGTTCGGCGACCTGCATCGCGTGCCGGTCGGACCTGTTGGTCGTTTTTACGAACGAATGCAACACGACGACCATGTCTGCAAATTTGGCCACATACACACATCGGAATGCAGGGCTGCCGTTGATGATGAGCTCAATCGCACCCGCCCCTACCGACTCGGTCAACGACTTGATCGGCCGCTCTGGGTCCTGGCCATACTGGATGCGTCGCAGCCACGGCGAGATGCAGTATTGGTGACGGCATGGATGCCAAGAGGAGCGAATCTAGCGCAGTGGCTTGCAGTTGGCGGAATTAGAAATGTTTCGCGGTATACCCTGAAATATCGTGTTTCTCTCGCCCGCTGAAATCAGTTCGACCTCATTTGGGGCCGGCTACATTCACGTTGTACCCCGCCGCATGCAGTGGCCTTGCTTGGGCAGATCTACGCGATCACTGGCAAATTCGACTTGGTGTTCGCGGGGGTTGCCGCACTCAGGACGATGGCTACGACACCAAGGCGGACATCTGCGGCCACGGGTTCCGAGCCATGGCATGCAGTGCGCTGGTCGACCCTGGGTTGTGGTCGGAGACGGCTATCGAGCCTGTCAAATCACCCCATGCATGAAGAACTCAACCGGTACGCTGAAAAACTCAGCAAAGCCCTTTATCTGGGCAACCGTCATCTTCCGCTTGTTGTTCAGAATCTCGGATACCGCGCTCTGGGTCGCTATCGCCGACAGGTCCTTCTGCTTCACGCCCCTGTCCGACAGCAGAAAGGCCAACGCTTCGGCCTGGCTCGCGAACGGCACCAATACAGACTCACTCTCATACTCGTAGACGCGGTCCGCTACCATCTCGGCAAAGCGTGCCGCAGCGTGGCCTTCGCTGTCCGCATGGGAGTAGAGCTCGTCGATCAATGCCATGCGTGCCTCAAGCTCGGCATCGTCCTTGATGGGGTCATGGCAGGCGGCTAGAAGCTGGGCCATGGTTGCCATCTGAGTGTTCAGGCCATCGAGCATGGGTGAAATATTAGCGATGAAGGCATCTAGTCCATTGGCTTCGATTTTATCCCGCTTCATGTTGTCACCTGTCGAATTGAAATATCGCGCGGCCCAGGTTGCTACCTGATATCGCTTCTGCACCATTTGTCGTACTCGGCGTGCGACAGAATGGCCTTGATGTAGAGAGTGCCCGTTCGCGCATTGAGCCACGCGATCAGGCGGCATTCGTTTTTCTTGATATCGAACACGTAGATATCAAGCGGCCCTTTGCGGCTGGCGGGCCTAAGTTTTGAGTGGGGGATGCGATCAACATTCCAGCCAGACACAGTGACCCACGTCTGCCTTAACTGTTCAAAAGATTCAAACCGCAGCGTCGCCCTGTCGAAGGTCGTCAGCCACAGGCTTAGGGGCGCTTTCCACTGGCCGTGGGCTTCAATCGCCTTGGTTACCGCCGCTTTCGTTATGACCCGCATTGTGTTGTCCCGGCGCACCAACATAGGGTGGAAAATATCTCTTATCCAGATATCTGTCAAACAGATATCTGGATGCGCGATGTACGGTGACCTGGCGATCGCCAATGGATTGATGCCCGTCAAACGACGGGCTGGGCGAGGAGTTTACGTTCAGAACAGGCAGCCCTGAGGGAGGATGAACATGGCCAAGAGATTCCCCACAAACCCTCGCCACCCCGAGCGTATCTGCTGGGGTTGCGACCTGTACTGCCCTGCCAAGGCGCTAGCCTGTGGTAATGGCGCAGACCGGACCATGCATCCGGTGGAGCTTTTTGGCGAGGATTGGGATAGCTTCGAGGGCCAGTTGGAGAAGCCGGTTGATCCAAGGCAAGCGGCAGAGCCCAGGTAAGAAAGGGCCGCTTGGCGGCCCAGCGCAGGCCTTGAACCCAGCGCTGGTTCCGTGTGCGGGCGTGCCCGCGACGCTGGCGATGCGGTTGCAGGCACCGGCTGCGCCGGTGTTCGCGGGTGAACCCGCTCCTACAGGTACAGCGCCAGGCCTTGTGGAAGAGCTGATCAGAACGCGGTGCTTACCGTCAACGACAGGTTACGCGGGTCACCATAAATCGCCCCGGCATAGAACCCGTACTGGCTGTAGTAGTGCTTGTCGAACAGGTTGTTGGCGTTGAGGCTGACGCTGGTCTCATCGGTCAACTGGTACTTGGCCATGGCATTCCAGATGGCATAACCGGACCAGTTCACGTCAGTGGCGCCATTGCTCACGCCGTTGGTGGGCTGGCCAGCCGGGCTGGAGATGGCGCGGATGTTGCTCTGCGCAGTCACGCCGGCGCCCAGGGTCAGGCGGTCGAGCGGGCCGCTCAGGCGGTAGGTGGTGGAGGCCTTGAACAAGTGCGACGGGTCGCTGCGGCCGTCGCTGTCGACGCGGCGGAAGTGCAGGTAGGTGTAACCGGCGTAGACGTTCCAGTTGGGGGTCAGGGCGCCTGCGACTTCCAGGTCGATACCGTCGGTTTCCTGCCCGGAACCGGCCTTATAGGCGCTGCCGCCGGTCGGGGTGGTCAGGTCGCCGTCCAGCACGGCCTTGTTTTCCTGCTTGGTGCGGAAGTACGCCGCCGAGGCGTTCAGGCGGCCATCGAACCACTCACCCTTGATACCGGTTTCGTAGCTCTGCCCACGAATCGGTTCGACCTTGCTGCCGCTGCTGGTTTCAGAGGTTTGCGGGGTAAAGATGTCGGTGTAGCTGGCGTATACCGAGTAGTTGTCATTGAGGTCATACACCGCGCCCAGGTAGGGGGTGACGATGCCGTTTTCTTCCTGGCTGCTGCGCTCGCCGGCCACGCTGCGGGTGACCGAGGAATAGTTGCTGGTGCGCACGCCAACGATCACCGACAACGGGTCGGTGATGCTCAGGCGGGTGGCGGCGTACATGCCCTGCAGGCGGGTGGTGGTCTTGCTGTGAAGGCCGGTGCGCGAGGCGATGAGGTCGTAGTCGTCATCCACGCCATTGTGCCAGTCGGTCACCGGGAAGCCGTTGTTGGCGCGGAACTGGCAACCCAGTGCAGGCGCGCTGGCCATGCCGTCGCCGACCATGGTGCAGGTGTACTGGGGCGACCAGCCGACGGTGCGGCTGTCGTTGTAGCCGACCATGGCCTGGTGAGTGCGGCCGAACAGCTGGAACGGGCCGGACAGGTCGATCTGCGCCGACTGCTGGGTGGTGTCGCTGGAGCTGTGCAAACCATTCAGTACAGCGCCGCTGCCGTCCTGGTCCCAATAGCCGCCGTAGCTGCCGCGCCCTGCCGAGTTTACCTTGGCAAGGCCCCGGTGGTTCAGGGCTTCGGTGGTGGCCTGGGCGGCTTTCAGGTCCAGGGTCCAGTCGTTGTCGAAGCGGTGCTCTAGCGAACCGAACGCAGTGCGGGTGGTGTATTCGCCAAAGCTCCAGCTGGGTACCAGGTTGGTGCTGCGCGGCAAGTCGGTCTTGCTGCCGTCGCGGTACCAGATCGGGATATTCGCGCCCCAGCCGCCGCCCACAACCTTGTTGTACTCATATTGGTAACCGGCGCCCAAGGTAGTGGCGTCGTCCAGGTCGAACTCGAAATTGGCCAAGGCGGCGCGGGAGCGCTCGGACTGGTTGTCGCGGAAGGAGTTGGCATCCTGCTGGGTCATCACGAAACGCGAACGCAGGCGGCCATCTTCGGACAAAGGCAAGTTCAAGTCAGCCCCCAGACGACGCTTGTCCCAACTGCCGTAAGTGGCATAAGCACTGCCGCCGAAGGTTTTGGTCGGTGCCTTGCGGATCAGGTTGACGGTGGCCGAGGGGTCGCCGGTGCCGCCCAGCAGGCCGTTGGCGCCGCGCACGATGTCGATGCGTTCGTACAGGTCCATGTTCAGCGCATTGCCGCTGCCACTGAAATCGGAACCGCCCTGGGTCTGCAGGCCATCGACCTTCCAGTTGCTGATCGAGTAACCACGCGCGCGGTAGTCGGTACGCCCACCCACCTCGGACTTGTTGGCCGTTACGCCTGGGGTGGTTCCCAGTGCCTGCTCGATGGTGTGGATGTCGCGGTCATCCATCTGCTGGCGGGTGATGGTGGTAACCGATTGCGGCGTCTGCCGTGGTGTCAGTGCCAGGCCTGTAGAGCTACGGGTGCTCTCGACCGTGTAGCCCAACTGGCCGGCCTCGTCGGCAGGCAGTAATGCGCTGTCTTCGATCTGCGTGGCGTCCAGTACAAGGGGTTTGCCGTCGGCAGCCATTGCCCCACCGCTGATGGCGACGGCAACGCAGAAGGCCAGCGGCTTTAGGCGACTGCCACTTTGACTGAAGGGGGTGAACGCTGTCGGGATGCTCTTGGGATTCATTTGGGAAGGCTTCGTATTTGCAGATGATTTTTTGTTAGGATTCTAGGGATCAGCCCTCCGGGCTCCAGCCCCGACATGTACGGGGATGTAATTGAACGTAACGAGCGCCACCGGCCCTCACCTAACAGGTGTTTTTCTGCATGAGCACGACCCTGCTGGTTGTCGATGATGACGACGAGATCCGCGAACTTCTTTGTGATTACCTGACCGATGCCGGCTACAACGTGCTGGCCGCAGCCGACGGTGAACAGATGCGCGACCAGCTGGCCCGGCACAAAGTTGAGCTGGTGGTGCTCGACCTGATGTTGCCGGGTGAGGACGGCCTTAGTCTGTGTAGGCAGTTGCAGGCCACACCCGGGTTGGCGGTGATCATGCTGTCAGCCAAGGGCAGCACGCTGGACCGCATCATCGGCCTTGAAGTGGGTGCCGACGACTATCTGGCCAAGCCCTTCGAACCACGCGAACTGATCGCCCGGATCAAAGCCGTACTGCGTCGTCCGCAACGCCTGGGCACCTGTGCCGAAGAACCCGTGGTGGACGCCCAGCTGTTCGCAGGCTTTCGTCTGGAACACGTCAAGCGCCTGCTCACCCGCCCGGATGGCGAGACCCTGACCCTGCCGCGCTCCGACTACCGCGTGCTGCGCGAACTGCTGGAAGCCAACAACCGTGTGGTCTCCCGTGACCAACTGACCCGCAGCGCGTTCGGCCGCGACCACCTGCCCGACGACCGTTCGGTGGACATGTGCGTCAGCCGCCTGCGCCAGCAACTGCGCCGGGCACCGGCGGGGGCCGCGCAAATCCTGACCATCCGCAACGAAGGCTACCTGCTGAGTATCGCCAGCCTCACGGCCGGGGCCTGACATGCGCTGGTTTCACCGGCTGTGGCCACGCACCTTGTTTGGTCAACTGCTGCTGATCATGGTCAGTGGCACGCTGGTGATCCAGTTGATGTCGAGCAGCATCTGGTTCGATGTGCGTTTCGCCCAGGCGCTAGAGGTGCCCGTGCGACTGGTTGCTGCACGCAGCGCCCCCCTGATTGCCCAGATCGACTGCCACGGCGGTACATTGCAGGCGCCAGCCCACTACCAGCTTCGCTGCGTCGAAAGCCTGCCTGGGCAAGAGCATGACGAGCGCCCTGGGCGCAGGCGGGTCGAGCTGTTGCTGCAGCAGGCCCTGAAGTACGAACTGGGGCATGCCCAGGACGTGCGCCTTATGAACGTGCAACTCACCGACGAACTGGGCCAACCGATCGTCTGGCGCAGCCTGTTCGGCCTGCGCACGGCCCAGGCGCATATCCAGTTCGCGCTGCCGCTGGCCGATGGGCACTGGCTGACCATTGCGGGCCAGGAACTGCAGGGCTGGAGCGGCGAGTCGGCCTGGGTGCTGATCAGCGATTACCTGCTGCGGGTGTATGCGCTGCGTATTGTCGCCGTGTTGCTGGTGTGCCTGATTGCCGTGCGCCTGTGCCTGCGCCCGTTGCATCGCCTGGCCGATGCTGCGCGCGGGCTGGGCAGTAACCTCGAACAGCCTCCCCTGGCACTGGATGGGCCGGAAGAAGTACGCCAGGCGGCGCAGGCGTTCAACGCGATGCAGCAGCGGCTGATTGCCATGGTCAACGACAAGGCCTACTTCCTGGCCGCCGTGTCCCACGACCTGCGTACCCCACTGACCCGCATGCGCCTGCGACTGGAGCGCTTACCCGATGACGAACACCGCCAGCGCCTGCAGCAGAACATCACGCAGATGGACGATATGATCGGTCAGGTTCTGGATTACCTGCGTGCCGGAGAGCAGCAGAACTTGCAGCAGGTGGACCTGGACCGGCTGGTGACGCGCCAGTGTGCGGACCTGGCGACTGACCAGGAACCACTGCCGGTGCACGGCCGGGTGAACAGCTTGCGGGGGGATGCCCTGCTGCTGCAGCGCTGTCTTCAGAACTTGTTGGTCAATGCGTTGCGTTATGCCAAGGATGTTTCTGTCACGCTGGAGCGGACCACCACAGGAGTGTTCATCCACATCGACGACCGCGGGCCAGGGATTTCGCCAGCGCTGCTGCCGACCATCACCGACCCGTTCGTGCGCGGTGAGGGATCGCGTAACCAGGCATCCGGCGGATATGGGCTGGGGCTGAGCATTGCCCAGCGGATCGCCACCAGCCATGGGGGTGAGCTGATGCTGGCGAACCGAGCAGGCGGCGGGTTACGGGTCAGCCTGCAGCTCCCCGTCTAAAGGCTGATCCAGGGGCCGGCGTGTAACAGTCTTTTACCGATTACCCAGGTTTTCCGTCCCCTGTGTTTGCCTATCCTATGCCCGGTCATCCTGCCTGCGATGGACCCATGAAACACTCTCTTCCCAGCCGCTACGCCTGCTTCGTACTCTGCCTTGTCTTCACCTTCGCCAGCCTGCCCCTGCTGTCCCAGCATGCCTGGCTGTGGCCGGTAACGCTGATCACCGCGCTGCTCAGCCTGGTCGGCCTTAATGACCTGCGTCAAAGCCACCATGCGGTGCGACGCAACTACCCGATCCTGGGCAATATCCGTTACCTGATCGAAACCATCCGCCCGGAAATCCGCCAGTACCTGATCGAAGGTGACGACGACAAGCTGCCGTTCTCCCGTTCGCAACGCTCGCTGGTCTACGCCCGCGCCAAGAACGAAAGCGCCGAGAAAGCGTTCGGCACACTCAACGACGCCTACAAACCTGGTTTCGAGTTCATCAGCCACTCCATGCTACCGGTGGCCACGCCGGACCCTGCCTCGTTCCGCATTGCCATCGGCGGGCCGCAATGCCGAATGCCCTACTCGGCCTCGATCTTCAACATCTCGGCGATGAGTTTCGGCGCCCTCAGCGCCAACGCCATCGCTGCACTCAACCGCGGCGCGCGCATGGGCCGGTTTGCCCATGACACTGGCGAAGGCAGCATCAGTCCGTACCACCGTGAACACGGCGGCGACCTGATCTGGGAAATTGGCAGCGGCTACTTCGGCTGCCGCACCGAGGACGGTCGTTTCGATCCACAGCGCTTCGCCGAACAGGCCCGTTCGGCACAGGTGAAGATGATCGAGATCAAGCTCAGCCAGGGCGCCAAGCCTGGCCACGGCGGCATTTTACCGGGGCACAAGGTCAGCCCCGAAATTGCCGAGACCCGTGGCGTACGCGCCGGCGAGGACTGCATCTCGCCGGCGGCGCACAGCGCATTCCGCACACCAGTGGAGTTGCTGCATTTCGTAGCCAGCCTGCGCGAGCTTTCAGGCGGCAAGCCCGTGGGCTTCAAGTTCTGCCTGGGCCACCCCTGGGAGTTCATGGGCATTGCCAAGGCTATGCTCGCCACCGGCATCACTCCTGACTTCATCGTTGTCGACGGCAAGGAAGGCGGCACCGGCGCGGCACCTCGCGAGTTCAGCGACAACATGGGCGTGCCAATGCGCGAAGGCCTGATGTTCGTGCACAACACGTTGGTCGGCCTGAACCTGCGCTCCAGCATCCGCATTGGTGCGGCGGGCAAGATCGTCAGCGCCTTCGACATTGCCAGCGTTTTGGCCATCGGCGCTGACTGGGTCAATTCGGCACGCGGTTTCATGTTTGCCATTGGCTGCATTCAGTCGCAGAGCTGCCACACCAACAAGTGCCCGACCGGCGTGGCCACCCAAGACCCTCTGCGCCAGCGTGCCCTGGTGGTGCCAGACAAAGCCGAGCGGGTGGCCAGCTTCCACCGCAACACACTGCACGCGCTGGCCGAGATGTTGGCTGCCGCAGGCCTGGAGCACCCTTCGGAGCTCAGGCCCAAGCACCTGGCACGGCGCATCAGCCCCAGCGAAATCGGGTTGTTTTCAGACTTGCACACATTCCTCAAGCCGGGGGAGCTACTCAGTGGCTCGATCGAAAGCGAGTTTTATGCACGGATGTGGCGGATGGCGCGTAGCGACAGCTTTGCACCGGAGACGGGGGAGACTGCAACACGAACTGTGGCATCAAGACTGCGCCACGAAGAGACTGAACCTGCATGACAAACATGACTGGGGCTGCCCTGCAGCCCTTCGCGGGCGTGCCCGCTCCCACAATTTGCAGCGCCATCGAAGGCGGCGCTTTACCTGTGGGAGCGGGCAAGCCCGCGAAGGGCCGCAGCGCGGCCCCAGCTTTCATGCAAAGAACTGCGGATCAGAAGATGCTGATCGGGTACTCGACGAATACGCGGACTTCGTTGCCGTCGTCGTTGTAACCGTTCTGCTGCACGGCGTTGTTGGTACGCAAGAACGAGCTACGCAGTTTGATGGACAGGTCCTTGGCCGGGCCGTCCTGCACCACGTAACGGATCTGGTTGAAGATCTCGCGCTCTTTACCTTCGCCGAAGCCTTGCGGGTTGGCGACGTTACGGGTGTTGATGTTGTCACCCACCACGTAGGCCAGCTTGTAGGTCAGGCCCGGAATGCCATAGGCACCGAAGTCCAGGCCGTAGCCCAGCTGCCAGGAGCGCTCGTCTTCGGCGTTGAAGTCGGACCAGTACGAGTTGGCCAGGTAGATGGTGGAACCACCGTCACCCTGACGGCCTGCGTTCTGATACCCGCCGTAGTTATAGCCAGTGCTACCGGTGCTGCGCTGGTGGGCGATTGTGAACGAGTGCGGGCCATAAGCGTAAGTGGCCGCCAGGCTCCAAATTGTGTTGGAGTCACCGGTCAGCTCGGCAGCCTTGACATGCTTGTTGTTGATGTCCGACTTGTAGCCGTTGAAGTCCAGGGTCAGGGACTGGTCGCTGGCGATCGGGAAGACGTAGTTCAAGCCCAGGTAGTGCTTCTTCATAACGTCTTCGTTGTCGGCGGTGTACAGCGAAGCGGTGAAGTTGTCGGTGAACTTGTAGCTGGCACCGAAGACGTTGATCGACTTCAGGCCACCACCATCACGGCGCTCGGCGCTCTTGCGCGCTTCCTGGGTGAAGCGACCAGCGTTCAGTTCCAGACCCTGGATCTCTTTGGAGGTGATCAGGGTACCGGTGAAGCTTTCTGGCAACAGACGTGCATCGTCGTACTGCAGCACTGGCAGTGCTGGCATCTGGTCACCGTACTTAAGCACGGTGTTGGAAATGCGGAATTTCACTGCAGCACCACCACGGGCCAGGTTGTGCGGCGAGCTGGCGTTGCCTTCGGCATTGGTGGTTTCGTGCGGTTTGAAGAAGTCGACGCCGCCGCCACCGTTGTGACCTTTGCCGCCATCCAGGCGCACGGCGTACAGGCCAAATGCGTCAACACCGACGCCAACGGTGCCCTGGGTGAAGCCGGAGGAGAAGTTGGCAATGAACGCCTGGCCCCATTCGATCTGGTCGTCGGTGCCATGCTTCTTGTCACGGTTGATGTAGGCGTTACGCAGAAGGACGTTGGCGTGGCTGTCCTCAATGAAGCCCTTGCTGTCAGCCTGGTCATTGGCCTGAGCCTGGGTCGCGGCGATCATCGCCAGGGCGACCAGACTGATCCTGGTTTTCAACATGTTGTTTTCCTTATTTCTTAATCAAAAACGCGCTGCAATATGACGCCAGGAACCAACGCCCCTTCGTAGGTTCGACGCTATGCGGATCCAGCCGGGCGGGCCTACCGGTAAGCTCACGGCGGCCCTCGGCAGCAGCCTGGCCAATACCATGGCCAGCAGGCGTTGGCCGAATCCTAGCCGCGCGCGATTACAAATGTCAAAAAGTCGTGAAATGCAGGTTTATATGACCAAAATTACCGGCCTATCTGGTGCATTTCCATGCAAGCTTGCGCTATCAGCAGATAATTTATCTTGTGTGGGAAATTGCCTTTTGATCGAACGGACAATTTCCTGAGGGCAGGGTCAGCAAGGCTCCGGAGCAAGATCGCCGCTCGACCATCGAAGCGCAGGCCGGCAGCACAATGGTCCGATGACGGTGTCCGACGCGGTATCGGACCCATGGCTGGGATGATCGGGGGTTGATCGGGGGGTATTGAGCAACATTGCCGACAAGACCTATTACAGCTCGGTGACCGGCGCGGCGCAGTTTGAAGTGGGGGGCCGCGTAGCCTGATAGTGACAGGTAGCTACAGCTTCTGATGTTTGTTGGCTGTACCTGCCTCTTCGCGGGCACGCCCGCTCCCCCATGATCACCACATGTTTCAGAACCTGTGAAATATCTGTGGGAGCGGGCATGCCCGCGAAGAGGCAGGTACAGCTGCAATCAATCAGTGCCACACCGCCATCAGCGCCTGCATCTCTGCTTCGCTGATCAAACCTTGGGGGTATCGCCCGGCAAGCAGACGTCGTGGGTCGGTCGTCCTGACCCTGATGCTTCCATGGTGTTTCAACCACTTCGCCACAAGCCTGAGCGATTGGCGATCAACTGCCGATGGGCGCAAAGCCGACTCACTTGCTGCGTTCATGTCTACACGTACTCCCTGGCCCGTGAGTGGCTAATTTACGTAGTTATTGTTACAGATCCGAGGCGCGGCCTGGCCGTGCAACCTCGCTATCTGTTTGAAAAACAATACAAAACGTATGCCAGCTCGGCCTCCGGGCGTCGCCCGCGCAAAAAAAGGCCCGTCATACGACGGGCCTCTTTATTCATCACGCGTTCAGCGCTTGATCGGCGCCGGCTGCTGTTGGGTCAGGCAGTGAATGTTGCCGCCACCCAAAAGCAGCTCGCGGCCCGGGATCATCACCACCTCGTGGTCGGGGAAGATCCTTGCCAGGATCGCTCTGGCTTCGGCATCTGCCGGGTCGTCGAAGCTTGGGGCAATGATGCCACCGTTGACGATCAGGAAGTTCACGTACGAACCCGCCAGACGCACCGAAGGGTCACGTTCCTGGCTGCCGGCGACCTGGTCGACACCGGCGCACTCTTCGGCAGTGGCGAACAGCGGGCCCGGGATCGGCATCTTGTGCACGATGAACTCGCGGCCCTTGGCGTCGCGGGTGTTCTTCAGCACATCCATGGCCGCGTGGCAGCGCGCATAGTTGGGGTCGTTGGAATCATCGGTCCAGGCCAGTAACACTTCACCCGGGCGCACGTAACAGCAGAAATTGTCGACATGGCCGTCGGTTTCGTCGTTGTACAAGCCATCCGGCAGCCACACCACGGTGTCGACTGCCAAGTGATCGCGCAGCACCGCTTCGATCTGCTCGCGGCTCAGGTGCGGGTTGCGGTTGCGATTGAGCAGGCATTCCTCAGTGGTGATCACGGTGCCTTCACCGTCTACGTGGATCGAACCACCTTCAAGCACAAAGCCTTCGGTCTGGTAGCGCTGGCAGCGCTCCATTTCCAGCACCTTGGCGGCCAGTTCCTCGTCGCGGTTCCAGGGTGCGTACAGGCCACCATCAAAGCCGCCCCAGGCATTGAAGCCCCAATCTACACCGCGCACTTCGCCATGGTCGTTGATGACGAAGGTCGGGCCGGTGTCACGCACCCACGCATCGTCGTTGCTGATTTCAACCACACGAATGTTCGGCTGGTCGAGTTGGCGTCGAGCGTTTTCGTACTGGCCGGCGGAGACTGCGACGGTCACAGGTTCGAAACGGGCAATGGCCTTGGCCAGGGTTACGTGGGCAGCCTGCGCCGGCTTGCCGCCCAGGCGCCAGTTGTCCGGGCGCTCCGGCCAGACCATCCATACCTGAGTTTGCGGGGCCCACTCGGCGGGCATGTGGAAACCATCGGCACGGGGCGTGGAGTTGAGGGTTTTCATGGGTGACCTCTGTGATGGCCCTGAGCCGGGTGTGCTGGGGCGTTTGTCAATTTATAACCGATATATATCGATATTTAAAGCCTGGAATCCTAAGAATTTGCTGCCTCACGGCGAACTTAAATCGATAACAATCGGCAATCGTTAGGGCTGGTCTGGTTAAAGGAACTGCCTGCCGTCTACCATAGCCATCCCTTATGCATCCTGTTACAGCTACGCGCGGAAATTTCCGGCAAGGCCGACTAGGGTCAATACTTGAGCGACGGGCCAGCGAGCCGCTATGAACATCATCCCTACAGCAATACCTGAAGTACTGATCATCGAGCCAAAGGTGTTCGCTGACAGCCGTGGTTTCTTCTTCGAGGCATTCAATGCCCGTGAGTTCTCACAGCAAACCGGCGTGAACGTGGAGTTCGTTCAGGACAACCACTCGCGCTCCATCAAGGGCGTGCTCCGTGGGCTGCACTACCAGGTGGCAAACACCCAGGGCAAGCTGGTGCGCGTGGTGCACGGGGAAATCCGCGATATCGCCGTGGACGTGCGCAAAAGCTCGCCAACATTCGGCAAATGGGTCGCGGTGCACCTGTCGGCCGACAACCATCGCCAGCTGTGGATTCCACCTGGCTTCGCCCACGGTTTTGCGGTGATGAGTGAATCGGCCGAGTTCCTCTACAAGACCACCGACTACTACAACCCGGGTGCTGACCGCTGTATCCGCTGGGACGACCCCCAGCTGGACATCGACTGGGGGCTGCAGCAGCCACCGCTGTTATCGGACAAGGACAAGGTGGGCCTGACATTGGCAGAGGCGGAACTGCTGCCTTAACTAGCGCATAATTGCGTCAGACTTTTCTGGCGCATTTACGTGATGATTGCAAAACCCACGCCCCCACGCCGTCCCCGCTGGCGCAGCCTGGCCCTGCTGGCGCTGAGCCTGGCTCCATTGCTGTGGCCCCTGCATCACTTGGCCGAGCGCTATTACCAGGATGAGCTGGCCTCGCAGAACCGCCAGACACTCGACCTGTATGTCGCCAACCTGCTCGGCACCCTGCACCGCTACGAGACCTTGCCGCAAATTCTCGGCGACCTACCGGCGCTGCGTGGCGTGCTGGCCGACCCGTTCCGCCTGGAAGCGGTGACCAACGCCAACCGCCTGCTCAAGGACATCGTGCAACAGACCGGTGCCGAGGTGATGTACCTGATGGACGTCAGCGGCAACACTTTGGCCGCCTCGAACTGGGACAAGCACGACACCTTCGTCGGGCGAAACTTCGCCTTCCGCCCCTACTTCAACGAAGCCATGGCCGGCCATCTGGGCCGCTTCTTCGGCCAGGGCACCACCTCGGCCAAGCGCGGCTACTTCTTTGCCGCGGCCGTGCGGGACCGCGAGCGGATCGTCGGTGTGCTGGTGGTCAAGGTCGATCTCGACCACACCGAAACCCTGTGGGGCCGTACACCCGAGCAGCTGTTGCTGACCGATCACAATGGCGTGGTCATCCTGACTTCGCGGCCCGACTGGCGCTTCCGTGCTACCCGCACGCTGACCGACGCCGAGCGCCAGGCCATCATCGCCATCCAGCCCTATCCGACCCAGGCCCCACAGCCACTGGTTCTCAACCCGCAGGCCTGGATCACACAGACCCGCGACATCAAGGAAACCGGCTGGCAAGTCAGCATCCTCGCCCCGCGCACGCTGGTTGATCGCTCGGTGCAGACGGTAATGGCCATCGGTGCCGGTACGCTGTTGGTACTGATGCTGCTGGCCGGTCTGGTGATGCAACGGCGGCGCCATTACATCGACCGCATCGACTTCGAAGCCCGTGGCCGCCAGGAACTGGAAAAGCGCGTGGCCGAACGTACCGCCGACCTTGAAGGCCTGAACACCCGCCTGAAAAATGCCGTGCTGGAGCGCGAAAACGCTCAGCAGGAGGCTGTGCGTGCGCAGGACGAACTGGTGCAGGCCGGCAAGCTGTCGGTGCTCGGCACCATGTCGGCCAGTATCAGCCATGAGCTGAACCAGCCTCTGGCCGCCATCCGCAGCTACGCGGAGAACGCCGAGATCCTGCTCGACCACCAACGTACCGAAGACGCCCGCGGCAACCTCAAGCTGATCGGCGAACTGACAGGGCGCATGGCCTCGATCATTGCCCACTTGCGTGCCTTCGCCCGTCGTGACCGCCATGCCCCAGAGAGCGTGGCTCTGCAGCCGGCCCTGGACGATGCCCTGGCGCTGCTGGCCAAGCGCCGCCGGGCGATGGCCGTAGAGCTGATACGCGACCTGCCGGAAGCCACCTTGTGGGTACAGGCCGGCGAGACCCGCTTGCGCCAAGTGCTAGGCAACCTGCTGGCCAATGCCCTCGACGCCCTGACCGAAAAAGCCAATCCGCGCCGCCTGTGGCTAAGTGCCGAGCAGCGTGATGACTGCGTCTACCTGTACATCCGTGACAATGGCCCCGGTTTCAGCCGCCAGGCTCTGGAGCATGCCAAGGAGCCGTTCTTCACCACCAAGACCCGTACACAGGGCCTGGGCCTGGGCCTGGCCATCTGTGAAAGCCTGATGCGCGCCCTGGGCGGTGAACTGCTGCTGGCCAACCACCCGGAAGGTGGCGCAATGCTGACCCTCCAGCTGCGTGTGGCCGCGTCTGGCGCTACTTTGCCCAATTCGGAGGACCCCTCGGCATGACCACCGAGACACTGTTCGACAGCCGAGCCCAGGTCATCCTGGTGGACGATGACCCCCACCTGCGCCAAGCCTTGAGCCAGACCCTGGACCTGGCCGGGCTCAAGGTAGTCGCCCTGGCCGAAGCTCAAGGCCTGGCCGAGCGTATCGAGGCCGACTGGCCAGGCGTGGTGGTCAGCGACATCCGCATGCCGGGCATCGATGGCCTGCAGTTGCTGGAACAACTGCACGGCCGTGACAGCGAGCTGCCGGTGCTGCTGATTACCGGCCATGGCGATGTGCCGCTGGCGGTGCAGGCGATGCGCGCCGGGGCTTATGACTTCCTGGAAAAACCCTTTGCCACAGACGCCCTGCTCGACAGCGTACGCCGCGCCCTGGCCTTGCGCCGGCTGGTGCTGGACAACCGTAGCCTGCGTCTGGCACTGAGCGACCGCCAGCAACTGGCAACCCGCCTGGTCGGCCATTCACCGGCCATGCTGCGCCTGCGCGAGCAGATCGGCGCCTTGGCCGGCACCCGTGCCGATGTGTTGATTCTGGGTGAGACCGGCGCTGGCAAAGAGGTGGTGGCTCGCGCCCTTCACGACCTGTCCAGTCGCAGCGAAGGGCCGTTCGTGGCGATCAACGCCGGCGCGCTGGCCGAGTCGGTGGTCGAGAGCGAGCTGTTCGGCCACGAGCCCGGTGCGTTTACCGGCGCGCAGAAGCGCCGTATCGGCAAGTTCGAATTTGCCAACGGCGGCACGCTGTTCCTCGACGAAATCGAGAGCATGAGCCTGGATGTGCAAGTGAAGTTGCTGCGCATGCTGCAGGAGCGGGTTGTCGAACGCCTGGGCGGCAACCAGTTGATCCCGCTGGATATCCGCATCATAGCCGCCACCAAGGAAGACCTGCGTCAGTCTGCCGACCAAGGGCGATTCCGCGCGGACCTGTATTACCGCCTGAACGTGGCGCCGCTGCGTATTCCGCCACTGCGCGAACGCGGGGACGACATTTTGGTGTTGTTCCAGCATTTCGCCGATGCTGCCAGCCAACGCCACGGCCTGTCGCCGCATGCGCTGCAGCCAGCGCAACGCGCCCTGCTGCTGCGTCATGACTGGCCAGGTAACGTCCGCGAGCTACAGAACGCCGCCGAGCGTTTCGCCCTTGGCCTGGAACTGGCACTGGATGGCCAGGCACCCTCGGCAGCAGCACCGGCAGCTCCCATGCTGAGCGGCAACCTCAGCGAGCAGGTCGAGCAGTTCGAACGTTCGCTGATCGCTGCCGAACTGGCCCAGCCACACAGCTCCATGCGGAGCCTGGCCGAAGCACTGGGTATCCCCCGCAAAACCCTGCATGACAAGCTGCGCAAGCACGGCTTGAACTTCGACGGCGGTAGCGGCGGGCATGATGATCAAGAGGACAACCGTTAATGAGCACCGTTAGTCAGTACCTGCAGTCCGTACTGCACAGCGACATCCCCCTGACCCGCGAAATGGGCCTGGAAGTGATCGATTGGCAGCAGCACACCCTGCGCCTGCAACTGCCGCTGGCGGCCAACGTCAACCACAAAAGCACCATGTTCGGTGGCAGCCTGTACTGCGCAGCAGTGCTGGTGGGTTGGGGCTGGCTGCACCTGCGCCTGCGTGAGCTGGGGATCGATGACGGGCACATCGTTATCCAGGAAGGGCAGATCAGCTACCCGTTGCCAGTGACCGGTACGGCAGTGGCGCGTTGTGCAGCGCCCGACGAAAAGACCTGGGAGCGATTCCTGGCCCTGTACCAGCGGCGTGGGCGGGCACGGTTGACGTTGGAGACCACGGTGAGCAATGACGGCAGTGACGAGCCGGCGGTGAGGTTCAGCGGCCAGTACGTCTTGCACCGCTAGCCCAGCAGCCGCTGAAAGCAACCGCGCTGCACAAACCCCAAAGGCTGGCGCAAAACCTGTTGGAGCGGGCAGGCCCGCGAACACCGGCGAAGCCGGTGCCCCGCACCGCGGTGCATGCTTCCCGGGCTCGCCCGCTCCCACAGGGTAGGCTGAGACTCCGTCAAATCAGGTTCAGGAAGGCCTGGCGCCATGCAGCATTGGCGGGCAATGCCAGGAAATACGGGTTAAGCAACGACTCGCGCGGCGGATACCGGAATGGCAAGCCATCCAGCCCGATCACCTCGCCGCAGGCCCCTTCCACCACGCCCTGCGCCGCTGCAGTATCCCACTGCGAAGTCGGCGCCAGGCGCGGATAACAATCGGCGCTGCCCTCGGCCAACAGGCAGAACTTCAACGAGCTGCCGATATTTGCCAGCTCCAGCTCTCCCACCGCAGCCCCAAGCCCGGACAACAGCGCTTCCTGTTCCGCGCTGGAGTGCCGACGGCTGGCAACCACGGTAAAACGCTCGCCCTCCGGTGGTGCGATGCGTACCTGGATCGGTTGGGCGGCCTCGCCAGCATCAGCACGCCAGGCACCCAGGCCGCGCCCACCGAAGTAGCAGCGCCCATTGGTCGGCATCGACACTACGCCAAACACCACTTCGCCGTTCTCGACCAGGGCGATGTTGACTGTGAATTCCTCACTGCCAGCAATGAACTCCTTGGTGCCATCCAGCGGGTCGACCAGCCACCAGCGGCTCCAGCGTTGGCGCTCGGCCAGCGGAATATTGCAGTCCTCTTCGGACAGCACCGGAATCTGTGGCGCCAGCGCCAGCAGGCCATCGGCAATTACCCGGTGTGCCGCCAGGTCGGCGGCGGTAACCGGCGAATCGTCGGCCTTGCTGGTCACCGCGACATCGGCGCGCCAGAATGGCAGGATTGCCTCGCCTGCCGTCAGCGCCAGCTTGACCACTTCGTGCATCAGTTGCAGGTCGTTCATAGCTCCAGCAGCCCCCGCTGAATCAGCAGGTCACGCGCCAGGTAAAGCGCCGCCAAGGCGCGACCCTCGGTGAACTGCGGATGCATGGCCAAGGCCGACAACTCACGCAGGTTGACCTTGTCGACCCGCATCGGCTCGGGCTCATCGCCTTCCAGGCGCTCTTCGTACAGGTCGCTGGCCAGCACCACCTGAATCTTCTGGCTCATGTAGCCCGGCGACAGCGACAGTTCCGTCAGGTGCTCCAGCTGGCGTGCGCCAAAACCGGCTTCTTCCTTGAGCTCCCGGTCAGCTGCCGCCAGCACGTCTTCGCCCGGCTCGATCAGGCCCTTGGGCAAAGACAGCTCGTATTCATCAGTGCCACCGCAGTATTCCTCCACCAGCACAGCGTGCTCGGCATCGAGCATGGCCACGATCATCACCGCGCCGTAGCCGTTACCCCGGCCCACCAGACGCTCATAGGTGCGCTCGGCGCCATTGCTGAAGCGCAACTGTACGGCTTCGACGCGGAACAAGCGGCTGCTGGCGACAATTTCGCGGCTGAGTACGGTGGGTTTCTGGCGCATGGGGCGGCTCCTTGGCGTGAACGGGTTACTATACCGTGGCTTGCCGACTGATCGAGAGTTTCCCATGCCTGTTCTTCCCTGGTCTGCCATCGATACCGTCCTGCTGGACATGGATGGCACCCTGCTCGACCTGCATTACGACAACCGCTTCTGGCTGGACCACCTGCCTCAGCGCTATGCCGAGCTGCACGGTGTAAGCCGGGCCATGGCGGAAATGGAGCTGCAACCGCTGTTCGAACGCAATGCCGGCACATTGAACTGGTACTGCCTGGACTTCTGGAGCCGCGAGTTGCGCCTGCCCATTCGCGAGCTGAAGCGGGAAATTGCCGACCTGATTGCCCTGCGCCCGGATGCCGATACCTTTCTGGCGGCGATTCGCCAGGCCGGCAAGCGTGTCGTGATGATCACCAATGCCCACCGAGACTCGCTGTCGCTGAAGCTGGAACGGGTGGAGCTGGCACCGTACTTCGAGCGGCTGATCAGCTCGCACGACTATGGCTACCCGAAGGAAAGCCCGCAGTTCTGGGATGCCTTGCAGGCGGATATCGGCTTCGAGCCGGAGCGCAGCCTGTTCATCGACGACACGCTGGCGATTCTGCGCAGTGCACGGCGCTTTGGTGTGGGGCACTTGCTGGCGGTGCGCCAGCCCGATAGCCAGGCACAACCACGAGATACCGAAGAGTTTGCAGCGGTCGAGGATTACCGGGCGTTACTGGAAGGCCTGTGAGGCCCCATTCGCGGGCAGGCCCGCTCCCACATTCACTGCTGGCGCTGTAGCTGTGGGAGCGGGCGCGCCCGCGAAGAGGCCTGTACAGACTTTAGCGATCAGTCAGGAATACGCAGCACCTGCCCCGGATAGATCTTGTCCGGGTGCTTGAGCATCGGCTTGTTAGCCTCGAAAATCTTGTTGTACTGGCCGGCATTGCCATACACGACCATGGCAATGGCTGAAAGTGTGTCGCCCGATTTCACAGTAACGAACCTTGCCACCTGGACTATCGGCCCGGTCACGGTGATCTGGTCCTCGACACTGGCCACGCCACTGATGTTGCCCGCCGCCAGAATGATCTTCTCCTTCTCTTCCTGGCTGGCCACTTCACCCTTGAGGATGATCTTGTCTCCTTCTACAGTGGCGCTAATGTTCGGGTTGCCCAGGCCGACAGCTTCCACGTGTTTCTTAAGCTGCTCTTCGGCATTGGCGTTGCCAGGGGTCAGCAGGTCGATCAACTTCTCGCCGGCTTCCTTCACGAAACTGAACAGGCTCATTGCGCTCTCCTTGTTGACGAAACCTCGGACACAGGAGTCTAGGCCAGCTTTACCACTCTCGCCCTGTGCGACCAATCGACGCGGTCTATCAAGGCATAGACCCTAGCGATTAGACGCCGCCGGCCCGCACGCCTAGGCTTGTGCTATCAGAAAGCCGCCGGTATTCAGCACCCCGATGAACAGCAAGCCTCCGGTCTGCGCGGCCTCATCGCCCTTGTCCATGCCCGCCGCCAGCAACACCTACGATTACGTCCAGCTGAGCGACGCCAAACGCGACAGCACCCCGCTGGCCGAGGAAGTGGCCCTGGCCATTGTCTATAACGGCCTCAACCAGGCGGTGATGCTGGTCAGCCCTACCGATCTGGAAGACTTCGCCGTCGGTTTCAGCGTCGGCAGCGGCATTGTCGAAGGCACCGCAGAAATCTACGACCTCAAGCTCTCCGGCAGCGGCTCGGCAATGTACGCCGACCTGGAAATTTCCAGCCGGGCGTTCTGGAACCTGAAAAACCAGCGCCGCCAACTGGCCGGCACCAGTGGTTGCGGCCTGTGCGGGGTCGAAGCCCTGGAGCAGGCGCTGCCAGATCTGGCCGTGTTGCCGGGTGCGCCCCTGCCCCCGGCCCAGTGGCTGGTCGGCCTGCGCGAGCGCATCGACGCCTTCCAGCCACTGGGCCAGCATTGCGGCG
Organism: Pseudomonas putida; assembly: GCA_041879295.1. NCBI lineage: Bacteria > Pseudomonadati > Pseudomonadota > Gammaproteobacteria > Pseudomonadales > Pseudomonadaceae > Pseudomonas > Pseudomonas putida. The sequence continues at coordinate 304,361 of CP047152.1, read as the reverse complement.
CCGTGCATGCAGCACTGTTCATGGACCGCCAAGGCGAACTGCTGCTCGGCCGCGAAGACATCGGCCGGCACAACGCCCTAGACAAACTGATCGGTGCCCTGCTGCGACAGCGCATCGACAGCCAAGGCGGCCTGGCAATTGTCACCAGCCGCTGCAGCCTGGAGCTGATCCAGAAGGTGCTGCGTGCCGGCATCCAGACCCTGGTCAGCCTGTCAGCGCCCACCGGCCTTGCCCTGCAATGGGCGCGCAAACACAACCTCAACCTTATCCACTTGCCCAAGCACAGCGCACCGCGGGTCTACAGCCCAGCGGCGGAGTCGTAACAGTCGTGACCTCGTACCAACCTCTTCCGGACAACGCCCCAGCCTCCCCCCCTCGCTACAAGCCCTACCACGGCCCCGCCGGCGGTTGGGGCGCGCTGCGTAGCGTGGCCAAGGCCTGGGTCGGCAGCGATAACGCGCTGAAAAACATTCGCGCCCTGCTCAAGACCAACCAGAACGGTGGTTTCGACTGCCCCGGCTGCGCCTGGGGTGATTCGCCAGAAAGCGGCATGGTCAAGTTCTGCGAGAACGGCGCCAAGGCGGTGAACTGGGAAGCTACCAAGCGCCGTGTCGATGCTGCCTTTTTTGCCCGTTACAGTGTCACCTCGCTGCTGCAGCAGAGCGACTATTGGCTGGAGTACCAAGGGCGCCTGACCGAACCGATGGTCTACGACGCATCAAGCGACCGTTACCTGCCGATCAGCTGGGATGCCGCCTTCGCCCTGATCGCCCGCGAGCTGAACAAGCTGGCCAACCCTGACCAGGCCGAGTTCTATACCTCGGGACGTGCCAGCAACGAAGCGGCATACCTGTACCAACTGTTCGTACGCGCCTACGGCACCAACAACTTCCCTGACTGCTCGAACATGTGCCATGAGGCCAGCGGCGTGGCATTGGGGCAAAGCGTCGGGGTCGGCAAGGGCACTGTCACCTTCGACGACTTCGAGCACGCCGACTCCATTTTTGTCTGGGGCCAGAACCCCGGCACCAACCACCCGCGCATGCTCGACCCATTGCGCGATGCGGTAAAACGTGGCGCCCAGGTGGTGTGCATCAACCCGCTCAAGGAGCGTGGTCTGGAGCGCTTCCAGCACCCCCAGAACCCACTGGAAATGCTGACCAACAGTGACCGCCCGACCAACACCGCTTTCTTCCGCCCAGCCCTGGGTGGCGACATGGCGATGCTGCGCGGCATGGCCAAGTTCGTCCTGCAATGGGAACGTGAAGCCCAGGCCAACGGCGAACCGGCCGTGTTCGATCACGCCTTCATCGCCGAACATGGCCATGGTGTCGACGAGTACCTGGCCGTGGTGGACGCCACGCCGTGGTCGCACATCCAGGCACAGTCCGGCCTCACCTTGGCCGACATCGAACTGGCCGCACGCATGTACTGCCGGGGCAAGCGGGTGATCATGTGCTGGGCGATGGGCATCACCCAACACCGTCATTCGGTGCCGACCATTCAGGAAATCGTCAACCTGCAGATGCTGCGCGGCAACATCGGCGCGCCCGGGGCCGGCCTGTGCCCGGTGCGCGGCCACAGCAACGTGCAGGGCGACCGCACCATGGGCATCAACGAGCGCCCGCCAGAGGCGCTGCTGGATGCCATCGAAAAGCGCTTTGGTTTCCCCGTGCCGCGGCGCAATGGCCACAATACCGTCGAAGCCATTCACGCGATGCTCGATGGCCGGGCCAAGGTTTTCATCGGTCTGGGCGGCAACTTCGCCCAGGCCACACCCGACACTGAGCGTACCGCCCAGGCGCTGCGCAACTGCGAGCTGACCGTGCACATCAGCACCAAGCTCAACCGTAGCCACCTGGTCCATGGCAAGCAGGCACTGATCCTGCCGTGCCTGGGCCGCACCGACATCGACCTGCAGGCCGACGGGCCGCAGGCAGTCACGGTGGAAGACTCGTTCAGCATGGTCCACGCCTCCAACGGCCAACTCAAGCCGCTGTCGACGCAAATGCGCTCGGAGCCTGCGGTGATCGCCGGCATTGCCGCCGCCACGCTGGGCAAACAACCGGTGGACTGGCACTGGCTGGTGGCCGACTACGACCGTATCCGCGACCTGATCGGCGATACCATTGCCGGTTTCAGCGGCTTTAATCAGCGCCTGCGTCACCCGGGGGGCTTCTATCTGGGCAACAGCGCGGCCAGCCGCGAATGGGAAACCAGCACCGGCCGCGCCAACTTCAAGGCCAACCTGCTGCCCGACACGCTGCTTGACGAACGCGTACGCGCCAGCGGCCAGTTGCCAGACCTGATCATGCAGTCGATGCGCTCGCACGATCAGTACAACACCACTATCTACGGCCTGGACGACCGCTACCGCGGCGTGCGCGGCCAGCGCGAGGTGCTGTTCGCCAACGAAGCCGACATCATCCGCCTGGGCTTCCAGCCGGGACAGAAGGTCGACATCGTTTCGTTGTGGGGGGATGAGCATGTGCGCCGGGTGCAAGGCTTTACCCTGCTGGCCTTCGACATCCCTGCCGGGCAGGCGGCGGCGTATTACCCGGAGGTGAACCCGCTGGTGCCGCTAGAGAGCATTGGCGTTGGTAGCCATACGCCAACATCGAAGTTCATTGCCATCAAGCTGGAGCGCGCGCGCGACGACGGGCGCATCCTGTAAAAATGAAAAAAGCCCTGTTCCGTGGCGGTTCAGGGCTTTGTCATAAGGGTCTCAGACAGCCTGAAAACGATAAAGTTTCATAGTAAATACAGCTAGTTAGAGAATTGTGTACAACTCGTGTTACTCGTCGGATTTCCGTTGCCAGCCACGCCTCTTAGCCTCAAATTCGCCTCGTCATCCCTATGAGGCTCTCTCGATGAAGAAGTACTCCTCGATTCTGTTGTTGTCTTTCAGCTTGCTCAGCGGCGTTGCCATGGCAGGCGGCACCACCGAGGCCGGCATTGGCGGCGCACTGGGTGGGGTACTGGGTTCTGTCGTGGGCCAGTCCATTGGCGGTAGCACAGGTGGCGCGATCGGCGCAGGCCTGGGCGGCGCAGCCGGCAGTGCGGTAGGTGCCGACAAGCACCAGCGCGGTGAAGCAGCCATCGGTGGCGCATTGGGCGCCGCTGGCGGTAACGTGGTCGGCCGCTCTGTCGGCGGCACCACTGGTAGCTACATTGGCGCAGCAGCCGGCGGTGGCGCCGGTGGTGCACTGGGTAACTACATGGGCAACAAGGCCGACGACGACGAGCGCCACGAGAATCGCCGCTACCGTCGCGACTACGACGACCGTCGCCACTGGGACCGTGGCCGCCACTATGGCCACCGCAAGCACAAGCGCCACTGGCGCGACTAACGCCTGAGGGCCCTGCCCCGGCAACAAACCCCGCCCCTGCCAGCGGGGTTTTTTATGCCTGTCGCTCCAGCATAAGGCCAGACAGGATCACCTGCAGCGCCTCTGGCAACGCCACAGGCCGGCCGCTGGCGCGCTCGATGAACACCTGCACCACCGTGCCTGCCGCGCACGCGTCCGGCTCGCCCGGACGGTACAGCGCCAGCCGGTACTCAACCGTGCTGCCCGCCAGGCGCGTCACTCCCAGCCCCACCTCCAACAAGTCCGGGAAGCCCGGCAGCGCGTAAAAATCCGCAGCCGAACTGACCACGAAGGCGGCCAGTTCACCGTGTCGCAGATCCAGTTCGGCCTGCTCGACGAGAAACGCCTGTATCGCGGTTTCGAAGAAGCCGTGCACCGTTGCACCGGCGATGTGGCCGTTCAGGTCGTTGTCCTGGGGGCGGGTGAGGATCGGGTGGAAGTGGGAGAAGGCAGTGCGCTGAGGGGCTTCGGTCATCTGGCTGACTCTTGTCTTCGCAATGGATGCTGACAGTGAAACAGAAAAACCTGACTTTCGCTGCTTATGCGGGCCCCTTCGTGGGCAAACCGCTCCTGCAAACTACAAAAAAGCCGCCCTCTGGGGCGGCTTTCTCGTTGCGGCTGAGCTCAGCTTACAGCTGCGGGCCAGCGGCTTTGATGGCGTCGGAAACTTCGAACTTCTTGAAGTTTTCGATGAACAGCTTGGCCAGGCCTTTGGCAGCCTCGTCGTAGGCCGCTTTGTCAGCCCAGTTGGTGCGCGGGTTGAGCAGTTCGGTTTCAACGCCCGGAACGGCCTTCGGCACGTCCAGGTTGATGATGTCCAGGTGCTCGGTTTCGGCACCGACCAGTGCACCGCTCTGGATCGCAGCGATCACGGCACGGGTGGTGGGGATGCTGAAGCGCTTGCCAACGCCGTAGCCACCACCAGTCCAGCCGGTGTTGACCAGGTAGACCTTGGAGTTGAAACCGTTGATGCGCTTGATCAGCAGCTCGGCGTACTCGCCAGCCGGACGCGGGAAGAACGGTGCGCCGAAGCAGGTGGAGAAGGTCGACTTGATGCCGCCGCCCGAGCCCATTTCAGTGGAACCGACCAGCGCGGTGTAACCGGACAGGAAGTGGTAGGCCGCCTGCTCGTTGTTCAGGATCGACACCGGTGGCAGAACACCTGTCAGGTCGCAGGTGAGGAAGATCACTGCGTTAGGCTCGCCGCCCAGGTTCGCTTCCGAACGCTTGGCAACGTGCTCCAGCGGGTAGGCCGCACGGCTGTTCTGGGTCAGGCTGACATCGGTGTAGTCAGCGTGCTTGTTGGCGTCGAGAACGACGTTTTCCAGTACTGCGCCGTGCTTGATGGCTTTCCAGATGACCGGTTCGTTCTTCTCGGACAGGTCGATGCACTTGGCGTAGCAGCCGCCTTCCATGTTGAAGACAACGCCTTCGCCCCAACCGTGCTCGTCGTCACCGATCAGGTAACGGCTTTCGTCAGCTGAAAGGGTGGTCTTGCCAGTGCCGGACAGGCCGAAGAACAAGGTCACATCGCCTTCTTCGCCGATGTTGGCCGCGCAGTGCATAGGCAGTACGTCGGCAGCCGGCAGCAGGAAGTTTTGCACCGAGAACATGGCTTTCTTCATTTCACCGGCGTAGCGCATGCCAGCGATCAGCACTTTCTTCTGGGCGAAGTTGATGATCACGCAACCATCGGAGTTGGTGCCGTCACGCTCTGGTTCGCACACGAAGTTGGCGACGTTGAGGATCTGCCACTGGTCGCGGCCAGCCGGGTTGAACTGCTCCGGGTTGATGAACAGGCAACGACCGAACAGGTTCTGCCAGGCAGTCTGGGTGGTCATCTTCACCGGCAGGTAGTGCTCGGCTGCAGCCCCTACGTGAACATAGGAAACGAAGTGATCCTGTGCGTTGTTGAACGCCTCGACGCGAGCCCACAGGGCATCGAACTTGTCAGCCGGGAACTTGCGGTTGATCGGGCCCCAGGAAATGGCGTCTTGGGTGGAAGGTTCTTCGACGATGAAACGGTCAGCCGGCGAACGGCCAGTACGGTGACCAGTCTCCACGACCAGTGCGCCAGTATCGGCTAGTACGCCTTCACCGCGTTGCAGCGCTTCTTTTACCAGCTCATCGACGCTCAGGTCGGTGTACACGGTGTTGTTGGCTTGCGTCATGAGATACCCCATCCGGCCCGAGGCCGAGTGCTCCAAACGTTTTGTAGTTGTCTTGAAAAAACTACTACAGCGAAAAAAGTGGCCGGATTATGCCAGAAACGCCCAAAAAAAGTAGGCCCCTCCTGTCAGAACTGCGCTTTTGCGCAATTCGGCAGGAGATTGTCCTGTGCTTTAACGTTTCAGTGACGAGTTTCTGAGGCCACGTCAGTGCCGCCACCCGCAAACAGTTGCGCCACGTCGCTGGCATCGAAGAAGTAGCGCTCGTTGCAGAACTGGCAATCGATCTCTACCGTCCCGCCACACTCTTCGACCAGCGCCTTGGCGTCGTGCTCGCCCAGACTGACCAGCGCATTGCCGGAGCGTTCCCGCGAACAACTGCAATTGAAGCGCAGCGGCTGGATATCGAACAGGCGCACGGCATCTTCGTGGTACAGGCGGTGCAGCAGGGTTTCGTTGCCCTCTGTCCACTCTTCGGGCTTGAGCGTCTTGGCCAGGGCCACTACGTGCTGCCAGCTGTCTTCGCGCTCTTCATCATCCGGCTGGCGATCACGCGGCAGTTGCTGCAGCAATAGCCCACGTGCCTTGCCGCCTTCGGCATTGAGCCAGAAACGGGTATTGAGCTGCTGTGACTGAACGAAGTAGTTGGTGAAACATTCCGACAGGTTGGCGCCATCGAGGTCGACGGTCCCCTGGTAGCGCTGGCCCTTGACCGGGTCGATGGTCAGGGTCAGGTGGCCGTCGGGCATCAGCTGCGACAGGGTGGCACCGGCCGGAATTTGGTCCGCTTCATAGCGGGCCATGCCGCGGATTTCGCGGTCGCTGGAACACTCCACCATCAGCAGCGGAATCGGCCCAGCCGAACGCGCCTGCAGAATCAGCAGGCCATCGAACTTCATCGCCCCCACCAGCAAGGCGGTGGCGGCCATCAACTCACCGAGCAGCACCTTGACCGGCTGGGGGTACTCATGACGCGCCAACACTGCGGCGTAGCTGTCATCGAGAGACACCCACTCGCCGCGCACATCGCGCTCGTCGAAGATGAAACGTTGGGTGAAATCGGTATCAGGCAATTCGCTCATAGGTTTTGGCTATCTGAAAATGATGACAAAATGGTTACAAGGGTTATCGCGAACCTGCGAGAGCCCATGACAGAGCGCTCACACGGCGCTCCGATTTCTGTTTGCAATAGAGGTATTTTATGGACAATCGACCACTGTTCCAAGCAAGGTGGTCCTGGGGGCCGCTGGCAGCCTGTACGCTGCTTCCCATCGCTCTACTGTGTTTCTGGTTATGGCCCATTGGCCAGATCCTGTGCCTGACTTTCGACGAATGGCTATTCCGCAGCCTGAACGCGCCGCTGGCCGATAACACCACCTGGCGCTACATCTGGACCATCGGCAGCCTGCGCCCGTTCGACATCGTCGTCGGCCTGATCCTGCTGGCTGTGCTCATTCGTGGTGACTGGGTGTTCAAGGCCGCTCAGGTTCGCCAGGCATTTTTCGGCTTTCTGGTCACGCTACTCCTCTTAGTGGTGATTCGCGCGCTGTTTTCCAAGTGGGTGGATGCAGCCGGGTGGCAACACAAGAGCCCATCGATGATCTTCGACGACGTCGTGCACCTGAGTGACTATTACCCGAACCTGGAGGCTGCCTGGGAACTCAAGGACCGTTCCAGCAAGAGTTTCCCGGGTGATCACGCCTCGGTGCTGCTGATCTGGGCGCTGTTCATGAGCGTGTTCAGCCGCGGCCTTTTGCAGTACCTGGTTGTCTGGGGGTTGGCGCTGCTGTTCATGCTGCCGCGCCTGGTAGCAGGTGCCCACTGGGGGCAGGACGACTACATCGGCGGCTTGCTGATGGCGGTGCTGGCGCTGGGCTGGAGCTACTACACGCCGCTGGCGGCCAAAGGCAGCGAGGCGTTGATGCGCTGGACAGCGCCGTTGTTCAAGCTGCTGTCCACGCTACCGCTGGTCGGGCGAATGGCGGTGCTCCGTTAGGTGCCTGGGGCTGCACGGCAGCCCCATTCAATCGTAACTTCCATGCAGCTGGTGGATCTGCCGACGCTGCTTCTTGGTCGGCCGGCCATCGGTGGTCACACCCATGGCCCCGGCCTTACGCATCTCAGCGGCCTGTTCACGGCGACGCACACTTTCTTCGGTTTCCTCGTACAACGTCTGCGCCTCCGGGGCACCACGACGCACCATCGACAGCGCCTTCACCACCACGGTGCGCTCATCGAACCCGGTACGCAGTACGAACTCGTCGCCCACCCGCGGCTCCTTGCCTGGCTTGCAACGCTCGCCCCGGCAATGCACCTTGCCACTCTCGATCGCCGCCTTGGCCAGCGCTCGGGTCTTGTAGAAGCGCGCCGCCCACAGCCATTTGTCCAGGCGAACCTTGTCGTCGTCTTCGGCTTTTTGTGCCATCCCGTTACCTCGGATTCTGTCTTTCATCGAACTGTACTACCTTCACATACGGATGCAAAAAGTCCCCGCCGTGCTTAAAGTTCACCACCTCATTCGCAGGGTGCGCTTCGTGAAGACATTTGACCATTTGACTGTGATCGGCCTGCGCGAGTGGGTCGCCTTGCCTGACCTCGGCGTGGCCGGGCTGCGCGCCAAGATCGACACCGGTGCCAGCACGTCGAGCCTGCATGCCACCGAGGTGGAACCCTTCGAGCGCGACGGCCAGCCCTGGGTTCGCTTCACTGCGCACCTGGGCTCGGTGGTGCAGTTGCGTCACCGCCGGTGCGAGGCACCGCTGGTGACCATGAAGACCATCAAGAGCTCCAACGGCCACGCCCAGACTCGCTACGTCATCCGCACGTCATTGGCGCTGGGTGATGGTGTGTGGGAGGTGGAGTTCACCCTGGCCTGCCGCAAGAGCATGCGCTACCGCCTGTTGCTTGGCTCCAAGGCCTTGATACACGGCCAGCTGGTGGTCAACCCCGGCCTGAAGTACGTACAAGACAAACCGGCCTTCCCGGCCACCCTTTCCCCTGTCACAGGTGCTGCATGAAGATCGCTGTGCTGTCGCGCAATCCGCGTCTGTATTCCACCCGCCGCCTGGTCGAAGCCGGTACCCAGCGTGGCCACGAAATGGTGGTGATCGATACCCTGCGGGCCTACATGAACATTGCCAGCCACAAGCCGCAGATCCACTACCGTGGCAAGCCGCTGGAAGGCTTCGATGCAGTGATCCCGCGCATAGGTGCTTCGGTTACGTTCTATGGCTGCGCGGTGCTGCGCCAGTTCGAAATGATGGGCGTATACCCGCTCAACGAGTCGGTCGCCATTGCCCGCTCGCGCGACAAGCTGCGCTCGTTGCAGCTGTTGTCGCGGCGCGGCATCGGCCTGCCGATCACTGGTTTCGCCCACTCGCCGGACGACATCCCCGACCTGATCCAGATGGTCAACGGTGCCCCGCTGGTGATCAAGGTACTGGAAGGCACCCAGGGCATTGGCGTGGTGTTGTGCGAAACCCCCCAGGCGGCCGAGTCGGTGATCGAAGCGTTCATGGGCCTCAAGCAGGACATCATGGTTCAGGAGTACATCAAGGAAGCCGGTGGCGCAGATATTCGATGCTTCGTGGTAGGCGATAAGGTAATTGCCTCAATGAAGCGTCAGGCAAAGCCGGGCGAGTTCCGCTCCAACCTGCATCGGGGTGGCGTCGCCAGCCTGATAAAAATCACCCCTGAAGAGCGCATCACCGCCATTCGGGCGGCCAAGGTGATGGGCTTGAGCGTGGCGGGTGTGGATATCCTGCGTTCCAACCACGGGCCGTTGGTGATGGAGGTAAACTCGTCGCCGGGGCTGGAGGGCATTGAAGTCACCACCGGCAAGAACGTCGCCGGGATGATCATCGAGCACCTGGAGAAGAATGGCGGGCCCAATCAGACCCGGACCAAGGGCAAAGGCTGATTCAAGCCTATACCGGCCTCTTCGCGGCTGAAGCCCCACAGGTACTGCACAAACCCTGTAGGGCTTTAGTCGCGAAGAGGCCGGTGAGCCTTACACAGCATTACGCGGCAGCAGCAGCCCCAGCGGCAACCTGACCCGCGCCTCGATCCCGCCGCCAGACCTGTTGCGCAACTCCACATTCCCGCCATGTTGCGCAGCAATCCGCTTGACGATCGCCAGCCCCAGCCCGGTGCCCTTGCCACCCCGCGCCCGGTCACCACGAATGAACGGGTTGAAGATGGTTTCCAGTTCCGACTCGTCGATACCGGTGCCGCGGTCCAGCACGCTGAGCACCACATACGGCGCACTCTCGTCACCCGACACATAGGCAGCCACCTCGACCCCCTTGCCAGCATGGTGCAGGGCGTTGCCGATCAGGTTGCCCAGCATGCGCTTGAGCGAAACCCGGCGCAGCGGGAACGGTGGAATCGGCTCCAGGCACAGGCGCACGCGCTCTTCTGGCTGGTTGTACGGAGCCACCACCTCACGCACCAGATCAGCAAGGTCGACCTCTTCCACCGGCTCGTCACGGCCATCGCGGATGAAGGCCAGGAACTGGTCGAGGATCGCGTCCATGTCCTCGATATCGCGAACCATGTCATCGCTCAGCTCGTTGTCGCTGTTCAGCAACGACAGCGACAGGCGCAGCCGCGTCAGTGGTGTGCGCAAGTCGTGGGAAACCCCGGCCAGCATCAGCTCGCGCTCACGCCCGGCCTGCTCGACATCCTCGGCCATCTGGTTGAACGCCTTGTACACCTCGGTCATCTCGCTGGGAGTATCGCTGATCGGCAGGCGCACACTGCGCCCCTGGCCAAGCTGGCGGGCGGCGAACACCAGGCGCTTGAGCGGCTGGTTCAACTGGCGCACAAAAATCCACGCCGAGGCGGTGGACAACAAACCAATGGCCAGGAACCAGCCCAGCACGTTCCAGATCTTCTGCCCGCGCAATGGGTGCGGGTACAGCGGCACCTTCAGCCAACCTGGGCCAAGGCTTGGCGCATTGACCCACAACGCCGGAGGCGCATGAATGCGCAACCGCACCTCGGTGTCTTCACCCAACTCGGCCTGCATCTGCCGTTGGTAGATTTCACTGTAAGGCCAATGCTGCTCACCTTCGGGCACACCCGAGCCGGTCACCCGGATAAGGCCTGCCGCCTCGGCGATCTTGTCGCGGTTTTCTTCGTCAGCGGCCCAATAGGCACGTAAGGTCAGCGCTACACCATGGCTGTACTGACGGTCGACCAGCACGTCCTCGTTCATCAGCAGGTAGACCAGGGTCAGCGCCTTGGAGAACAGAACGACGATCAACACCAGCCACAGGGTGCGGGCGAAGAAACTTTGCGGAAACCAGAGCGGTGTTTTCATCGACGTCCAGGCATCATTTTCCGGCGTTTCCGTCCGGTACGAACACGTAGCCCACGCCCCAGACGGTCTGGATGTAACGCGGCTTGGACGGGTCCGGCTCGATCATGCGACGCAGGCGCGAAATCTGCACGTCGATGGAGCGCTCCAGCGCATCCCATTCGCGGCCGCGCGCCAGGTTCATCAGTTTGTCGCGGGTCAACGGCTCGCGGGCGTGCATCACCAGGGCCTTGAGCACAGCGAACTCACCAGTGGTAAGCATGTGCACTTCGTCGCCACGCTTGAGCTCGCGAGTGGCCAGCGACAGCTCATAGTCACCGAAGGTGACCGACTCGTCTTCGCTGCCCGGCGCTCCCGGCACGCTCGGCGCCTGGCGGCGCAGCACAGCCTTGACCCGGGCCATCAGTTCGTCCGGGTTGAACGGTTTGCCCAGGTAGTCGTCGGCGCCCAGCTCCAGGCCCTTGATGCGGCTGAGCTCGTCGCCCTTGGCGGTCAGCATGATGATCGGGATCTGGTTGTTCTGCTGGCGCAGGCGCTTGCACGCGGACAGGCCGTCCTCACCTGGCAACATCAGGTCGAGCACCACCAGGTTGAACACCTCGCGCTGCAGCAGGCGGTCCATCTGCTCGGTGTTGGGCACTGCACGGGCACGGTAGCCCTTGCTGGTGAAGAAACGTTCCAGCAGGCTGCTCAGCCCCGGATCGTCGTCGACGATGAGAATCTTGTCACCTTCAGCGGTGTTTGGCGTGCCGGTCATGAATAACTCCTCTGATATCGCCGCGCATTATGGCGTAGCCATTGCTGCACGTTGCGTGAGCATTGTTAGCAGATTTTTCCCCCGGCGCCAGTTCCGGCTGGCCGGGCGCCATCACCGCAAGCCGTTTGCGATGGGTATAATGCGCGGCTTTCATCCAGCGCCGCCGGGCAAAAGGCCCACAGGCGACCCCCGTATTCACAAATGTCAGGTGGTTTACATGGACAGCATCAACAGCCGTATCGCCGAGGAACTGGGCGTACGCCCGCAGCAGGTCGAGGCGGCCGTGAGCCTGTTGGACGAAGGCTCGACCGTGCCCTTCATCGCCCGCTATCGCAAGGAAGTGACCGGTAGCCTTGACGACACTCAGTTGCGCCACCTGGAAGAGCGCCTGCGTTACCTGCGCGAACTCGACGAGCGCCGCGCCAGCATCCTTTCCAGCATCGAGGAACAGGGCAAGCTGACCCCGGAACTGGCCCGCGAGATCAAGCTGGCCGACACCAAGACCCGCCTCGAAGACCTGTACCTGCCGTACAAGCAGAAGCGCCGCACCAAGGGCCAGATCGCCCTGGAAGCCGGCCTTGGCGAACTGGCCGATGGCCTGTTCAACGACCCGACCCTGGCCCCGGAAAGCGAAGCCGCACGCTTCGTCAACGCCGAAAAGGGCGTGGCCGACGTCAAGGCCGCGCTGGAAGGCGCCAAGTACATCCTGATGGAGCGCTTTGCCGAAGACGCCGCCCTGCTCGACAAGCTGCGCAGCTACCTCAAGCAGGAGGCCGTGCTCAGCGCCCGCGTCGTGGCTGGCAAGGAAGAAGAAGGTGCCAAGTTCCGCGACTACTTCGCTCATGACGAGCTGCTGCGTACTGCGCCGTCGCACCGTGCCCTGGCGATCTTCCGCGGGCGCAACGAAGGCGTGTTGAGCGTCTCGCTGAAGGTAGGCGAAGAACTGCCCGGCACCCTGCACCCGTGCGAGCTGATGATCGGCAACCACGTCGGTATCGAAAACCGCAGCCGACCGGCCGACAAGTGGCTGGGTGAAGTGGTGCGCTGGACCTGGAAGGTCAAGCTGTACACCCACCTGGAAACCGATCTGTTCGGCGAGCTGCGCGACAATGCCGAAGGCGAGGCGATCAACGTGTTCGCCCACAACCTGCACGACCTGTTGCTGGCCGCACCGGCCGGCCCGCGCGCCACCCTGGGCTTCGACCCGGGCCTGCGCACCGGCTGCAAGATCGCCGTGGTCGACGCAACCGGCAAGCTGCTGGACCACACCACGGTCTACCCGCACGCGCCGAAGAACGACTGGGACCGCACCATTTCCATCATGGCCGCACTGTGCGCCAAACACTCGGTGGAACTGATCGCCATCGGCAACGGCACCGCCAGCCGCGAAAGCGACAAGCTGGTGGCCGAGCTGGTCAAGAAATATCCAGCCCTGAAAATCACCAAGATCATGGTCTCCGAAGCCGGTGCTTCGGTGTACTCGGCATCGGAACTGGCCGCCCGCGAGTTCCCGGACCTGGACGTGTCGATACGCGGCGCCGTGTCGATCGCCCGTCGCCTGCAGGATCCGCTGGCCGAACTGGTGAAGATCGACCCGAAATCCATTGGTGTCGGCCAGTACCAGCACGACGTCTCCCAGCTGAAACTGGCACGTGGCCTGGACGCGGTAGTCGAGGACTGTGTGAACGCCGTGGGCGTGGACGTGAACACCGCTTCGGTGGCGCTGCTGACACGCATCTCCGGCCTCAATGCCACGCTGGCACAGAACATCGTCGCCCACCGCGATGCCAATGGTCCGTTTGCCACCCGTGCAGCGCTGAAAAAGGTCAGCCGCCTGGGTGAGAAAACCTTCGAGCAGGCCGCCGGCTTCCTGCGCGTGATGAACGGCGACAACCCGCTGGACGCCTCTGCGGTGCACCCTGAGGCTTACCCGCTGGTGCAGCGCATTGCCGCCGATACCGACCGCGACATCCGCTCGCTGATTGGTGACAGCAGCTTCCTCAAGCGCCTGGACCCGAAAAAGTTCACCGACGAGACCTTCGGCCTGCCAACCGTCACCGACATTCTGCAAGAGCTGGACAAGCCCGGCCGCGACCCACGTCCGGAATTCAAGACCGCCACCTTCCAGGACGGCGTCGAAGACCTCAAGGACCTGGAACCGGGCATGATCCTCGAAGGCGTGGTGACCAACGTTACCAACTTCGGTGCCTTCGTCGACATCGGTGTGCACCAGGACGGCCTGGTGCATATCTCGGCGCTGTCGGAGAAGTTCGTCAAAGACCCGCGTGAAGCGGTCAAGGCCGGCGATGTGGTCAAGGTGAAGGTCATGGAAGTGGACATCCCGCGCAAGCGCGTCGGCCTGTCCATGCGCATGAGCGACACCCCGGGCGAGAAGGTCGAAGGCAACCGCGGTGGCAACCGTGGCAATGGCGGCAATCGCCAGCAGCAGGCACCGCGTCAGCGCGAAACCGCCACTGCCGCCCCGGCCAACAACGCCATGGCAGCCCTGTTCGCCAACGCAAAGCAGTTGAAGAAGAAGTAATGGACGTACCACGTGAATACGTCGAAAGCGCCTTCAGCCAGCTTCTGGGCTGCCGCCTGCAACACCTGGACACCGGTGTTGCCGAGGTAGCCCTGGCGCTCGAGCCACATTTGCGCAACCGTGGCCAGAAGCTGCACGGCGGGGCGATTTTCAGCCTGGTGGATATCGCCATGGGCCTGGCCTGCTCGGCCAGCCATGGCTTTGACCAGCAAAGCGTCACCATCGAGTGCAAGATCAACTACATGCGTGCCGTCAGCGACGGCGAAGTGCTGTGTACCGCCCGCGTGCTGCACGCCGGGCGGCGCACGCTGGTGGTCGACGCCGACGTAGTCCAGGGCGACAAGCTGGTGGCCAAAGCGCAAGGAACCTTCGCGGTTCTCTAGCTCACCAAGCAGTATCTGCGGTATTTTCAGCAGTGCGCTGGCACTGCTGGAACCGCGTAAACGAGGCGACAACGCCAGTTCCTTTCTTCCTACCCTTGTAGACCGTTATCTCTACCCCCATATTGGGGCGACTGACGCGTGAAGGAATACATCTTGAGCGACCTCCTCAACCGCCGCCTGAGCCTGCTCGGCGCCAATCTCCCCCTGCTCAAGCAGTGCCTGCACGGTATTGAGCGCGAATGCCTGCGCGTGACCGACGAAGGTCGCCTGGCCCAGACCCCGCATCCGGAAGCACTGGGATCGGCGCTGACCAACGAGCAGATCACCACCGATTATTCCGAGTCGCTGCTGGAGTTCATCACCCCAGCGCTGGCCGACCCGGCCAAGGTGCTCGAAAGCCTCGAAGAGACCCACCGTTTCGTCTACAGCAAGCTGGGCGACGAATACCTGTGGAGCCCGTCGATGCCGTGCACGCTGCCGGCCGAGGAGGACATCCCGATCGCTGAGTACGGCAGCTCGAACATCGGCAAGCTCAAACACGTCTACCGCAAGGGCCTGGCCCTGCGTTACGGCCGTACCATGCAGTGTATTGCCGGTATCCATTACAACTTCTCGCTGCCCGAAGCGCTTTGGCCATTGCTGCGCGAAGACGAAGGCAGTACGGAAAATGACCGCGACTACCAGTCGTCGGCCTACATCGCGCTGATTCGTAACTTCCGCCGCTACAGCTGGCTGCTGATGTACCTGTTCGGCGCCTCGCCGGCACTGGACAAAGGCTTCCTGCGTGGCCGCCCGCACCAGCTTGAAGAGCTGGATGCCGAAACCCTGTTCCTGCCCTACGCCACCAGCCTGCGCATGAGCGACCTGGGTTACCAGAGCAACGCCCAGGCCGGTCTTACGCCCTGCTACAACAACCTGGCCAGCTACACCGACAGCCTGCGCAAGGCCGTTGGCACGCCCTACCCGCCGTACGTTGAAGTCGGCACGCATGTGGATGGCGAGTGGGTTCAGCTGAACACCAATATTCTGCAGATCGAAAACGAGTACTACTCGAACATTCGCCCCAAGCGGGTCACCTACTCCGGCGAACGGCCGATCCAGGCCCTGACTTCGCGCGGTGTGCAGTATGTGGAAGTGCGTTGCCTGGACATCAATCCGTTCCTGCCGGTTGGTATCGACCTGACCGAGGCGCGCTTCCTCGACGCATTCCTGCTGTTCTGCGCGCTGGAAGACAGCCCGCAACTGGACAACGGCGAATGCGGCCAGTGCACCAGCAACTTCCTGACTGTGGTCAAGGAAGGTCGTCGTCCGGGCCTGGAGTTGCACCGCAATGGCCAGCCGATCAGCCTGAAGGACTGGGCCAGCGAGCTGATCGAGCGTATCCGCGAGTTGGCCAACCTGCTCGATCAGGCGCAGGGCTCTGATGAGCACGCCAAGGCCCTGGATGCCCAGCAGGCCAAGGTCGACGACACCTCACTGACCCCATCGGCCCAGGTGCTGGCACGCATGACCGAGCATGACGAGAGCTTCGTCCAGTTCTCGCTGCGCCAGAGCCGTGTACACGCCGAGACTTTCCGCGAACAACCACTGAGCAACGAAAAACAGCAGGCATTCGAGACGCTGGCCCGCGAGTCGCTCGCCAGGCAGTCCGAGCTGGAACAGGAAGAAGTCGGCGACTTCGACCTGTTCGTCGGTGCCTACCAGGCCAGCATCCTGGCAATCAGCAGTTGATGAACCGCACCACCACCCCGCGCAAACCGCGTGCCAGCAGCCAGGCCAGGATCGAGGCGATCCTGGCGGCTGCGCGTGAGCTGTTGGCCGAGCAAGGGGTGGCGGCGCTTTCTATCTACAGCGTGGCCGAGCGGGCGCAGATTCCACCGTCGTCGGTGTATCACTTCTTCGCCAGTGTGCCGGCCTTGCTGGAGGCGCTTACTGCGGATGTACACCGGGCGTTTCGCGAAGCCCTGAGCGCACCGATCGACAGCAGCGCGTTCAGCACCTGGCACGAGCTGTCACGGCTGATCGAAGAACGCATGCTTGATATCTATAACGAGGATGCGGCAGCGCGGCAGTTGATCCTGGCGCAGCATGGCCTGAGCGAGGTGGTGCAGGCCGACCGGCAGCACGACATGGAACTGGGCAACTTGATGCACAAGTTGTTCGACCAGCATTTTCACCTGCCGGTGATGCCACTGGATGTGGATGTGTTTGCCCTGGGCATGGAATTGAGCGACCGGGTGTATGCACGGTCGGTGCAGTTGCACGAGGCGATCACCCCGCGCATGGCCGAGGAAGGCAAGCGTGTATTCGAGGCGTATCTGGGGTTGTATCTGCCGCCGTTTCTGGCCAAGCGTTCCAGCTGAGAAATCTGGGGCCGCTTGGCGGCCCTTCGCGGGCACGCCCGCTCCCACAGAGCCCGCGCATACCCTGGAGCTTGCGAAGTACCTGTGGGAGCGGGCGTGCCCGCGAAGGCTGCAAAGCAGCCCCATTATCGAGCAGCAGCATCACAGCTTGGCAATAGACACTTCAGTCGACTTTACGAAGGCAATCACTTCGCTGCCCACCTGCAGCTCCAGCTCACGCACGGAACGGGTGGTAATCACCGAAGTGACGATACCCGAAGCCGTCTGCACGTCGATTTCCGACAGTACCGGGCCTTCGAGGATTTCTTTCACAGTACCTTTGAACTGGTTGCGAACATTGATGGCTTTGATAGTCATGGTTTGCTTCCTTTTGGCTTTTGGGATTCAGTGCGCCCAGCGCAGTTGCGTGGGCAGAGGGGCTACAGGATCCGGCTCGGGCGCAGTGCCCGGGATGGACAGAACACGGTTGAGCACTTCGCTTTCCAGCGCGGCCAGACGGTGCGAACCACGCGCCCGGGGCCGTGCCAGGTCAACAGTGAGGTCGAGCCCGACCTCGCCGTCCTCAATCAGGATCACCCGGTCAGCCACGGCAACCGCCTCGCTGACGTCGTGGGTGACCAGCAGCACAGTGAAGCCGTGCTGACGCCACAGGCGTTCGATCAGTTGCTGCATCTCGATGCGGGTCAATGCATCCAGCGCCCCCAGTGGCTCGTCCAGCAGCAGCAGACGGGGCTGGTGAATCAAGGCTCGGGCCAAAGCCACGCGCTGCTTCTGGCCTCCCGAGAGCGCTGCCGGCCATTCGTTGGCGCGGTCGGCCAGGCCAACCGCATCCAAGGCCTCCAGCGCACGCTGTCGCCAGTCACCAGACAGCCCGAGGCCAACGTTGTCGATCACCTTCTTCCACGGCAGCAGCCGCGCGTCCTGGAACATCAGGCGGGTTTCTTCACGGGCCTCTTCCAGCGGCGCGGCACCAGCCAGTAGTTGCCCGGCGGTGGGCTGGTCGAGCCCGGCCAGCAGCCGCAGCAAAGTGCTCTTGCCGCAGCCGCTGCGGCCGACAATGGCCACGAACTGGCCGGCCGGAATGTGCAGGTCGATACCCTTCAGAACTTCGCGTTGACCAAAAGTCTTGCGCAGGCCCTTGGAGGCCAGCGGGGTGCCACGCAGCAGGCGTGGTGGCTGTTCCTTGAGCACGGTCATGCGCCCTCCTTCCTGGCAACTTGATAGGCCGGGTGCCAGCGCAACCACACGCGCTCCAGGCCCCGAGCCGCAAGGTCGGCAAGCTTGCCGAGTACGGCATACAGGACGATGGCCAGCACTACCACGTCGGTTTGAAGAAATTCGCGAGCATTCATTGCCAGGTAACCGATGCCAGCGTTGGCCGAAATGGTTTCGGCAACAATCAGCGTCAGCCACATGAAGCCCAAGGCGAAACGCACGCCCACCAGGATCGAAGGCAGCGCCCCCGGCAGGATCACCTGGCGGAACAGGCCGAAGCCGGACAAGCCGTAACTGCGCGCCATTTCCACCAACGCTGGGTCAACGTTGCGAATGCCGTGGTAGGTGTTCAGGTAGATCGGGAACAACGTGCCCAGCGCGACCAGAAAGATCTTTGCCGACTCGTCGATACCGAACCACAGAATCACCAGCGGTATGAGCGCAAGGTGCGGCACGTTGCGGATCATCTGTACCGAGCTGTCGAGCAGGCGTTCACCCCAATTCGACAAGCCGGTGATGAAGCCCAGTACCAGGCCGATGCTGCCGCCGATGACAAAGCCCAGGCCTGCACGCCAACCGCTGATGGCCAGGTGGGTCCAGATTTCGCCGCTGCGCACCAGCTCGACGCCAGCGCTTACCACTGCGCTAGGTGCCGGCAGGATACGCGTCGACAGCCAGCCAGCGCTGACGGCCAACTGCCATATTGCCAACAGCAGCACCGGCAGCGCCCACGGCGCCAGGCGCTGGGTCAGGTTGGAGGAAGTTGCACGACTCATGGCCAGGCCCTCAGCTCTGCGACACAGATTTGGGCAGGATGTCGTTTGCCACCATCTCGCCGAACGGGCTTACGTAGCCGCCGGCCTGCGGTTGCTCAGGGCGTTGCACATCGAGGTGCGGGAACAGCAGTTCAGCCACGCGATAAGACTCTTCCAGGTGTGGATAACCCGAGAAGATGAAGGTATCGATACCCAAGTCGGCATATTCCTTAACCCGTGCTGCCACGGTGGGGCCATCGCCCACCAGTGCGGTGCCCGCCCCGCCACGTACCAGGCCAACACCTGCCCACAGGTTGGGGCTGACCTCCAGGTTGTCGCGGTTGCCGCCGTGCAGGGCAGCCATGCGTTGCTGGCCCACCGAATCGAAACGCGCCAGCGAGGCCTGGGCGCGGGAGATGGTGTCATCGTCCAGGTGCGAGATCAGGCGCTCGGCGGCGGCCCAAGCCTCTTCGTTGGTTTCCCGCACGATCACATGCAGGCGGATACCGAAGCGTACTTTGCGCCCTTGAGCAGCCGCTTTTTCGCGCACCTGTGCGATCTTCTCGGCAACGGCTGCCGGTGGCTCGCCCCAGGTCAGGTACAGCTCGACCTGTTCGGCCGCCAATTCCTGAGCGGCCTCGGACGAGCCGCCGAAATACAGCGGTGGGCGTGGTTGCTGAATCGGCGGGTAGAGCAGCTTGGCGCCCTTTACCTGGATGTGCTTACCGTCGTAATCGACGTTTTCGCCTTCCAGCACCTTGCGCCAGATACGGGTGAACTCGACCGAAGCTTCGTAGCGCGCCTGGTGGTTCAGGTGCAGGCCGTCACCCGCCAGCTCGTCCGGGTCACCACCGGTCACCAGGTTGAATAGCGCACGGCCATTGGACAAGCGATCAAGGGTGGCTGCCTGGCGTGCTGCCACGGTCGGCGAAATGATGCCCGGGCGCAGGGCTACCAGGAACTTCAGGCGCTGGGTCACGGGGATCAGCGACGCGGCCACCAGCCAGGAGTCCTCGCAGGAGCGCCCGGTCGGGATCAGCACCCCACCAAAACCAAGGCGATCGGCGGCCTGCGCGATCTGCTGCAGGTAACCGTGGTCGACCGCACGTGCGCCTTCGGAAGTGCCCAGGTACTTGCCGTCACCGTGGGTTGGGAGGAACCAGAAAATGTTAAGGCTCATTGGAGTCGTCTCCTCAAGGGTGGCTCTAGCCGGAGCGACGCCCCGGCACAGGCAGTCAATCAAGGCGCGCTAGCGACCTTGGCCGGGGGTGTCCAGATCACGTCCTTGATGCTCAGCGGCTTGGGTGTCAGCTTGAGCGCCTGGAAGGTGTCAGCGATCCTCTGTTGCGCGGCCACCACCTCTGGGGTCAGCGGCGCAGCGCCGTAGCCTTGGCGTTTGACTGAGGTGAGGGTGATGTCGGCAGGCAGGCCGAGCAGCGGGGCAACCTGCTCGGTCACCTCCTGCGGGTTGGCCTGGGACCATTCACCCACAGCGCGCACTTCCTCGATCACGGTGTTGATCACCGCTGGATGCTGTGTCGCATAGTTGCGGGTGGCGAGGTAGAACTGGTGGTTGTCGACCAGGCCCTTGCCGTCACGCAGGGTGCGCGCTTGCAGCTGCTGCTCGGCGGCGGCCTGGTACGGGTCCCAGATCACCCAGGCATCCACGCTGCCGCGCTCGAAGGCGGCGCGGGCGTCGGCAGGAGGAAGGTAGACAGGCTGGATGTCGCTGTACTTGAGGCCGGCGTCTTCCAGGGCGCGGACCAGCAGGTAGTGCACGTTGGAGCCTTTGTTGAGGACGACCTTTTTGCCCTTGAGGTCCTTCACCGACTGGATCGACGAGCCCTTGGGCAGCAGGATTGCTTCGCTGTGCGGCGCTGGCGGCTCGTAGGCGACATAGAGCAGGTCGGCGCCAGCGGCCTGAGCGAACACAGGCGGGGTCTCACCGGTTACGCCGAAATCGATGGAGCCGACGTTCAGCCCTTCAAGCAACTGCGGGCCGCCGGGAAATTCGGTCCATTGCACCTGTACTCCCTGCTCGGCCAGGCGCTTCTCCAGCGTGCCCTTGGCCTTGAGCAGCACCAAGGTGCCGTATTTCTGGTAACCGATACGCAGGCTCTCGGCCTGGGCTTGGGTAATGGCGCCGAAGGACACAGCCGCCGCAAACAGGGCGACCAGACCACGACGCAAGAAGACTGTGCGCATGGCGCTCTCCTGTGCGAATGGGGTTCGGGTTGCACCTGCTTGCCTCGTTAACGGGCGAGTAAGGTGGTGAAGCGGGTAATGCCGTTAGATGCTCCAGCGAGCGCTGATCAGACGTTCATTCAGTACGCCGGGCGCCACGGGGTTCGGCCGACGGGCCAAGGCCGCGTGGAAGGTTTCCAGCGAGTCCTGCAGGCGCTCTTCCAGCACCTGTACCAATTGGGCGGGCTTTGTACCTTCTGCGTAAGCCACCTGGCTATCGTCGGCAAAGATCCCTTGCAGGGTCTCTTGTGCCTTGAGTGCCGACAGCACCGGCTTCAATGCGTAATCCACCGCCAGCATGTGGGCGATGCTGCCGCCAGTGGCGATTGGCAACACGATCTTGTGGGTCAGTGCGCGTTCGGGCAGCAGGTCGAGCAATGTCTTCAGTGCACCGGCAAACGATGCTTTGTAGACAGGGGTAGAAACGATCAGGCCATCCGCCTGGGCCACCAACTGCTGGAAGTGTTGCACTTGGGGGCTATCGAAACGGGCATGCAACAGGTCTTCGGCGGGGAAGTCACGCACGTGGAAGGTCACCACTTCAACGCCACGGTCCTGCAGCCACTGGCGCGAACGCTCGAGCAGCACGCCGGAACGTGAACGGAGACTTGGGCTACCACCGATTGAGACGACCAGCATTGCTGCGCTTCCTTGTGTTCTGTTGGAGGTAACATTAACAGCCGCTTCATATATCTAGAAATCATATTTATTCATTTGCTTATTCCATTATTGTCTTTATTCACGAGGGCTTATTCGCGGGCGCGCCCGCTCCCACAGGTTTTTTACAAGCATAAAAAAGGGCCGTCGAAACGGCCCGAAAATCCCTGCTTGGCTAAGAGCAATGCAACGAGGAATCCATTAACGATTGGGCTGAGGGGTCAGGCGCAGATAGGGTTTGACCGCCCGGTAACCTTTGGGGAAGCGCTGCTTGATCTCCTCCTCATCCTTGAGCGAAGGCACGATCACCACCTCGTCGCCGTCCTGCCAGTTACCTGGTGTGGCGACCTTGTGGTTGTCGGTCAGTTGCAGCGAGTCGATCACCCGCAAAATTTCATTGAAGTTGCGCCCGGTACTGGCCGGATAGGTGATGGTCAGGCGCACCTTCTTGTTCGGGTCGATGATGAACAGCGAGCGCACGGTCAGGGTGTCGCTGGCGTTCGGGTGGATCAGGTCGTACAGGTCGGACACTTTGCGGTCGGCATCGGCGATGATCGGGAAGTTGACCACGGTATTCTGT
The DNA here is from genome assembly GCA_041879295.1 of Pseudomonas putida. Taxonomy (NCBI): domain Bacteria; kingdom Pseudomonadati; phylum Pseudomonadota; class Gammaproteobacteria; order Pseudomonadales; family Pseudomonadaceae; genus Pseudomonas; species Pseudomonas putida. Next base: position 282,009 of record CP047152.1, on the reverse strand, counting down.
GTTTCGTTGATGTCATCGATCCACTTGTGATGCGAGTCGACCGGGTCCACCGACAGGGCGATGGCCTTGACCCCGCGCTTGGCAAATTCGTCCTTGAGCTTGGCGGTCAGGCCCAACTCGGTGGTGCACACCGGGGTGAAGTCGGCCGGGTGGGAGAACAACACCCCCCAGCTGTTGCCCAGCCACTCGTGGAAGCGGATCTTGCCTTCGCTGGAATCCTGTTCGAAATCGGGGGCGATATCGCCGAGTTTGAGGCTCATGGGCTGCGGCTCCTGGGCTGGGTTCTGTACCTTAGGGATTCAATGTGCCTGCAATCGACCAAGAACAAAAGGAATAAATAACAATTTATTTATAACCAAAAATCATAAAAATCTGCAGACATAAAAAAGCCTCGCATCAGGCGAGGCTTCTTGTTCAGCTACGGCTTACAGGAAGTTGTAAGTGTAGTTGAAGATCAGGCGGGTCTGGTCCTGGTCAGCCAGCGAGCTGGTGCCGGTGCCACGGTAGACGCCGTGACGCAGGCTGGCGCCCAGGCCCTTGAAGGTGCCGTCCTGGATAACGTAGTCGACACGGGCGTCACGTTCCCACTCGCTGAAGTGGCCGCCGCCAACGGCGTTTTTGCCATCTTCACCTTTCAGGTAGGAAACCGACGCTTTCAGGCCCGGCACGCCCAGGCGAGCGAAGTCGTAGGCGTACTGACCGAAGGTGGTGTTTTCACCAGCCTTGGCGAACTGGTTGATCATGCTGTCGGTGAACAGGTAGAAGCTGGAGCCGCCGGCGCCTTCCGGACGGTTGTTGCCATCGCGGACCGAGCCCTGGTTCAGCCAGACAAAGCCACCGTCGTCGCTGACTTGTTGATGGCCCAACATCAGCGAATGACCACCCAAGGTGTACGTAAACATTGCGGACCAGGTCTTGTTATCGACCTTGCCGTCATTTTTCTCGTAACCGCCGTTGTTATTGAAGTTATACGCTCCTGGTCCGCCGTTCTTGCCATCGCTGCTGCTATCGAAGTAGCGCAGGTCGGTTTTGAAGGACTGATCATCAGCAATCTTGAAAACGTGGGTCGCACCCAGGAAGTGCTGTTTGTAGAAGTCCTTCAGGTTCGAGTAGTAGTACTGCAGCGTCAAGTCAGGGGTGAGCTTGTAGTCCAGACCGCCGTAGATGAACTTGTTGCTATCGGCAGTGGCGCCGTTGACCGAAAGGCCGGTACGGTTGCTCGAAGCACGGCCCATGGCATGGGTCAGTTGACCGGCGTTGATGGTCAGGTTGTCGATTTCCTTCGACTGGATAGTGCCACCCTCGAAGGTCTGCGGCAGGAGGCGGCCATCGTTGGAGACCAGAATCGGCAGGTTCGGCGCCAGAGCGCTACCATAGTGAACTTCGGTCTTCGAGAAACGCGCCTTGGCGTTACCACCCACGCGGGCCCACTGGCTTACAGCCGAGCGGTCGGTGTCACTTGGGAAGAAGGAGCTGTTGTCAGGGTGTTTGCCGCGGCCGCCATCCAGATGAATACCCCACAGGGCCTGGACGTCTACACCGAAACCAACGGTGCCTTCAGTGAAACCGGACAGGTAGTCGAGCTTGAAGCCCTGACCCGATTCGCGGTTGTCAGCCCCGCCGTCACGGTTGTCATTGTTGAAGTACATGGTGCGCGAGCTGAGCGACAGCTTGCTGTCCTCAACGAAACCGGCAGCGCCTGCTTGCTGGGCGAGAACCCCCAGTGCCACGGCCAGAGCTAGGCTGGATTTGTACATGTTTTGCTCCTCTACGTTCTAATTTTTGTGTATCTCTGGCGGAGGGGTCTGATGCCCCGCTCACCGGGATGGGCGATTTAGTCCCAAAGCGTGACCATTAAGTCAATCGTTTCTAAACGTTTCGCGACTTTGGTCTAAGACGCCACCTGCGCTACAGGATAATGACAATCCTATAAAACCAAAATGACCGTTTTATGAATTTGTAAGATTTTTAAGGAATATGTTAGAAATTTTTACTTCCGGTCACTATAGAATCGCAACGAATAATAGCTTTTAGCTATAAGCAAACGTTTGCTTATAGCCTAATGAGTTTCGTTCTTGATTAGCGCGGGAGTGGCTGACCTACGGAGGCGATCCCCTGTAGGCCAGCGGCATTGCGACGTGGAATGCGGGATGGGTTGACCGCGACGCACGACAGCCCTGCAGCATGGACCTGCATGTGCAGCCTTGTGCTGTGAATGGGCCGCAGAGCGGCCCCGTCGGTCTAGCGGACCAAATGCAGGTACTGCATGTGCCGCTCGTACTGGTCGAGGATGTCGTTGATGATCTGCTCTTTGCTATAGCCCACCAGGTCATAGTTCTGGCTGCCTTCGCTCAGGTGCACCTCCGCCCGGTAATAGCGACGGTTCTTCAACTCCTGCGTACCCAGCCCCCCCAAGGCGAATGATGGCGTGAAATAGCCACGCATCTGCACCTGGTAAATGAACGGCTGTTCCTCGCCATGGCCAATCTTCAGGCTGACGTTGTCATGGCTAGGGTCGTCCTGGGTGATCAGTACCAGGCCTTTCTGCTCGAACACTTCACGCACATCGGCAATCGCCGGGCGCACCACATCATCCATGAAGCGGTACACCTCATCACGCGACGGGAAGTGCACCGCCTGACTCAGGCGATGGCGCCAGCCGCCACGCCCCCGGCGTGACTGGGCGAACGGGGCCAGCGAGTGCATCTGCGCGATCTGCCGTTGCGACTCCAGGTAGAACGCCTTGTGCAGCCCCCACATCATGCACAGCAGAATCAGCGAGAACGGCAGCGAAGTCAGTACCACTGCCGACTTCAGCGAATCGATGCTGCCAGCGAACAACAGCGCACTAGTGATCAGCGCAGTCATCGCCCCCCAGAAGATACGCAGCCAGTTCGGCCCATCCTCATCAGCTCCCCCACCCTTGGCCGACAAGGTCGACAGCACCACGGTACCCGAGTCGGCCGAGGTGACGAAGAACACGAAGCTGATGAACACCGTGGTGGCGATTACCGCCTTGCTCCAGGGGTAGGTTTCCAGCAGCAGGTACAGGCTCATCGACGGGTTATCCAGCGCCGATTGGCCCAGCGCGGTCATGCCGTGGTTGATCACCTGGTCCAGGGCGCTGTTGCCGAAGATAGACATCCACGCCAGGGTGAAGCCCAGCGGGATCAGCAACACGCCAAAGACGAACTCGCGAATGGTGCGGCCCCGGGAAATGCGGGCGATGAACAGGCCCACGAACGGCGCCCAGGCAATCCACCAGGCCCAGTAGAACACGGTCCAGCCGCCCAGCCAGCCACGGTTTTCACCATAGGCATACACGTCGAAGCTTTTGCGCGGCAACGCCCCCAGGTAGTCGCCCAGGTTCTGGATCAGCGTGTTGAACAGGTGCTGGGTAGGACCGGCAAACAGCACGAACAGCAGCAGCGCACAGGCCAGGAACAGGTTGATATCGCTCATCACCCGCACGCCCTTCTCCACCCCGGCCACGGCGACGGCCACAGCCGCGCCCATCATCAGGGTGATGAGGATCACCTGCACCCACTGGCTGTGGCTGATGCCGAACAGGTAGTCCAGACCGGCGTTCAGATGCAGCACCCCAAAGCCCATGTCGGCACCCAGGCCGAACACCGTGGCGATGATGCCGAAGCCGTCCACCGCATAGCCGATCGGGCCGTTGATGCGCTTGCCAATCAACGGGTACAGCGCCGAACGCAGGGCCAGTGGCAGGTTGTGCCGGTAGGCGAAATAGGCCAATGCCATGCCGACGAAGGCGAACACGCCCCAGCCATGCAGGCCCCAGTGCAGGAACAAGATCTGCATCGCCTGGCGCCCGGCCTCGACCGTGCCTGCTTCGCCTTGGGGCGGTTGCAGCATGTGGGTGAGCGGTTCGGAGACACAGAAGAAGAACAGCGTGATGCTGATGCCGGCGGCGAACAGCATGCCGGCCCACGACAGGTAGCTGAACTCGGGTTCGTCGTGGTCGGCACCGAGTTTGATCTTGCCGTAGCCAGACAAGGCGGTGACCACCACGAAGACCAGGTACAGCGTCATCGCCAGCATGTAATACCAGCCGACCGTGTTGGCCGCCCAGTTCTGCGCCGCCAGCAACCAGTCACCTGCGGCTTGCGGATTGGAGATGACTACCAGGCCAAAGATGAGGATGAAACTTGCCGCAAAGTAGAACACCGGGGGGTTCATGCGGATCTTGCCATTGGAAAGGGAAGGGTTCGGTGCACTCATCGGGCGTGCACCTCGTCGAATGACGTGAGGTTCGGAATGAACGGGTTCAGCAAAGGAATCCTCCTGTTGAACACCGGCAGCGGACCAGCGTTTTTTCATTGAACAAGCGTTCAAGTTAAACATGGATCGGATTTCAATGCGAATTGGGGCGCTGATTGGGTCGTCCTGTTCCGGTCTCTTCGCGGGGTAAACCCGCATCTACATTTGGTACGTTCCGTGTAGGCGCGGGCTTGTCCGCGAAGAGGCCGGCACAGGCAATTTCAATGCGGGATCAGTTCTTGTCCTGGCAATCCAGCTGCAGGTTGGCCTGAGTAATGTTGCTTTCAGCCGGCACACTGCGAGTCAGCCACACATTACCGCCAATGGTCGAACCCTTGCCGATGGTGATACGCCCCAGCACCGTGGCCCCTGCATAGATCACCACATCGTCCTCGACGATCGGGTGACGCGGCAGGCCTTTGTGCAGAGTCCCCGACTCATCGCTGGGGAAACGCTTGGCACCCAGAGTCACCGCCTGGTAGATGCGCACGCGCTCGCCGATGATCGCGGTTTCACCAATGACCACACCAGTGCCGTGATCAATGAAGAAGCTCGGGCCGATCTGCGCCCCCGGGTGGATGTCGATGCCGGTGGCCGAATGCGCCAGCTCCGAACTGATCCGCGCCAGCAACGGCAGGCCGGCTTGGTACAGGTGGTGCGCCAGCCGGTGGTGGATGATCGCCAGGATGCCCGGGTAGCACAGCAGCACTTCATCGACGCTGCGCGCAGCCGGGTCGCCGTGGTAGGCGGCCAGTACATCGGTGTCGAGCAGTACGCGCAGTTCCGGCAGCGCAGCGGCAAAGCCCTGGATCAGGCTCAGCGCACGGGCGTCGACGCCAGCCAGCTCAGCCTTGCTCTGTCGTGCCGCATAGCGAAGTTCAAGACGAGCCTGGGCCAGCAAGGCGGTCAGCGCGGCATCCAGGGTATGGCCGACGTAGAAGTCTTCACTTTCTTCGCGCAGGTCGACTGGTCCCAGCCGCATGGGGAACAGCGCGCCGCAAAGTTGTTCCAGAATCTGTCGCATCGCTTCGCGCGACGGCAGCTCGCGCCCGCCCTGCTCACCGATGCTGCGGCCATTACGGGTGCGCCATTGCTCACGGGCGCCGCGCAGGCCAGTGACAATGCTCTGCAACTGCCAATGCGCGGATGAAGGTTGTTCGCTCACGGGATTCTCCTGCCGTATAGGCCATCTGATTTTGTTGCCAGGCCCGCGAAAAGGCCGAACCTGCCTGCTGCAATCCACTTTACGGCAAATCCGAGGCTTGGAAAAAACAACGCTTTATTCCATCCTGCACTAAGTCAGGCATAAGCCGCGATGACGGAGTGGGTATCGTCGCCTACCCTCAAAGCAGCCAGCACCTGGCGCAAATCAAAAAAGGAATATTAAAGTTATTTTTTAGTATTTCCCGGCCTAATCAGCCAACCCTATAGTCGCCACCTCACTACCTAGACAACAAGCGCGGGGCTCTGAAATGTCGAAATTCGCCAAACCGCTACTCAACGCCAGCCTGGCCCTCCTGCTGGGTGCCGGCCTGCTCAGCCAGGCGTTCGCCGGCGAGCAATTGAAGACCATCCAGGAAAAAGGCGTCATCAACGTCGGTCTAGAGGGCACCTACCCGCCATTCAGCTTCCAGGACGAAAACGGCAAACTGACCGGCTTCGAAGTGGAACTGTCCGAGCTGCTGGCCAAGGAGCTGGGGGTCAAGGCCAAGATCCAGCCGACCAAGTGGGACGGCATCCTCGCCGCGCTGGAATCCAAGCGCCTGGATGTAGTGGTCAATCAGGTGACCATTTCCGAAGAGCGCAAGAAAAAGTACGACTTCTCAGAGCCCTACACTGTCTCCGGCATCCAGGCACTGATCCTGAAGAAGAAAGCCGAGCAGCTGAACATCAAGGGCGCACAGGACCTGGCCGGTAAAAAGGTCGGCGTAGGCCTTGGCACCAATTACGAGCAGTGGGTGAAAAAGGACGTGCCGCAAGCCGATGTGCGCACCTATGAGGACGACCCAAGCAAGTTCGCCGACTTGCGCAACGGCCGTATCGACGCCATTCTGATCGACCGCCTGGCCGCGCTGGAATACGCGCAAAAAGCCAAGGACACCGAACTTGCCGGCGATGCCTTCTCGCGCCTGGAAAGCGGCGTGGCCATGCGCAAGGGTGAGCCGGAACTGTTGGCAGCCATCAACAAGGCCATCGACAAGCTCAAAGCTGATGGCACGCTGGCCAAGCTGTCCGAGAAGTACTTCGGTGCCGATGTCACCAAATGATCGCTGAAAGCCTGCAACTCGTTGTCGACTCCGCGCCCTTCCTGCTGAAGGGCGCGGGTTATACAGTGCTGCTCAGTGTCGGCGGCATGTTCTTCGGTCTGGTGCTGGGCTTTGCCCTGGCGCTGATGCGGCTGTCGAAGATCCTGCCGCTGAACTGGCTGGCGCGGGTCTACGTGTCGTTCTTCCGCGGCACGCCGCTGCTGGTGCAGCTGTTCGTCATCTATTTCGGCATGCCGCAAATCGGCATCGAGCTCGACCCGATCCCCGCTTCGCTGATCGGCCTGTCGCTGAACATGGCGGCCTACATCTGCGAGATCCTGCGCGCAGCCATTTCCTCGATCGACCGCGGCCAGTGGGAAGCAGCCGCCAGCATCGGCATGACCCGCGTGCAAGCCATGCGCCGGGCGATCCTGCCGCAGGCCTTGCGCACCGCGTTGCCTCCGTTGGGCAACAGCTTCATCTCGCTGGTAAAGGACACCGCCTTGGCCGCCACCATCCAGGTGCCCGAGCTGTTCCGCCAAGCCCAGTTGATTACTGCGCGCACGTTCGAAGTGTTCACCATGTACGTGGCGGTCGCGGTCATCTACTGGGTGCTGTGCAGCATCCTTGCGCACTTCCAGAACCGCATGGAAGCGCGGGTCAACCAGCATGACCAGGAGCATTGAGCATGATTGAAGTCAAAGGCCTGACCAAGCGGTTCAAGGGCCAGACCGTGCTCAACGGTATCGACCTGACCGTGCAGCCCGGTGAAGTAGTGGCCATCATCGGCCCCAGTGGTTCGGGCAAAACCACGTTCCTGCGCTGCCTGAACCTGCTGGAAACCCCCGATGCCGGGCAGATCCAGATCGGCGCCATCAGCATCGATGCCAACCGCCCTTTGGGCGGGCAGCAGAGTGCGATTCGCCGTTTGCGCCAGCAGGCCGGGTTCGTGTTCCAGAACTTCAACCTGTTCCCCCACCGCACCGCCCTGGAGAACGTGATCGAGGGGCCGGTGGTCGTCAAGAAAACGCCTCGCGAGCAGGCCATCGAGCTTGGCCGGCGCCTGCTGGCCAAAGTCGGCCTGGCGGGCAAGGAAGACGCCTACCCACGGCGCCTATCCGGCGGCCAGCAGCAACGGGTGGCCATCGCCCGCGCCCTGGCCATGGAACCGGAGGTAATCCTGTTCGACGAGCCGACCTCGGCGCTGGACCCGGAGCTGGTCGGTGAAGTGTTGGCGACCATCCGCGGCCTGGCCGAAGAAAAGCGCACCATGATCATCGTCACCCACGAGATGAGCTTTGCCCGCGATGTGGCGAACCGGGTGATCTTCTTCGACAAGGGCGTGATCGTGGAGCAGGGCGAGGCCAAGGCGCTGTTTGCAGCGCCGAAGGAAGAGCGCACGCGGCAGTTCCTGCGCAAGTTCCTCGGGACTGCGGCCTCCGAGTAAACCTGTTCCGGCCCTTTCGCGGGTAAACCCGCTCCTACAGTGAATGCACAGATCTTGAGGCATCTGTAGGAGCGGGTTTACCCGCGAAGAGGCCGGCACGCCCGTAATAAATCCCCCCTTCTATAAATATTCCAAAAAGTTAGTTCATAAAATTTTTATAAATCATTAGGGTATATAAACCGGACCACCGGACCAGCACACGTCTGTCGCGATCAGCTGTAGCGACATAACTATTTTGTGAGGTCAGGAATGGTCAGGATCACAATCACCCCAGTGCGTAACGCCAGGGCATTGAGTGCAGCCAAGGAGCGGCACTGATGCCCAGCCAAGCCAACACCCAATCCCATAGCGATCTGGACAGCTCGCCCCCGCTGCTGCCGGCCAAGGTACTGCGCAACGACGCCGAAGCCCTGCAAGCGGCCCGCGAACTGGCCGAGGTCGCCCGTGAGCAAGCGGCCCGTCGCGACCAGCAACGCAAACTGCCCTGGGCCGAAATCGAACTGTTTACCCGCAGCGGTCTGGGCAGCATCAGCGTACCCAAGGCCTACGGTGGCCCCGACGTGTCGTTCGAAACCGTCGCCGAGGTGTTCCGCCTGATCAGCGCCGCCGACCCCGCCCTGGGGCAGATCCCGCAGAACCAGTTCGGCATGCTGCAACTGCTGCGCCTGACGGCCAGCGAGGCGCAACAAGCGCTGATCTTCCGCAGCGTGCTCGACGGCTGGCGCATCGGCAACGCCGGGCCTGAGCGCGGCACCAAAGACACCCTTACCCTCAAGGCCCGAATCACGCCCGCCGGCGACAGCTATAGCTTAAGCGGCGAGAAGTTCTACTCCACCGGTGCCTTGTTCGCCCATTGGGTGACGGTAAAGGCCCTCGACGACGAAGGCCGCCAGCGCTTGGCATTCGTGCGCCGGGGAAGCCCGGGGTTGCGTATTGTCGATGACTGGTCCGGGTTCGGCCAGCGCACCACCGCCAGTGGTACCGTGCTGCTGGACCAGGTGCCGGTTGACGCGGAACTGGTGATCGACAACTGGCGCCAGCGCGATATCCCCAACATTCAGGGCGCCGCTTCGCAGCTGATCCAGGCGGCGATCGACGCCGGCATCGCCGAAGCGGCTATCGATGATGCGATCACGTTCGTGCGCGAAAAGTCCCGGCCGTGGATTGAAGCCAACGTCGACCGTGCCAGTGACGACCCTTATGTAATTGCCGACATCGGCCGCCTGAAACTCGAGCTGCACGCCGCCGAAGCGCTGCTGCGCAAAGCTGCTCGGGTACTCGACGAAGTCAATGCTGCGCCTATCGACGCAGCCAGCGCGGCACGGGCCTCGATTGCAGTGGCCGAGGCCAAGGTGCTGACTACCGAAATTGCCCTGCAGGCCAGCGAGAAGCTGTTCGAGCTGGCCGGCAGCCGCGCCACCCTTGCCGAGTTCAACCTCGACCGCCACTGGCGAAATGCCCGGGTGCACACCCTGCACGACCCGGTGCGCTGGAAGTACCACGCGGTCGGCGCTTACCACCTTAACGGCACCCTGCCTGCACGGCATTCCTGGATCTGATTTGCTGCCTTTGGGGCTGCTGCGCAGCCCTTCGCGGGCTTGCCCGCTCCCACAGGATTGCCACCGCCTGAACTGGCATCACTACACCTGTGGGAGCGGGCAAGCCCGCGAAGGGCCGCAAAGTGGCCCCCGGAGAACCCCATGACAATCGCTATCATCACTAGCGACGCCCAAGCTCTGGCCGTCGCCGAAGACATCGCCCAGCAACTGCGCCGCGACAGCGCCTTGCGCGACCGCGAGCGCCGCTTGCCGCTCGCCGAACTCGAGCTGTTCACCCGCTCCGGCCTGTGGGCCATCAGCGTGCCCAAAGCCTTCGGCGGTGCCGGCGTGTCCAACGTCACCCTGGTCAAGGTCATCGCCCGTATCGCACAGGCCGACGGTTCGCTCGGGCAGATTCCGCAGAATCATTTCTACGGTCTGGAAGTGCTGCGGATAAACGGCAGCCCCGAACAGAAGCAGCGCCTGTACGCCGAGGTACTGGCCGGCCGCCGTTTCGGCAATGCCCTGGCCGAGCTGGGCACCAAGACCGCCCACGAGCGCACCACCCGCCTGAGCCGTGACGGCGACGGTTTCCGCATCAACGGGCGCAAGTTCTATTCCACAGGCGCCATCTATGCCCAGCGCATTCCAACCTCGGTCGTGGATGAACAAGGCATACAACAGTTGGCCTTCGTCCCGGCCGACAGCCAGGGCCTGCAGGTGATCGACGACTGGAGCGGCTTCGGCCAGCGCACCACCGGCAGCGGTTCGGTGGTGTTCGACAACGTGTACGTCAGCGCAGCCGACGTGGTGCCGTTCCAGAGCGCCTTCGAGCGCCCCACCCCGGTCGGCCCGCTGGCGCAGATCCTCCATGCCGCCATCGATACTGGCATTGCCCGCGCCGCCTATGAAGATGCCCTGCACTTCGTGCGCACCCGCAGCCGTCCGTGGGTCGACTCCGGCCTGGACAACGCCACGGATGACCCGCTGACGCTGAAAAGCTTCGGCCATCTGGCGATCCGCTTGCATGCGGCCGAAGCCCTGCTGGAGCGCGCCGGCGAATACCTCGACCGCGCCCGCGACGACAGCACTGCCGACAACGTTGCCGCCGCCTCCATTGCCGTGGCCGAAGCACGTGCCATCAGCACCGAAATTTCCCTCGCAGCCGGTACCACCCTGTTCGAACTGGGCGGCAGCCAGGCAACATTGGCCGAACACAACCTCGACCGCCACTGGCGCAACGCTCGCGTGCACACCCTGCACGACCCGGTGCGCTGGAAGTACCACGCCATCGGCAACTACTACCTCAACGATGCCAACCCGCCGCGCCGGGGGACCATCTGATGGCCAAGCAGATTCTGCTCAATGCCTTCAACATGAACTGCATCGGGCACATCAACCACGGCCTGTGGACCCACCCACGGGACACTTCAACCCAGTACAAGACCCTGGACTACTGGACCAACCTGGCACGCCTGCTGGAGCGCGGTCTGTTCGACGGGCTTTTCATTGCCGACATCGTCGGTACCTACGACATCTATGGCCAGTCACTGGACGTCACCCTCAAGGAGTCGATCCAGTTGCCGGTCAACGACCCGCTGCTGCTGGTCTCCGCCATGGCTGCGGTCACTCGTCACCTGGGTTTTGGCCTTACCGCCAACCTCACCTACGAGGCGCCGTACCTGTTCGCCCGACGACTTTCCACACTCGACCACCTGAGCAATGGCCGGGTGGGCTGGAACATCGTTACCGGCTACCTCGACAGCGCCGCCCGGGCCATGGGGCTGGCGCAGCAACCGGCGCATGATCGCCGCTACGACCAGGCCGATGAATACCTGCAGGTGTTGTACAAGCTGCTGGAAGGCAGCTGGGCCGATGACGCAGTGGTCGCCGACCGCCAGCATCGCGTCTATGCCACGCCCGACAAGGTGCGCAAGGTTCAGCACCAGGGCGAGTTCTACAAGGTCGAAGGCTACCACCTGTGCGAGCCCTCACCGCAGCGCACCCCGGTGCTGTTCCAGGCCGGCAGCTCGCCGCGTGGCCTGGCCTTCGCCGGCAACCATGCCGAATGCGTGTTCATCAGTGGCCAGGACAAGGCAGCCACCCGCGCCCAGGTCGACAAGGTTCGCGCGGCCGCCCAGGCCGCCGGCCGCTACCCGCAGGCGGTCAAGGTGTTCATGGGCATCACGGTGATCGTCGCGGCCACCGAGCAACTGGCCCAGGCCAAACATGCCGAGTACCTGCGCCACGCCAGCGCCGAAGCGGGGGTCGCGCACTTCGCCGCGTCCACGGGCATCGACTTCGCCGCCTATGAACTGGACCAACCCATTGCCTTCAGCCAGGGCAACGCCATCCAGTCAGCCACGCGCCAGTTGCAAGACAGCGCCTGGACCCGCCGGCGCCTGTTGCAGCAGCACGCCCTGGGCGGCCGCTACGTAACCCTGGTCGGCGCGCCTGAACAGGTGGCCAAGCAGTTGATCGCGTGGATCGATGAAACCGGCCTGGACGGTTTCAACCTGACCCGCACCGTCACCCCGGAGAGCTTCGAGGACTTCATCGAGCTGGTCATCCCGCAACTTCAGCAGCGTGGCCGCTACAAGACGGCCTACACCGAAGGCACCCTGCGCGAAAAACTGTTCCATACCGACCACCCGCACTTACCCGCCGACCACCCTGGCTCGGCTTACCGCTTTATCCCTGCCTCGACTGGAGCGCTGCACCATGCTTGAGAAACTGTTCCGGCCCGTCGCGGCCATTGCCATCTCCCTCGGCCTGTGCGCCGGTGCCCTTGCTGCCGAGCCGTTGAAGATCGGCACCACCTCGGCCTTTGCCATTCCGCTGGAAGCCGCGGTGGAAGAAGCCCACAAGCGAGGCCTGGAAGTGAAGCTGGTCGAGTTCAGCGACTGGATTGCGCCCAATGTCAGCCTCAACAGCGGCGACATCGACGTGAACTACTTCCAGCATATCCCGTTCCTGGAAAACGCCAAGGCTGCTGCAGGCTTCAACCTCGTGCCTTACGCCCCGGGCATCATCAACAACGTTGGCCTGTACTCGAAAAAGTACAAAAGCTTTGCTGAGCTGCCCGAAGGCGCCAGCGTGGCCATCGCCAACGACCCGATCAACAGCGGCCGTGGTCTGCTGCTGCTGGCCAAGGCCGGGTTGATCACCCTGAAGCCAGGCGTTGGCTACAAGGCCACCGAGGACGACATCGTCGCCAACCCGAAAAGGCTGAAGATCCTTCAGGTCGAAGCGGTGCAACTGGTACGTGCCTACGACGACACCGACCTGGTGCAGGGTTACCCGGCCTACATCCGCTTGGCCAACACTTTCGATGCCACCTCGGCATTGCTGTTCGACGGGCTGGAAAACAAGGAATACGTGATCCAGTTCGTCATTCGCCCGCAAAGCAAGGACGACCCACGCCTGGCCAAGTTCGTCGACATCTACCAGCATTCGCCAGTGGTGCGCGCTGCGTTGAACAAAGCTCACGGCAAGCTCTACCAAGCCGGCTGGGAAGGCTGACATGAGCCAGGCCAGCGCGCTCAGAGCGCCCACACCCCAAGCACTGCCGCCATTGGCCAGGGAACAGGCCCTGCGCCCCGAGATCAATGAAGCCCACGTGCGCTTCATCGGCCTGGGCAAGACCTACCCGGGCCAGGCGCAACCGGCCTTGCAAGGCATCGACTTGAACATCCGCCATGGCGAGATCTTCGGCATCATCGGCCGCAGCGGCGCCGGTAAGTCATCACTGCTGCGCACCATCAATCGCCTGGAGCAACCCAGCCAGGGCCGCGTATTGATCGACCAGGTGGATATCGCGCCTTTCGATGAGGACCAGCTTGTGGCCCTGCGCCGGCGCATCGGCATGATCTTCCAGCACTTCAACCTGATGTCGGCCAAGACCGTGTGGCAGAACGTCGAGTTGCCGTTGAAAGTCGCCGGCGTGGCAAAAGCCGAACGCCAGCACAAGGTGCGCGAGTTGCTGGAACTGGTCGGCCTGCAGGAAAAACATCACGTGTACCCGGCGCAACTGTCCGGCGGGCAGAAACAGCGCGTGGGCATTGCCCGGGCACTGGTGCACACCCCCGAGATCCTGCTGTGCGACGAGGCCACCTCGGCGCTGGACCCGGAAACCACCGCCTCGATCCTGGAGCTGCTGCGCGATATCAACCAGCGCCTGGGCCTGACCATCGTGCTGATCACCCACGAAATGGCAGTGATTCGCGACATCTGCCACCGGGTAGTGGTGCTGGAACGCGGCGCAGTGGTCGAGCAGGGCGAGGTCTGGCGGGTGTTTGGTTCACCCCGTCACGAGGTCACCCGCACCCTGCTCGCCCCTTTGCAGGCCAAGCTACCTGCCGCACTGCAAGCCAGCCTCCAGGCCAGCGCGGCGGGCCGCAACAGCGCCGTGGTGCTGAAACTGACCGTGCTTGGCGAGCCAGAGCTGTCTGCCCTGTTCAACGACCTGGGCGGGCGTGTGCGTCTGCTGCAGGGCGGCGTGGAAACCATCGGCGAACATGCCTTGGGGCAACTCATCCTCTCGGTGCAACACTCGCCGCACGACACCCATCAATTGCTGGAACGTGCCCGCCGTTGGGCCGAAAACGTGGAGGTATTGGGCCATGTGGTTTGATCGCCTGCTGGAAGGCTTGCTTGATACGCTGCTGATGGTTGGGGTTTCGTCACTGATCGCCCTGCTGGTGGGTGTACCCATGGCGGTACTGCTGGTCACCAGCGACAAGGGTGGGATCTTCGAGGCGCCGCTGCTGAACCGGGTGCTGGGCGCCTTCGTCAACCTGTTCCGCTCGATTCCGTTTCTGATCCTGATGGTTGCGCTGATTCCTTTCACCCGCCTGGTGGTGGGTACCACTTATGGCGTGTGGGCGGCAGTGGTGCCGCTGACCATTGCCGCCACACCGTTCTTTGCGCGGATTGCCGAGGTGAGCCTGCGTGAAGTCGACCATGGCCTGGTGGAAGCCGCACAGGCCATGGGCTGCCGGCGCTGGCACATCGTCTGGCATGTACTGTTGCCCGAGGCGCTGCCGGGGATCGTCGGGGGCTTCACCATTACCTTGGTGACCTTGATCAACTCGTCGGCGATGGCCGGGGCGATTGGTGCCGGCGGGCTGGGGGATATCGCCTATCGGTATGGCTACCAGCGTTTCGACAGCCAGATCATGCTGACCGTGATCGCCATGCTGGTAGCGTTAGTGGCGTTGATCCAGTTGGGCGGGGACCGCCTGGCGAAGGGTTTGAACAAGCGATGCGCATGACCTGGGAAATTTATTGGGGCGTAAATCCAGCGCCGCCCGCGCGGCGCATCGCGAGCTGCGCTCGCTCCTACGTTTGTTTCGGGCCAGTTATGCCTGTGACAGGCGCGCGCGACCGCCTTGTTTGTACGACACGATATCGCGGCATGCGCCAAGGGGTGGGGCGCGCGCAAATCCCGCAGGAATGATTGGCCCGCAACAAACGTAAGAGCGAGCGCAGCTCGCGATGTGCCGCGCGGGCGGCGCTCGGTCTCAAAGGCGCTGCACGACTCGCGCCATACATACCCTCAATCCCAGCGCAGATCCTCAGCCGGCACCGGCCGCCCGAACCAGTACCCTTGCCCCAGCTGGCACTCCTCCTGCAACAGGAAGGTGGCCTGTTCCGCCTGCTCGATGCCCTCGGCATGCACCTGCATACCCATGCTGCGGGCCAAGGCAATGATCACCCGCACAATTGCGATGTCATCCTCATCCACTGGCAACCCAGCTACAAACCCTTGGTCGATTTTCAACTTCTGCACCGGCAAACGCTTGAGCCGCAGCAGTGATGAATACCCGGTGCCAAAGTCGTCGATGGCCAAGGTCACCCCCAGCTCGCGCAAACGGTGCAGTTGCTCAAGCGCCACCTCAGGGTCTTCCATCACCGCGCTTTCGGTCACTTCAAGCTCCAGCAAGGCCGGGGCCAGGCCGGTGTCGTGCAGCACTTCGGCTACCTGTTGATAAAGTTCGTGCTGGCCAAACAGCCGGCTGGAGATGTTCACCCCCACAAATGCCAGCTGCCGGCCTTCAGCCTGCCACTGCACCATTTGCCGGCAGGCCTGGCGCAGCACCCAGGTATCGATCTCGGCAATCAGGCCGGTGCGCTCGGCAATCGGGATGAACTCACCCGGCGGTACCAGGCCGCGCCTGGGGTGCTGCCAGCGCACCAGCGTCTCGACCCCGACCTGTCGGCCTGATGCCAGGTCGTGTACCGGCTGGAAGTACACCCTCAGTTCATCCTGCTCCAGGGCCCGACGCAATTCAGCGGCGGTCTCGACCCGATGCTGTGCATGGGCGGTCAGCTCTTCGGTGTACAGGGCATAGCAGGCCCGCCCGTTGCTTTTGGCCTTGTACAACGCCGAGTCGGCATTGCGCAGTAACTGCTCGGCACCCAAGGCATCGCTGGGGTACAGGCTGATTCCGACACTGGCGCTGATGAACAGGCGATTGCCCTCGAACTGAAACGGCTCACGCATGCGCTCGATGATGCACTGCGCCAGCTTGCCCGCCTGGCCGACCTGTTGGCAGTTCTCGGCCAGCACGCCGAACTCGTCGCCGCCCAGGCGCGCCAGGGTCATACCGTTACCCAACACCTCGCCCAGACGCTCGCCCACCAGCTTCAACAACTGGTCGCCAATGGTATGGCCCAGGCCGTCGTTTATGCTCTGGAAATGATCCAGGTCCAGCAGCAACAAGGCGCAACCGCGCTTGTTGGCCTGCGCCGCCGCCAATGCCTGCTCTACCCGGTCGGTAAACAGCAGGCGGTTGGGCAGGCCGGTCAACGGGTCGTGGTGGGCCAGGTAGGCAAGTTCCTGTTCCGAATGCTTGATGGCGCTGATATCACTGAACACCGCCACGTAATGACTGAGCTCACCTTCGTCATCGCGAATGGCGCAAATGGTCTGCCACTGCGGGTAGATTTCACCGCTTTTGCGCCGGTTCCAGATTTCACCGCTCCACTCGCCCTTCTCGGCCAGGGTGGCGAAAACCTCCTGGTAGAAGGCCAGGCCATGGTGGCCGGACTTGAACTTGTTCGGGCGCTGGCCGATAACCTCATCCTGCTGGTAGCCGGTGATGCGCATGAAGGCACGATTGACGTGCACGATAAGGCCCTGGCGGTCGGTCACCAGCACACCTTCGAGGGTACTGTCGAACACCGCGGCAGCCATGCGCAGCCGTTCACGGTCTTCACAACGCAAACGTGCGCCATGGCCGATGAAGTTGAGCAGGCGCACGCGCGACACATAGATCAGCACGGCACTGAGCAGCACCCAGACCACCACATTGATCTGCCGCCCCACGGTCAGTGCCAAGGGGTCGTCAGTCATGCTGTGCAGCATCATCTCCGCCAGCGCAAGCCAGAGGATCGAGAGCACCACATACAGCGCAGCCATGCGCAAGGCGTCGCGAACGGAAACAGACATGTCGGGTGGGAAAGGCCATCAAAAAGGAGTGGGCATTATAAAGGCTGAAACATGTCGTGACCTCCTATCTCAACGGTTGACTGGTTTTATTTCCCCGCCAAGGGATAATCAGCCCTTCCCCCTGCATTTCGAGGGTATTTGCACCTATGTGGTATAACGGCCTGCTCGACCTGTCGGCCTGGCAACTGGTCGGCATCACTCTGTTGATGACCCACGTGACCATTGTCAGCGTCACGGTCTACCTGCATCGCTACTCCGCGCACCGGGCCCTGGAGCTCAACGGCGCGCTCAAGCACTTCTTCCGCTTCTGGCTGTGGCTGACCACGGCGCAGAACACCCGCGAGTGGACCGCCGTCCACCGCAAGCACCACGCCAAGTGCGAAACCCCCGACGACCCGCACAGCCCGGTGTACAAGGGCCTGGGCACAGTGCTGCGCAAAGGTGCCGAGCTGTACCGTGAAGAGGCGCGCAACCCCGAAACCCTGCGCATCTATGGCAAGAACTGCCCGGATGACTGGATCGAGCGCAACCTGTACTCGCGTTACAAACTGGGCGGTATCGCACTGATGGCGGTGATCGACCTGCTGCTGTTCGGCACCATAGGCATCACCATCTGGGCGGTGCAGATGATGTGGATTCCGTTCTGGGCCGCCGGTGTGGTCAACGGCCTGGGCCATGCCCTGGGCTATCGCAACTTCGAATGCCGCGACGCGGCCACAAACCTGGTGCCATGGGGCATCGTCATCGGCGGTGAAGAACTGCACAATAACCATCACACCTACCCCAACTCGGCCAAGCTCTCGGTCAAGCGCTGGGAGTTCGACATGGGCTGGGCGTGGATCCGCCTGTTCTGCCTGCTGCGTCTGGCCAAGGTGCAGCGCGTAGCGCCCATCGCCCATCGGGTGGCCGGCAAGGCCAGCCTGGACATGGACACCGCCATGGCCATCTTGAACAACCGCTTCCAGATCATGGCCCAGTACCGCAAGCTGGTGATCGGCCCGCTGGTGAAACAGGAACTGGCCCGCGTCGACGCCTCGGTGCGTCACCGCTTCCGCCGTGCCAAACGGCTGCTCTCGCGCGAAACCAGCCTGCTGGAAGATCGCCACCACGTGCGCATCGAGTCCATGCTCGCGCACAGCCAGGCACTGAAAACCATCTATGAAAAGCGCCTGGCCCTGCAGCAGATCTGGGCGCGCACCAGCGCCAACGGCCACGACATGCTGGCGGCCATGAAAGACTGGGTACACGAGGCTGAAACCAGCGGCATCCAGGCACTGCGCGACTTCGCAGCACAACTCAAGACTTACTCGCTACGCCCGACCGGCGCCTGACCGCCGTTGATCGGCACGCCTCTCAGCGGGGCGTGCCGTTCGGAACTTAGCCCCGACCTCTCCACTCGAATCTGGAATATCGCCTGCGTGGCGGGCCGGATGCTGGCCGCACGCCTTCACGTTGAGACCTGCTCCGTGCACATGGCCAAGAACATTCCAACGATATTTCCGGGTACCCCACCTCCCGAAGCCGCCCAGACCTTGCTGGCGTTACTCCACGCCCAAGGCGAGGTTGCCCGCCTGAGTGAGCGCGATCAGCTGTTCAGCTCGTTGCTCGACAGCGTCAATGCAGTGCTTTGGGCCTTCGACTGGGGAACCCGTCAGGTGCTGTACGTCAGCCCAGCCTACGAGCGCATCTTCGGCCGCCCGGTCAGCCTGGTGCTGGCTGACTACAACGAATGGCGTGACAGCATCTACCCCGACGACCTCGAATTCGCCGAACGTAGCCTGGCCCAGGTCCTGCTCAAGGGTGCGGTGGAAGACCGCGAGTACCGCATCCTCAATGCCGACGGACAAATACGCTGGCTGAGCGACAAGTGCTACATCAACCAGCAGCACGATAGTGATCGGGTAATCATTGTCGGTATCGCCGAAGACATCACCGAGAAGAAGCAGCTTGAAGGCGAACTGCAGCGCCTGGCCACCACCGACGTGCTGACCCAGAGCAGTAACCGCAGGCACTTCTTCGAATGTGCTCAGCAAGCCTTCGACAGTGCTCGCGAGGACGGTACACCGCTGGCTTTCCTGCTGCTGGATATCGACGACTTCAAACGCATCAACGACAGCTATGGCCACCAGGAAGGCGACCAGGTGCTGCAACACATCGCCGACAGCGGCAAGGCCGTGCTACGCCGGGGCGACCTGTTCGGGCGCATTGGCGGCGAAGAATTTGCTGCGGTGTTTCCGG
This sequence comes from Pseudomonas putida, assembly GCA_041879295.1. Lineage (NCBI taxonomy): Bacteria > Pseudomonadati > Pseudomonadota > Gammaproteobacteria > Pseudomonadales > Pseudomonadaceae > Pseudomonas > Pseudomonas putida. Next base: position 262,803 of record CP047152.1, on the reverse strand, counting down.
GCTGCAACGCTCAGGTCGCGGAGCAGATTGCCGAGCGCTTGCAGCGGCAGATTCAGCTCTTGAGCTTTAGCCATGGGCAGCAGACGTACGGGGTGACTGTGAGTCAGGGGCTGACCGGGCTGACCGATGAGGATGTGACGCTGGACAGCCTCTATGCGCGGGCAGATGCGGCAATGTACAGGGCCAAGCGGCAGGGCAAGAATCAGATAGTCCGCGGCTGATCAGGCGGCAGGGGCACCGGCTTTGGCCGGTATTCGCGGGCCCGGCGCCACACCTGTGGGAGCGGGCAAGCCCGCGAAGGGTCGCAATGCGGCCCCCGAATCTCAGCTGGAAACCTCGGCCCCAGCCACCGGCGGTTCTTCCTGTGGCTTTACTTCCGGGCTCTCCACTTTGCGCAACCGCCTAAGCTCCGGCAGGCCAAGCTTGAGCAGGCGCGCCGTCTTGCCGCTGGCCACCTTCTCCAGCCCCTGCTCAGCCGGCAGCCGCGACAACTGCCCAGCCAGGTTCATGGCCAGGATCTCCAGCGAGTAAACTCCACCACCCAACTGGTAGATCGCAGCGATCAACTCGCGCAGTGCCAGCGGCAGACGCCAGCGAGTACGCAGCGCCGAGCCGAATGCCGCACCAAACTCCTCCAGCGATTGCTGCACATTGCGCTCGTTCAGGTCTCCCCCGGCCAGCCGCCACTCCTGCAGGCAGCGCAACACCGCCAGGTCGCCCAGGCAATGCAGCAAGCCCGCGCAATAACAACGCCCCTCGTCCAGTTCGAGCATGCGCGCCAAGGTGCGGCCATATTCGGCAGTGTGCAGTGACAGGTCCCAGTAACGGGCTGCGTGCTCTGCCAACAGGGGGTCGCTGAGGCGTGCGCTGCGCTTGAGGGTCATGCCCAGGATCAGGTTCATGCTTTGGGTACTGCCAAGCTTGTTCAGGGCCTGCAGCAACGTCTGCACCGGGGCTTCACGGTGCAATGCCGCACTATTGGCGGCAGCAATCAGTACCGCCGTGACTTGCGGGTCGTTACACACCTCCTCTTCGAGCGCCCTGAGGTTCAGGCCTTGGGGATTGAGCGCCCGTTTGATCGCCAGCTGCACATCTGCCAGCAGCGGCCCACCATCGGCGCTAGCGCGGCGCTGTTCAAGGTAGGCCGGCAGGCTGGCACCCGCCTGCAATGCCGGTACCGGGCAGGCAATCTCCTCGCCAACGGCCAGCAGCAACTCTTCCAGGCGTTTGCGCAGGTTATCCAGATTCAACGGCTTGCTCAGGTAAGCAGTGGGGTGCAGGGGCAGCGCTTCACGCACACTGGCGCTGTCATTGCGGTTACTCATGAGAATGAACGGTACCCCTGGCCCTTTGGCGCGCACCTTGCGCAGCAGGTCGAGGCCATCGACACCGGCCAGCTCACGGGCGGCGATGATCAGGTCAGGCTTGTTGGATAAGGCACTGAGTGCCTGCGAGCCGTCAGTGCATACCTGCAGGCGGGCATCACAACGTACGCTGAGCAGCATCTCGCTGAGTAAATCCCGTACCCAAGGATCGCCTTCGACAATCAGTACGCTTGGTGGGGTGGGGGCTGCAGCACTCATCGCCAACTACTCCTGAATACCCTGACACACAGTCCGTCGCAGCTTCCAAAGCGAGTCCTCCGACAACCATAGCGCTACATGGCTTTTCTGGGCATAAAAAAAACCCGCCTGGGCGGGTTTTTTCTGGAGCACGTCACATCAGGCGATTTCAGCGAAGCACTCTTCGATGATGGCCAGGCCTTTGTCCAGCAGCGCGTCTTCGGCGGTCAGCGGAACAAGGATACGCAGGACGTTGCCGTAGGTACCGCAAGACAGCAGGATCAGACCCTTTTCGCGGGCCTTGGCGACAACCTGGCCAACAGCAGCAGCGTTCGGGGTGTGAGTGCCTTTCTCGAAGACTTCGACGGCGATCATCGAGCCCAGACCACGGACGTCGCCGATGATCGGGTACTTCTTCTGGATTTCGCGCAGGCCGGCGGTCAGGCGCTCACCCACAGCCTTGCTGCGGTCCAGCAGTTTTTCTTCTTCGAACACTTCGATCACGGCCAGGGCCGCGGCGCAAGCGATCGGCGAGCCGGCGTAGGTGCCGCCCAGGCCGCCTGGAGCGATGGCATCCATGTACTCGGCCTTGCCGCACACACCGGCCAGCGGGAAGCCGCCAGCGATGGACTTGGCAAAGGTGGTCAGATCAGGCGCAACGCCCATCTGTTCCATGGCGAAGAAGGTACCGGTACGGCCAGCGCCAGTTTGTACTTCGTCGGCGATCAGCAGGATGCCGTGCTGGTCGCACAGGGCGCGCAGGCGTTTCATCAGCTCTTTCGGCGCTGGCAGGAAACCGCCTTCGCCTTGTACTGGCTCGAGGATGATCGCGGCGATGTCGCGCGGCTCGGCGTCGTTCTTGAAGATGCGCTCGACCGAGGCAATGGCGTCGTCAACGCTGATACCGTGCAGTTCGCTCGGGAACAGGGCGCGGAAGATGCCGCCTGGCATCAGGCCCATGCCAGCGGAGTACGGCACGACCTTGCCGGTCAGGCCCAGGGTCATCATGGTACGGCCGTGATAACCGCCGGTGAAGGCGATGACGCCAGCGCGGCCAGTGGCAGCACGGGCGATCTTGACGGCGTTTTCAACGGCCTCGGAGCCGGTGGTGACCAGCAGGGTCTTCTTGTCGAAGTCGCCTGGGACCAGCTTGTTGATCTTTTCGCACAGCTCTACGTAGGGTTCGTAAGCCAGCACCTGGAAGCAGGTGTGGCTGACCTTGGTCAGCTGCTCTTGCACGGCTGCAACCACTTTCGGGTGCAGGTGGCCGGTGTTCAGTACTGCGATGCCGCCGGCGAAGTCGATCAGTTCGCGGCCTTCAACGTCGATCACGGTCGAGTTCTTCGCGGTGTCGACGAAGATCGGGTGGATCTGGCCGACGCCACGTGGGACGGCAGCTACACGACGTTGCATCAAGGATTCGTTGGTTTTGCTCATAATGCCCTCATTGCGCCGACAGGAATGGCGCTTTTATTCGGGGGTGGCTGGGAGTGCTCGCGAACAGTATTCGTTGATCGACTGTCGTGAGCGCCCTGGCCACCAGGTACTGCAATGTAAAAAAGGCCAGCGAGACGTCGCTCTCGCGCCCCGCTGGCAGAGGTAAAGCCTTTACCGTGCGATCAGACGCTGATGCACAGGTATTTGATTTCGAGGTAGTCCTCGATACCGTACTTGGAACCTTCGCGGCCCAGGCCCGAGGCCTTGATACCACCGAACGGCGCCACTTCGTTGGAGATCAGGCCGGTGTTGATACCCACCATGCCGTATTCCAGGGCTTCGGCGACACGGAACACACGGCTCATGTCACGGGCGTAGAAGTACGAGGCCAGGCCGAACTCGGTGTCGTTGGACATGGCGATGACTTCGGCTTCGTCTTTGAAGCGGAACAGCGGCGCCAGTGGGCCGAAAGTCTCTTCCTTGGCGACAGCAGCGCTCTTCGGTACGTCTACCAGGATGGTCGGTTCGAAGAAGTTGCCTTCGATCAGCTTGCCACCGGACAGCACTTTGGCGCCTTTGCTGACGGCGTCCTCGATGTGCTCCTGGACCTTGGCGACAGCCTTGCCGTCGATCAGCGGGCCAGTGGTGGTGCCGTCTTCCAGGCCGTTACCGATCTTCAGCTTGGCAACTGCAGCGGCCAGCTTCTGGGCGAACGCGTCGTAGACGCCGTCCTGCACGTAGATACGGTTGGCGCAAACGCAAGTCTGGCCGTTGTTGCGGTACTTGGAGATGATCGCGCCCTCGACCGCCTTGTCCAGGTCGGCGTCGTCGAACACGATGAACGGGGCGTTGCCACCCAGCTCCAGGGAAACCTTCTTGATGTCCTTGGCGCATTCTTCCATCAGCTGGCGACCGATTTCGGTCGAGCCGGTGAAGGACAGCTTGCGTACCAGGGAGTTGCCGGTCAGTTCGCCGCCAACTTCGCCGGCGCTGCCGGTAACCACGCTCAGCACGCCTGCCGGGATGCCGGCACGGTGGGCCAGCTCAACCAGGGCCAGAGCGGAGTATGGGGTTTGCGAAGCAGGCTTGAGAACCATGGTGCAGCCAGCGGCCAGGGCCGGGCCGGCTTTACGGGTGATCATGGCGGCCGGGAAGTTCCACGGGGTGATGGCCGCGGTAACGCCGATTGGCTGCTTGATGACAATCAGGCGCTTGTCTGGCTGGTGGCCCGGGATGGTGTCACCGTAGATGCGCTTGGCTTCTTCGGCGAACCACTCGATGAACGAGGCAGCGTAGGCGATTTCGCCCTTGGCTTCGGCCAGCGGCTTGCCCTGTTCGGTGGTCATCAGGCGAGCCAGGTCGTCCTGGTTCTCGATCATCAGTTCGAACCAGCGACGCAGCTTGGCCGAACGCTCTTTCGCAGTCAGGGCACGCCAGGCCGGCAGGGCCTTGTCAGCGGCTTCGATGGCGCGGCGGGTTTCCGCGGTGCCCATCTTCGGCACGGTACCGATGACTTCGCCGGTGGCCGGGTTGGTCACCTTGATGGTCTGGCCGTTGTCCGCATCCAGCCACTCACCATTGATATAGGCTTGCTGGCGGAACAACTGAGCGTCTTTGAGCTGCATGTCGGCTTCCCGAATTGTTGATTGTTGAAAAGCGCCCAAGGCAGGGCATCGAGCGTTTGAAATCTCAAACGAATGCTAAGCGGCTGCTGGGGTGTTGGACAATAGGCTGTTCGAAAAAAAGAACGAATGGTTGAACAGCCCATCTGAAATCACCCGCAGAATGGCCGCTAAAGGGTAGACGATGCTGCGGCCGGACTCGGGGCGAAGCCAAAATTCGTTTCACTGCTGGTCACGGTCAGTTTCCACACGCCCTGACGTCGGGCTGAAACGATGATGCTGTCGTCATCGGCAGAGTAATCGACGGAATTGACGTGGATCCAGTTACGGCCGGTATTACCCCGGCCGACAGTTCGATCGGTATTGTCGTGTATCCGGCCCCAGGTATCTGCACAGCCAACACGGTAAAAACAGCTACAGATCAAGGCGATGGACGTCAACGACACAGATGGGTATCATGCGTGCGCGTTGCACTCGTAGCTCAGCTGGATAGAGTACTGCCCTCCGAAGGCAGGGGTCGTGGGTTCGAATCCCGCCGAGTGCGCCATATCAAGAAAGCCCTGGGCCTGAGCCCGGGGCTTTTTCGTTTGTGCGCCATGTCACCTTTCTGGTACTCCCGTGCCACGGGTCATTGATGTTAGCGTGGGCGTCTTCCCGTTCTCTGAACGGGTAACCCATAACAATGATTGGCGAAGGAATGCGCACAACCATGCAGTTGAAAAAACTCACCGCCACCACCCTGTTGCTGGCCAGCATCAGCCTGTTCACCCAGTCTGCCCAGGCCAACCTCACCCAGCAGCAGTCCGCAGCTATCGTCAAAGCCTTCGACGGCAGCGACCCAAGCGACTTCAAGCAATTCCTCGGCAAGCTCAAAGGCAGCGACCTGGGCAAGGCCGACAACCTCGAGGCAACCGTCGACGCCTACCTGGCCAACAAGCCATTGGCCGCCGGGCAACAAGACGAGATCAACCGCCTGCTCGGCCTGTATACCCGCATCAAGTATGGCAAGGCCGCTACCGAAACCCTGCGTGAACTGGTAGCCATCCCCACCTTCAATGTCGAGGGTACGCCGCAGTACGAAAACCCTGAATTCCTCAAGATCGCCGACAGGATCAAGGCATTGGCCGATAGCTTCGGCCTGGCCTTCCGCAACATCGACAACCGGGTGTACGAGATCTCGCTTGGCAGCGGGAAGGAAGTGATCGGCATCCATGCCCACGCTGACGTAGTGCCGGTCAACCCGGACAACTGGAAGCTGGCCGATGGTACGCGCCTGGACCCGTTCAAGGTCACCCTGGTGGGTGACCGCATGTACGGCCGCGGCACCGAAGACGACAAGAACGGCATCGTGGTGGCGATGTACGCGCTGAAAGTGGCCAAGGACGAAAACCTGCCGCTCGCCCGGCAGTTCAAGCTGCTGATCGACACCACCGAAGAAACCAGCGGTGATGCCATTCCCTATTACTTCGAGCGCAACCCTACGCCCGACTACAACCTGGCCCTCGACGGCGGCTACCCGGTAGTAATTGCCGAGAAAGGCTACGGCACGATCATGGCCAGCTTCAACAAGCGCCCGGCCAGCGGCAAGGGTGCCGAGATCGTCAACCTGACCGGTGGCCTGGCGACCAACCAGATCCCGACAACTTCGGTTGCGACCCTGATTTCTGACAACCCGGCACAGCTGGCCAAGCACCTGCAGCAAGCCGGCGCCAGATATGTGAAGCAGCATGGAAGCGACTTCAGCATCGACGCCAAGGCCGACGGCAAGCAAGTCTTGCTCACCGTGACCGGTGTTTCCGCACACTCTTCGGAGCCGGAATCCGGCATCAACCCGGTGGCGCGTATGCTCGACTTCATCAATGGTCTCGGCCAGCAGGTGTCGCTCAAGCACAACCACTTTACCGACGCTGCCCGCTATGCCGCCGACAACTGGGGCCTGGACTACCTGGGCAACAAACTCGGCGTGGCCTTCAAGGACCCGTTCATGGGCCCGCTGACCACTTCGCTGACCTTTGTCGGAGTGGATGACAAAGGCTTGAAGCTGGCGGTAAACCTGCGCATTCCCAAGGGGAAGCCGATCGCCACGATCAAGGACGAACTGGCAGAGAAACTGGGCAAATGGACCCGGGAAAGCAACACCTCGGTGGCGTTCGATTACAGCCTGGACGAACCGATGTACCGTAACCCTGAAGGCGAATGGGTCCAGGCTCTGCTCGCCGTGGCCACCGAGAACCTGGGTATGAAGCATGAGTTCGGTACCTCGGCCGGCGCGACTTCGGTGCACGATCTTCCCAACGGTGTGCAATTTGGCCTGGCGATGCCAGACGTGAAGTACACCGGGCACAACGACAACGAGTTCAAGACCGTGGAACAGTTCATGTTGGACCTGCAGATAGTGAGCGAGATGGTGGCGCGGATCGGGCAGATGCCGAAGCTTTGATGGGCATTACGGCCTCTTCGCGGCTTTAGCCGCGAAAAGGCCGCTGCAAGCGAACAGCAATGACGTTTTTCAATCGGCTCCATGCCGTTTCCTGCATTGCCGTGCAGAGCGCCGTACCGGATGCTTTAGTTACTCCGAGACAGTGCTTTTTTATCCGCAGAGGCCCGTATGAAGACCGTCGAACAAATCCTCAAGACCAAGTCCCAGCACCAGACCGTCTACACCATCGGCCCGGATGACTCGGTGCTCGACGCCCTGAAACTGCTGGCGGAGAAAAACATCGGTGCGCTGCCTGTAGTCGAGGGCAGCCAGGTAGTGGGTATCGTCAGTGAACGGGACTATGCGCGCAAACTGGTCCTCAAGGGCCGCTCTTCCGCCGCCACCCCGGTACGCGAAATCATGAGTGCACCGGTGGTCACCGTGGAACCCAAGCAAAAGCTCGACTTCTGCATGAACCTGATGACCGACCGCCACCTGCGTCACCTGCCGGTGGTCGACAACGGCAGATTGCTCGGCCTGCTCTCGATCGGTGACCTGGTCAAGGAAACCATCGCCGAACAGGCCAGCCTGATCAAGCAGATGGAGCAGTACATCCGCGGCGAATGACGCGCCTCAATGGTAGGCGCGCTCCAACTCGTCCAGTTGATGGTCGAAGCTACGCAAGCGCGCCGACCAGGTGTACACCAACACTTCCAGGTCGCGGTTGAGCACTGCCGTATTGCCGTGGCCGCTGTGCGTGGGCTCGCCGAGGTCAAGCTGGTAGCGTTCACGGGCCATCGCCTGGGCCACGCTGGACAGGTCGCGAGCGTTGGCCAGCCAGTGGTGATGGCGGTCATGGATTTCGCGGTCGAGCACCCGGCACTGGCGCTTCAACGCATCCAGGCTCTGCTCCAGCGGTGTGCCTCTGAGCTCGCCCATGACCTCTTCGAAGGTACGCCCCGAATGCCAGTAGCTGCCCCAGAAATAGCGGTCGAAAACCGTCTCGACGCGGCGTAGTGCAACCTTGGTGTTCCAGATGGTCAGCAACGTTCGCCCCTGCACCACTTCGCGCTTGTTCAGGCGCAGTTGCTGCCAGGCGATCCATGTCAGCGCCACCAGTGCAACCGCCACAGTGACTGCGGCAGCGGCATACAGGAAATGCACCGCCTGAGTCATCTGTTGCGTCTGCCTGATGCCATAGAAGTAACTGGCCGTCAGGGTGCCCAGGATCGTCACGGAACACCAGAAACCTGGTGCGTAGGGATCTTTCATCGCGCTATCCCCTTATTGTTTTCCTGAGCATAGCAACGGCCGATCACTCGTCAGGTGCCACTCGGCGCTTTATTTTCGGGGGCGGCGCAATGCTTCGTTGAGTTGATCGAAGGGCACAGCCCAATCGGAATCTTCAATGATGCTGTCCTTGAGAAATGCACGCTGAGAGTCGTTCCAGAATGGCGCATCCACCAGCTTGATTTCGTTCTTCAGCGGGGAATGGCTGGTAATGAACTGATCGATACTCTTGGGATCGTCGGGCAAGCCCAGCTGCTTGAACAGCTCGGCAAAGGGATGGATCAGCGCTTCCATGGTTCCTCCTGAGCGCCAGGCAAGCCGTCCACGACGCCCGCCTGGCATTGGTTTGAAAACATCAGCACAGCTCGCACACTTCGGCGTGCGGCACCAGTTTCATGTACTGCTCCATGCTCATGTGAATCAGGTGATCGTGGTCACCCGCCTCCAGGTAGACATCGCCTTGGCGGGTAAGACTCGGGTCGAGCAGCATTTTTATCTGGTAAGCATCGCCAAGGGCCGGCACAGCACCGCGTTCGCAGTCATTGAACAGGCTCGGCAGACCGCTTTCACGGGTCAGATGCCAGGCCCCGGACATGCGCACCTTGTCCAGGTCCAGATGCCGGTTGGCCGGTAGCACGGCCATAATGTAGTTGCCGTGACGGTCATCGACCATCACCGCCTTGGCGACCCGTTCGGCGGGCACGCCGGCCATACGGGCCGACTCCAGGCTGGTGGCCGAATGTGGGTGGGGAATGATGTCGTAGTCGCAGTTGGCCTTGTCCAGGCTGGCCTGCAGGGTCTTTGCCATACGCATGATGCACCTCCGGTTTCGCCCCCCAATCTTCAATTTTAGGCCGGGTACGAGTGGTCGGGGCTAAACTTGTGTAATACGCGCAAATGAGGTGACGACAGGTGATCGCCCACTGCTGGCGCTGGCTGTTGCTGCTGTTGTTGCTTGGCATCACGCCAGGTGGCCAGGCAGCGCCCGGCGCGGTGTGGGTGCTGGGCATCGACGACGCCATCGGCCCGGCCAGCGCCGACTACCTGGTACGCAGCCTTGGCCAGGCCCAGGCGCAAGGCGCGCAACTGGTGGTTATCCGCATGGATACCCCGGGCGGGCTGGACAGCGCCATGCGCCAGATGATCAAGGCAATTCTCGCCAGCCCTGTGCCGGTCGCCAGCTACGTTGCCCCCAGCGGAGCCCGCGCCGCCAGCGCCGGCACCTATATTCTCTACGCCAGCCATATTGCGGCGATGGCGCCCGGGACCAATCTGGGTGCTGCCACGCCGGTGCGGATCGGCGGCCCGCCTGGCACGCCCGATGATGACAAGGCCAAAGGCGGCGACGATGAAACCCTCGCACGCAAACAGGTCAACGACGCTGCTGCCTACATCCGTGGCCTGGCGCAAATGCGCGGCCGCAACGCCGACTGGGCGGAGAAGGCCGTGCGCGAGGCGGTCAGCCTGTCCGCCAGCGAGGCTTTGCGCCTGAACGTGATCGATCAGGTGGCCGATGACCTGCCTGACCTGCTGCGCAAGCTCGACGGCAAAATGCTCCAGGTGGCCGGCCAGCCACGGCAGTTGCAGACCGCAGGCGCCAGCGTGGTCGAGCATCTGCCGGACTGGCGCACACGGGTTCTGGCGGTGATCACCAACCCCAGCGTGGCACTGATCCTGATCATGATCGGCGTTTACGGCCTGTTGTTCGAATTCATGAACCCCGGTTCTGCGGTGGGTGGTGTGGTCGGTGGTATCTGCCTGCTGCTGGCGCTGTATGCGCTGCAGCTATTGCCGGTGAGTTTCGCCGGGGTGGCGCTGATCCTGCTTGGCATTACCTTCATGGTCGCCGAAGCCTTCTTGCCCAGTTTCGGCGTGGTCGGCTTCGGCGGCATCGTTGCCTTTGTGGTCGGCGCGTTGATCCTGATTGACACCGACGCCCCCGGTTTCGGCATCCCGCTGGCCTTGATCGGCACCCTGGCGCTGCTCTCGGCATTATTGATCGGTGGCGTGCTGGGCATGGCTCTCAAGGCCCGTAAGCGGGCGCTGGTCAGTGGCGACGCCGGCCTGGTCGGCAGCCTGGTCACCGTCACCCAGGTGATGGCAAGCGACCCATTCTGTGGTGTCGTGCTGGCTCAGGGCGAACCATGGCAAGCGCGGTGCGCAACGCCCCTGCAAACTGGCCAGAACGTACGGGTGACCGCGCGCCATGGCGTGATGCTGGAAGTGAGCGCCGCCGCCCCTGCGACGCAAGGAGAATGAGCATGTTCATGCAATTCGGTTTCGGCGCAGTGCTGATCGTGCTGGCCATGCTGGTGCTGTCGGCGTTTCGCATCCTGCGCGAATACGAGCGCGGCGTGGTGTTTCAACTGGGGCGCTTCTGGCAGGTCAAAGGGCCGGGGCTGATCCTGTTGATCCCGGTGATTCAGCAAATGGTACGGGTCGACCTGCGTACAGTGGTACTGGATGTGCCGCCGCAGGATGTGATCACCCGCGACAACGTTTCGGTCAAGGTCAACGCAGTGTTGTACTTTCGCGTGCTCGACCCGCAGAAAGCGATCATTCAGGTCGAGGATTTTCTGGTGGCGACCAGCCAGCTGGCCCAGACTACCCTGCGTGCGGTGCTGGGCAAGCACGAACTGGATGAGCTGCTGGCAGAGCGCGAGCAACTGAATCTGGATATCCGCCAGGTGCTGGATGCGCAGACGGATGCCTGGGGCATCAAGGTGGCCAACGTCGAGATCAAGCACGTTGACCTGAACGAGTCGATGATACGCGCCATCGCCCGCCAGGCCGAGGCCGAGCGCGAACGTCGGGCCAAGGTGATTCATGCCGAAGGTGAACTGCAAGCGTCGGAGAAACTGATGCAAGCCGCGCAAATGCTGAGCAAAGAGCCGGGGGCGATGCAGTTGCGCTATATGCAGACACTGGGGGCGATTGCCGGGGACAAGAGCTCGACCATCGTCTTCCCGCTGCCGATAGATTTGCTGAAGGGGCTGGCTGGCAAGGAGAAATAGTGATGGACCAATCGCGGGCTTGCCCGCGAATGGCCTGTATTCGGTCTGTCAGACCGGCGCGCGGCGCAAGGTCGCGAGGAAGGTGGCTGCACCAATGAACAACCCGGCAAAGGTCCGGTTCAAACGCTTCTGCTGTTTGGGTGTGCGCAACATGCGCAACACATGCGAAGCCAACCCGGTGTACCCCGCCATCACCAGCAGGTCGACAGTGACCATGGTCACGGTGATCGCCACATATTGCGGCAGCAGCGGCGCATGCGGGTTGAGGAACTGCGGCAGCACCGCCAGCATGAACACCAGCGCCTTGGGGTTGCTGATGTTGACCAGGAAACCACGGAACACCAGGCTCAGCGGCTTGCCGATCGGGCGCACGCCTGATTCATCGCTCATGTCCATCGGCAGTGCACGCCATTGCTTATAGGCCAGGTACACCAGGTAGGCGACGCCAAACCACTTGATGACCTGGAACGCCGTGGCCGAGGCGGCCAGGATGGCACCGACGCCGGCGGCGATGATGGCGATCTGCATGATCAGGCCCAGCTGCAGGCCCAAGGCGTTCCAGTAACCACGCCAGAAGCCGTATTGCAGGCCGCTGGACATCGAGGCAATCGCCCCGGCACCAGGTGAAAGGCTGATCACCCAGCAGGCAGCAAAGAAGCCCAACCATACTTCCATCGACATCACACACCTCGCTCGAACATTTGTTGCAAAACGTTAAGCTAAGGTTTTGGCGAAAAAATAACCAGTGATTTCTGATGGATTTGTGGTGCCTGACCTGACCTCTTCGCGGGCACGCCCGCTCCCCCTCTACAGTGCATTTTCAGACGCTGTGGGATACCTGTGGGAACGGGCGCGCCGGCGAAGGGGCCAGTACAGGTTCAGTCAGCTTCGGCAGCTGTTTCTTTGTGCAGGGCCTGTACCTCGGCCCCGCGCCAGCGTCGTACTGACTTCTGGAAGAACTGGCTATTGGGCACCTGCACAAGCGCCCCACCCGCCTCGGGCATTTCCAGCAGCGTGGTGAACAGCAGGTTGATGGCGATCACCCGGCCTTTCACACCGGGCTTGTCGAGGGTGTCGACCAGCTCGACCACATCGCCGATGCGAAACGGCCCAACCGTGAAGATCAACACCGCGCACAACAGGTTGGACAGCACGCTCCACATGGCAAAGAAGGCCACCGCCGCTACCGCTACGAAGCCGGAAAGTGCTGTCCACAACACAGTCGCCGAAACACCCAGGCGCTCCAGCACGAACAGCAGCGCGCTGCCCATGATCAGCCAGCGCAGGCCACCGCGAACGGGCACCAGCAACTCCGGCGGCAACGGGTAACGCTGGCCGAGTCGGCCAAGCCCACGGGCGACGATACGCTGCAGGATGAACGCCGCGACCAGGATCAAGAGTATCTGCAAGCCTAGCCAGAAGGTATCCATCCATTGCCCTGGCAGCAGCGAACGCAGTTCCTCCATCAGGACAGCGCCTCGAGTTCGGCCTGCATGCTTTCAAGGGTTTCCAGCGCTTCCATCCAGGCCTCTTCCAGCTCGCCTTCGCGTTGCTTGAGCTTGGTCTGGCGCGCCAGCAGATCGCGCAACTCGTCCTTGCGCGTTGCGTCGTAAAGGCCACCATCACCCAGCGCAGTCTCGATCTCGGCCAATTGCGCGTGCACCTGGTTGAGCTCGCTTTCCAGCTTGTCGGCAGCCTTCTTGTGCGGTGCCAACTGCTGGCGCAAGGCTGCGGCAGCCTGGCGCTGGGCTTTCTTGTCGGTCTTGTCCGGGTTGGCCGGTGCACTACTGGCCGGCGCGCTGCGCTGGCGGTACTCGACCAGCCAGCGGCTGTAGTCTTCCAGGTCACCGTCGAAGGTGTCGACCTTGCCGTCGGCCACCAGCAGGAAGTCATCCGTGGTGCTCTTGAGCAAATGACGGTCGTGGGATACCACCACCACTGCACCGGCAAACTCCTGCAAGGCCATGGTCAGCGCCAGACGCATTTCCAGGTCCAGGTGGTTGGTCGGTTCATCAAGCAGCAGCAGGTTTGGCCGCTCCCAGGCAATCAGCGCAAGTGCCAGGCGAGCCTTTTCGCCACCGGAGAAGTTCACCACCGGCTCGTCGCAGCGGGCACCGTGGAAGTCGAAGCCGCCGAGGAAGTCGCGCAGCGTCTGCTCACGCTCGGTAGGGGCAATGCGCTGCAGGTGCAGCAGCGGGCTGGCCTTGTCATCCAGCGAGTCCAGCTGATGCTGGGCAAAGTAGCCTACAGCCAGGTTCTCGCCGCGAACCAGACGGCCCGACAACGGTTCCAGCTCACCTGCAAGGTTCTTGATCAGGGTCGACTTGCCGGCGCCGTTGGGACCGAGCAGACCAATACGAGCACCCGGGGTGAGCTGCAGCTTGACCTTGTCGAGGATGGCCTTGTCGCCATAACCCAGGCAACCTTCGGAAAGGCTCAGCAACGGGCTGGAAATTTTCTGCGATTCACGGAAGACAAAGTCGAACGGCGAATCGACATGCGCCGCCGACAGCTCTTCCATGCGCTCAAGGGCCTTGATCCGGCTTTGCGCCTGACGGGCCTTGGTAGCCTGAGCCTTGAAGCGGGCAATGTACTTTTCCATGTGCGCGCGCTGCGCCTGCTGCTTCTCGTAGGCCTGCTGCTGCTGCGCCAGACGCTCGGCACGGGTGCGCTCAAAGGCGGTATAGCCGCCTTTGTACAAGTTGAGCTTGCGCTGCTCGACGTGCAGCACATGGTCGACCACGGCATCGAGGAAGTCACGGTCGTGGGAGATAAGCAACAACGTGCCGGGGTAGCCCTTGAGCCAGTCTTCCAGCCACAGGATCGCGTCGAGGTCGAGGTGGTTGGTGGGCTCGTCGAGCAGCAACAGGTCGGACGGGCACATCAGGGCCTGGGCCAGGTTCAGGCGCATCCGCCAGCCACCAGAGAAATCGCCGACACGGCGGTCCATCTGCTCGTTGGTGAAGCCCAACCCAGCCAGCAATTTGCGCGCACGGGCGTCGGCGGTATAGCCGTCGGCGCTTTCCAGCTCACTGTGCAGGCGCGCCAGGGCGGTGCCGTCGTGGGCCTGCTCGGCCGCGGCCAGTTCGGCCTGGACCTTGCGCAGGCGCACGTCGCCGTCAAGCACATAGTCCACAGCCAGGCGGTCGAGGGTGTCGACCTCTTGGCGCATGTGGGCGATGCGCCAGTCGCCGGGCAGTTGGCAGTCACCGGCATCGGGTGACAGCTCACCGCGCAGCAAGGCGAACAGGCTGGATTTTCCGGCGCCGTTGGCGCCGATCAGGCCGGCCTTGTGACCGGCGTGCAGGGTCATCTCGGCGCCTTCTAGCAAGCGCTGCGGACCACGCTGTAAAGTGAGGTTGGATAGTCTGATCATGATGGTCGCGGAGTCTACCAGCTTCCTCGGCCCATAGCGCGAGTGGAACCATGCACACCGACCTTTGGAATTACGCCCTGACCCTGTATGCCAGGCCCGGCGTGGAAGCCGCCTGCCTTGAACTGCAGGCACTGGGCGGTGATGTCTGCCTGCTGCTGTGCGCAACCTGGCTACAAGCACGCGGAGTAACCGTGCTGGGCGAACGCGCACAAGCACTGCAAGAACTCGCCGAGCCCTGGCAGCGTGACGTGGTTACCCCGCTACGCAGCCTGCGCCAGCAATGGCGAGCCACAGCATCGGGTGATACACAACTGGCGGCATTACGTGAACAAGTGAAAGGGTTGGAGTTGCGGGCTGAAAAAGCCTTGCTTGAGCGCTTGCAGGAACGCTCGCAAGAGTGGCCCGTGGGCTCCCATGAGCCCGCGGACGACTGGCTGGCCCGGCTGGCACCGGACCAGGCTCTGCATCATGACGCGCTAGTTCAGTTGCGCGTCGCAGCGGCTGCGCTTCAGGACGCCGAAGGTGCCTGAGCAGGCGTGCTCACAGGTGCCGACGGTGCTGCTGCAGCCGGGCTCACCGAGTTGGTTGCGGCGGCCGGTGTAGCGGGTTTGGCCTCGGCAGGCTTAGCGGCCGTGCGTGCAGGTGCCTTGGCGGCAGCTGGTTTTGTGGCTGGCTTGGCAGCAGGGGCTTTGGCAGCTGGCTTGGCCGCAGGTTTGGCTGCTGCGGGCGCCTTGGCTGCTGGTTTAGCCGCAGGCTTCGCGGCAGCGGTCGCCTTGGCAGCCGGTTTGGCCGCAGGCTTCGCGGCAGCGGGCGCCTTGGCAGCCGGTTTGGCCGCAGGCTTGGCGGCAGCGGTCGCCTTGGCAGCCGGTTTGGCCGCAGGCTTGGCGGCAGCGGTCGCCTTGGCAGCCGGTTTAGCCGCAGGCTTCGCGGCAGCGGTCGCCTTGGCAGCCGGTTTGGCCGCAGGCTTCGCGGCAGCGGTCGCCTTGGCAGCCGGTTTGGCCGCAGACTTCGCAGCAGCGGTCGACCTCGCAGCTGGTTTGGTCGCAGGCTTGGCGGCAGCGGCCGACCTCGTAGCTGGTTTGGCCGCAGGCTTGGCGGCAGCCGACTTGGCGGGTTTCGCTGCACGCTGATCAAGTGCCTTGGCTGCAGCTTCGCGTACCTTGCCTACACCCTGGGCCAGCTTGAGGCTGTCCTGAGCATCGCGTTTGAGTTGCTGAATGTAAGAGCGGGTCTGGGTTTGACGTTCCTTGAGAGAATCGAGCAGTTCCTCAAGTTCACCAATGGCTTTTTGCGCCTTGGTCTGCGCCTTGGCTTTACCTGCCTTGGCCGCGTCTTGCAGTTTCAGGCGACCGTTGTGCAGTTTTTCCTGTGCCTTGCCACGCTGCTTTTCCAACTTCGCCAGCAGTTTTTCCGCATCAGCCAGCGCTTGCGAGCAGGCCTCTTCCAAGTGCTCGAGCAAGCTGCCCGAAAGTTGCTGGAGCAGGTGTAACGGCGTACTTACTGGCTTCTTTTTGGCCGACATGGTTTACCTCCTGGCTGACGAGATTACGGCTCATACTATGCTTCTGCTGCTACCGCCGCTAGGGCATGTTGACCGTAATATTTACGCCGCGTTGCATGCCTGGGCAAAGTTGTTATCTTGCAGCTGCGTGAAAGTGTAGTTGCTGAATTAATCATTGCTGGTATTTGGGAGTCAGGCGTTGCCTCGATATCTTGTTTTAGGTTTATGCCTGATGGCACCCCTCGCCTTGGCCGAGAGCGAAGACCACGATTTGGCCTACAGCCTGGGTGCCAGCCTGGGTGAACGCCTGCGCCAGGAGATGCCGGGTTTGCAACTGGATGCGCTGGTCGAAGGCCTGAAGCAGTCCTATCAGGGGCAACCCCTCAAGCTCGACAAGGCACGCATGCAGGCGGTGCTCCAGCAGCATGAAACCCAGGAAAGTGACGCCGCTATGCAAAAGCTGCAGGCTGCCGAAACACGTTTCATGGCTAATGAGCGTGGGCGTTACGGGGTACACGAACTAACGGAAGGTGTGCTGTACAGTGAACTGCAGGCGGGCACGGGGGCTCAGCCGAAAGCAGGCGGCAAAGTGCAGGTACGCTATGTGGGCAGACTGCCGGATGGCTCGGTATTCGACCAAAACCAGACACCACAATGGTTCAACCTGGATTCGGTTATCGAAGGCTGGCAGGTCGCCTTGCCGAAAATGCACACTGGCGCTAAATGGCGCCTGGTAATTCCTTCAGCGCAAGCCTATGGCGCCGAGGGGGCGGGAGATTTGATTGCACCCTACACCCCCCTGGTATTCGAGATCGAACTGCTGGCGGTTGGCGACTGACGCCAACCTCAGGCCTGCACTGCACCCTCTTCTTTGTGTGCGTTGTGCAGCACTTCGATCAGACAGTCTTCAAGCTCGAAGCGCTCATGCAACAACCCGCCCAATTTGGCCAGCTTCTCGGCAAAGCGTTCGGTGTCCTTGCACTCCCCCTTGGCGCAATGGTCATTGAAGGCCAGTGCAATCTGAGTACTGTCGTTGATCCGAGGGTTGATCTCTTCGGCCAGCTTCAGCGCCTTCTCGTCTCCGAACGCCTTGGCCTCGCTGACCAGTTGCTCGCAGACTTCGAAGTGCCACGCCGAAACGTAGTCGACCAGAAGTGAGCAAAAGTCCCCGTTGGTGTCCTTGTCGGCGAAGGCTGGCTTCACATCGCGCAGGGCGCGAAAAGCCTGCACCAGTTCCTGGCGCTCCTCCAGCCAACGGTCGATCAGCTTGTGAACCCCACCCCAGCGTTCCTGGGCGTTCTGACAACTATCGAGCATGGCGATCTCTTCCCTTCTGGGTAGATGCCGCTGCACCTCGCACCACGACCGCGCAGCACAAAGGTGACATCAGCAGGACGGCATCGAGCAGTTGTTTTTCCGGTATGCGTGCTGGGAGATTATTCCCGCGCGTGCTGCCCTTCAAGGTACGCAGCACACAAAGTTCATACAAGTGTTTAATAACCTGTTACATCGCCATTGGTCGCGCTAATGGCGCAACCTTGCGTCAGGTCATGTTCTAGCCAGGGTGCGGAAACGATACGCCAGCAGGCAACTCAAGGGCAGAGCCGCCAGCAGCAGGAAAGCCAACAGGCTCCATTCCGGCAGTGTCAGATCGAGAAAGCTCCAGGCAAGCGAACGGCAATCCGGGCCACCCAGCAACAGTTGCCGTGCCGCCTCACCCCAAGATTGCTCGAACACTCGCCCTATCGGCACCGGGCATACATCATTGCCCACCTCAACACCCTGCAACCAGACATGCCGTGCGGCCAGCAATGCGCCGGCCAGCGAGCAGCCCAGCGCCAGTCGAGCGTAACGAAGGATGCCCTGCGTGCCCGGTGCCTGCAGCACGGCTGCGAAACACAGCAGCGCGTAAACGCCAAGCAGCAACCGTTGGCTGAGGCACAGTGGGCACGGCCTCAGCCCCACTGTGTTTTCCAGACGAAAAGACGCAACCAGTACCGCCAGTGCAACCAGGCAGGCAGGAAGAAAAAAGGTGCGCAAACGGGCCGGCAGCATGGGCAGTGAAGGTCCCGGGGAAAAAGTAGTGGCTTGAAACGGTAGAGGAAAGACACGCTTTGTTTCAAGGCACGACAACAACGACAAGTCGCTGAATCGCGTAGGAAATTTCCAGATATGAGGTAGGAGACGACGGAAGAGATGGACTTCAGATCTAACTGACAGGAAAAGATAAATTACCCGCCCCCAAAGCCCGCACCTTGGCGCGGGCCTTGGGGTGGGTCAGGCGCGTACGCCTTCTGGCAAAGGCAGCGCCAGCAGGCGCTCGTCCAGAAGGCCAAGGCCCTCCTGGAATAGTTGGTTGCTGCGCTCGGTCTCGCCCAGCCCCGCAAGCAGGCGGGCCAGTTCAGCACAGGCCTCGGGATTGCGCTCCATGCGCAGGCTGCTTTCCAGGTAATCACGCGCCTTACCCCACAGGCGGTTCTGCAGGCTCAGACGCCCCAGGGTCAGCAGCAGGCTTGCGTCTTGCGGGTGAGCCTTGAGCCAACCTTCAGCGGTTTGCAACTGACGTGCCGGGTCATCCCCACGCACCAGGCCATAAAGGCGGGCCAGATGGCTTTCATAGTCGCGCTTGAGGGCAGTGCGCAGCACTTGTTCGGCCTCGTTCTGGGCACCTACCTGGCGCAATTGCTCGGCGTACGCCAGCACCAGTTGTGGCTCCTGGCGCTGGGCTGCGGTCAGTTGCTGCCAAGCGCGCTCCAAGGATTGACGTGCACTTTGCGTGTCTTCGCCACGGGTGGCGGCCAGGCTCAGGTTCTGGCCCCAGGCACGTTGTTCCAGAGCCGCCAGCTCGGCGGCCGGCAGCACCTTGCCCTTGCGCAGGTCGGGCAGCAGGCGGATCAGTGCAGACCAGTCGCCGCGCTCCAGGTGCAGGCGCTGCAGCAAGCGCAGCACCTGGCTGTTGTGCGGGTGACGTTCCTGCATGGCCAGCAGGGTTTCCAGGGCTCCATCGCTTTCACCGCGGTCCATTTGCAATTGGGCATGGGTCAGGGCAATGGCCAGCTCCGCTTGTGGCTGGCGCTCCAGGGCACGCTCCAGCAGGTTGTCGCTGTCTTCGGTGCGGCCCTGCTCGTTGGCCGCGCGCGCGGCACCAAGGTAGTACAACAACGGCTGGCGCTCAGCCTCGGCGGCACGGTGCAAGTGTCGCTGGGCACTGGCCCAGCGGCCTTCGGCGAGATCGAGCTGGCCCTGTTCGATCGCCAGGCGGATACGTCGGCTGCGGTTGCGCCGTGACCAAGGGTTGACCACACCACTGGAGGTCAGCACCAGGCCGACCAGATAGCGCAGCAACCACAGCAGCAGGACGACCGCCAAAATACCCGCCAAGGCTGCCCACAGCCCCGACTGATAACGGAAGCCACCATAGGAAATCAGTACATAGCCGCTGTGCTTGGCGACCGCGATGCCCAGTGCCGCAGCAACCACGATTGCAAGCACGGCCAACAGGTAGACACGCTTCATGGCTTGCCCCCTTCAGCCTCGGCCGGCAGGTGACGGCGCTGAATATAGGCCTGCACAGCCGCCAGGCTTTCACTGAGGTCAGGGGTAACCACCGACACCGGCTGATCGGCCAAGGCATTGAGGCTGTCGAGCATGGCCTTGCTTTGCGGGTTGTCTGCGTTGAAGTTGGCCAGCAGTACGCTGCGGGCGTCGTCCAGCGCCTGCGTGTAAATCTTGGCATCGCCATTGAGCGCCGCCCACTGGGCCTGCTCGATAGTGAGGCTCAAGGCCAGGCGCAGCTGGTTCAGTTGCTGCCCGGCCAGCAACGGACGCACGTTTTCATCGGCGTTGAAGTCGATCTGGAAGTACTTGGATATTTCCGCCCACCACTGCGACAGCCTGCTGGCACCATCACCGTCGGCGGTCAGGGCGCCAAGCGCATCGGCGTTACTGTCGAACTCTGGGGACTGGGCGCTCAACTGCTGTACCAGCTCACGCTGTGCAGCCAGTTTCAAGAACAGGCCGGTTCGGTCCGGTTGCTGAGTGCTGTTGAGCATGGCCAGGCTGCGTGCCAGTTGCTCGCGGGCAGCGAAGGCACCCGGGTCGCTCTGCTCGCGCAGGATCTCGTCGGCGCCTTCGACCAAGGCTTTGGCACTGGTGATGTCCTGCAACGCCGAAAGGCGCAGGGTAGCCAGGCGCAGGAGGTGCTCGGCTTCGGCCAGGCGCCATTCTTTGCGGCTTTCTCCCAGCACGGTTTCCAGGCGCTGACTGAGACGCTGCTGGTCGCCCTGTAGCTGGGCTACCAAACGCCGGCGGTCTTCCAGCTCGCTGGCAGCTGGCAGACTGGCCAGTTGCGCACTGATCTGCTGCTCACGTTGCTGCAGCGCCTCGGCGCGCTGGTTCAGCGCCTCGATGTGCTGGCCTTGGTTGAACTCACTGCCCTGCAGTTGACGCACCTGCCAGACACCCCAGCCACCTACCGCCACCCCGGCCGCACCAAGCAGCAAGGCCAGCGCTGCCAGGCCACTGCCGGAGCGCTTGGCAGGTGGGGTGGTAACGGGTTCCGCAGGCGCCTGTGCCGACGGTTGATCGTTATTGGACAAGACAGTCTCGCTCACGTATCCATCCTTTGCATGGGGGCGCACCGCATTCAGCTTAGCGCCTTAAGAGGCAGGTGCAGCGCTACGCTGCACGGCTGCCAGCAAGGCCGTGGCACTGGCGCCACGGCAATCCACAACCTGTTGGGCCCCGGCGGCCTTGGCCTGCTCGGCAACCCGCGGGCTGGGCACGAACAGCGGCAACTGGGCCAGCCGCAGCCAATCGGCACCGGCCATCTGCTGCAAATGTTCAAAACCCTGCCCACTGCTGACCACCAGGCCATTGAGGCGTTCCGCTTCAATGCGGCGCATCAGCGTACCCGCCGGGTAGGCCGGCAGGCAGCGACGATACAGTTCCAGATATTCGACACTAGCACCTTGCTCTGCAAGACGCTCTGCCAGCAGTTCGCGACCTCCGACGCCGCGAACGATCAAGACACGCGGTGCCGGCTCGGTAAGTGCCTGGCGCAGGGCCGGCAGTGCCAGCAAGGCTTCGCTGTCATCGCCACGCGGCGGAAAGCTTACCTCCAGCCCTGCACCCTGCAGCACCCCAGCGGTTGCCTCACCCACGGTGAACCAGCCTCGCTGCGGAGGCTGGATGCTGGCCTGGGCCAGATGCTCTAGCAACAGCCGGGCGGCCGGCTTGCTGACCACAAGGATCGCCTGGAAGTCATGCAAGCCCTCCAGCGACAGTCGCTGTGGGGCTTGCACGGTAATAGGTTCAATTTCCAGCAGAGGCAGGCAACTGCTACCCACGCCCGCTGCCGCCAGGCTTTGCGCCAGCGCCGCACAGTCCTCGGCAGGCCGGGTCAGCAACAGGCGCCATTGGCTCACGGGTGACCGGCCTCGCCGTAGACTTCCTTGAGAATGGCCTCGGCGCCCTGCCCCAGCAGGTCTTCGGCCACCTGTACGCCCAAGGTCTCGGCAGCAGCACGCGGGGCACGGGCATCGGCCACCAGCAAGGTCCCGCCGCTAGGCTGGCCGACCAGGCCACGTAGCCACAACTGGTCACCTTCAAGTACCGCGTAGCAGGCGATCGGCACTTGGCAGCCACCATTCAGGCGTTTGTTCAGCGCGCGCTCGGCCATCACCCGGTCAGCGGTGTCGACATGGTGCAGTGGCGCCAGCAGTGCATGGATCTCAACGTCGGCACTGCGGCACTCGATGCCCACCGCGCCCTGACCACCTGCCGGCAGGCTGTCATCGACGCTGATGGTGGAGGTGATGCGGTCTTCGAAGCCCAGACGGATCAGGCCCGCTGCGGCGAGGATGATGGCGTCGTACTCGCCGGCATCCAGCTTCGCCAGGCGGGTATTGACGTTGCCGCGCAGAAAACGGATTTGCAGGTCCGAGCGGCGCGCCAGTAACTGGGCCTGACGGCGTAGGCTTGAGGTCCCGACGATACTGCCGGCGGGTAGCGCTTCAAGGCTGTCAAAGGTATTGGAAACGAAGGCATCACGCGGGTCTTCACGCTCGCAGATGCAGTACAGGCCCAGGCCCTCGGGGAAGTCCATGGGCACGTCTTTCATCGAGTGCACGGCGATGTCGGCTTCGTTGTCCAACAGCGCGGTTTCCAGTTCCTTGACGAACAGGCCCTTCCCGCCGATTTTTGCCAGCGGCGCGTCGAGCAACTTGTCACCACGGCTGACCATGGGTACGAGGGTCACCTTCAGACCGGTGTGGGCCTGCTCGAGGCGGGCCTTGACGTATTCGGCCTGCCACAGGGCCAAAGCACTTTTACGGGTGGCAATGCGGATTTCGCGAGTGGACATGAAACGCCCCGATCCAGAGAAATACCGCCGATGATAACAGCATCGCCGGTATCGCTTGCAGATACGGATCAACAGGTCATACGCAGCCAGGTGCAGGAGCGGCCTGGATCCGAGGGCCTCAGAGCGTCTGCATCATCTTGCGCACACCGGCCACATGGCGACGGCTGACGGTCAAGGCATCGCCGTCCAGGCCTTTCAGATACAGCTGAAAGTGCCCCAGCGGGGTGCGCTGCAAGCGTTCGATACGCTCACGGGCGACCAACGCATTACGATGGATGCGCACGAAGCGTTCGCCGAATTCGTCTTCCAGGGCTTTGAGCGGCTCGTCAAGCAGCACCTCCCCGGCTTCGTGACGCAAGGTCACATACTTGTGATCGGCAATGAAATAGATCACCTGGGGTAAAGGGATCAGTTCGATGCCTTTACGCGTGCGGGCGCTTATATGGCTGCGAGGGCCGCCGCCTTCATTGGCTGGCCGGGTAAGCGCCGCCAATTGGGCACGGTTGGGTTTTTCGGCCTTGCGCAAGGCATCGCGCAAGGCCTGCGCCTGGAAGGGCTTGGTCACATGGCTGAGGGTACTGTCCTTGAATGCCTCTGCACCGTATTCATCATCCCCGGAGCAAAACACCACCGCGGGCGGCGCCTCGCGTTCGCACAGGCGAGCGGCGACCTGCAGGCCATCCAGGCCTGGCATGCCGATGTCCAGCAGGACCACATCGGGCTTGAGGCTTTCGATCAGCGCCAAGGCTTCATCGCCGTTGGTGGCGCTGGGCTCCAGCACGGTGTACCCCTCCAGTTCGCCGAGCAGCCGGCTGAGGCGTTCACGGCCTTGGGGTTCGTCATCAACGATCAGGACATTCATAATTGCGCTGGATTCCTGAATGAGTCTCGCACAGGTATAGCGTAGACAGGTGTGGTTCGAGCGACACTGCGGTCACGCTCTAGACCGGTGCGATGGCCAAAGATTCACTCGGCCCGGCAGATTCACTGCCAGTCCTTTGTCCAACTGTAGACGGTCCGTGGAACACTGCCGTTCATTCCTTGAAATCCTTCTCTGCGATTTTCCGGGCATTTCTCTCGACCGGCGCCCTGCGGCAGCCAGCCCAACCCTGCTATCATCGACGCCACTTTTTCGTTCACGCCTGCAATGAGTGAATCCATGAGCACCGACAAGACCAATCAGTCCTGGGGCGGCCGCTTCAGTGAGCCCGTCGACGCCTTCGTCGCCCGCTTCACCGCCTCGGTAGATTTCGACAAGCGCCTGTACCGTCACGACATCATGGGTTCGATTGCCCATGCCACCATGCTGGCGCAGGTCGGCGTGCTCAGTGATGACGAGCGCGACACCATCATCGATGGCCTGAAAACCATCCAGGGCGAGATTGAAGCCGGCAACTTCGACTGGCGTGTCGACCTCGAAGACGTGCACATGAACATCGAAGCACGCCTGACCGACCGCATCGGTATCACCGGCAAGAAGCTGCACACCGGCCGTAGCCGCAACGACCAGGTGGCCACCGACATCCGCCTTTGGCTGCGCGACGAAATCGACCTGATCCTGGGCGAAATCACCCGCCTGCAGCAGGGCCTGCTGGAGCAGGCAGAGCGTGAAGCCGAAACCATCATGCCTGGTTTCACCCACCTGCAGACGGCGCAGCCGGTCACCTTTGGTCACCACCTGCTGGCGTGGTTCGAAATGCTCAGCCGCGACTATGAGCGCCTGGTCGACTGCCGCAAGCGCACCAACCGCATGCCACTGGGCAGCGCCGCACTGGCCGGCACCACCTACCCGATCGACCGTGAACTGACCTGCAAGCTGCTGGGCTTTGAAGCCGTGGCCGGCAACTCGCTGGATGGTGTGTCGGACCGTGATTTCGCCATCGAGTTCTGCGCCGCTGCCAGCGTGGCGATGATGCACCTTTCGCGCTTCTCCGAAGAGCTGGTGCTTTGGACCAGCGCGCAGTTCCAGTTCATCGACCTTCCGGACCGCTTCTGCACCGGCAGCTCGATCATGCCGCAGAAAAAGAACCCGGACGTGCCAGAGCTGGTACGCGGCAAGAGCGGCCGCGTGTTCGGCGCCCTGACCGGCCTGCTGACCCTGATGAAAGGCCAACCGCTGGCCTACAACAAGGACAACCAGGAAGACAAGGAACCGCTGTTCGACGCCGCCGACACCCTGCGCGACTCGCTGCGGGCCTTTGCTGACATGATCCCGGCGATCAAACCCAAGCACGCCATCATGCGTGAAGCGGCCCTGCGCGGCTTCTCCACCGCTACCGACCTGGCCGACTACCTGGTTCGCCGTGGCCTGCCATTCCGTGACTGCCACGAGATCGTCGGCCACGCGGTGAAGTATGGTGTGGACACTGGAAAGGACCTGGCCGAGATGAGCCTGGACGAACTGCGCCAGTTCAGCGACCAGATCGAGCAGGACGTGTTTGCCGTGCTGACGCTGGAAGGTTCGGTGAACGCCCGTAACCACATTGGTGGTACGGCGCCGGCGCAGGTGCGCGCTGCCGTTGTTCGTGGCAAGGCCCTGTTGGCGTCTCGCTAACCCCCCAAGGCGAGGGCTTCGCCCTCGTTCGCGGGCACGCCCGCTCCCACAGATACTGCACAAGTTTCAATAGCGGTGCAGACCTGTGGGAGCGGGCATGCCCGCGAAGGGCACAACACCAGACTCAGCGTTTACCGCTGCGAATCATCTCCATGAAGGCCGGCATCGACGCTTCCTTGTCCGCCAAGATCCGCGCCATGTGCGGGTTCTCGCCCATCAGCTGCAGCAACGCCTTGGCCTGCGGGAAGTCCGCCAGGAAGTCGATGTTCAGCACCTTCTTGCCCACCGCGTTGGCCAGGTCGACCGAGAAGCAGAACATCAGGTCTGCCAGCGTCATCTGCTCGCCCGCCACATAGGGTGCAAAGCGTCCGTTGCGCTTGAGCGTGGCAAAACCTGCCAGCAGGTCAGCACGCGCTTTCTCTTTGATCAGCGGTTCGACCGACATGCCAAAGAACGACTCGGCGTAGCAGGTACGCGCCGGCAGCTCGATGTACAGCTCGATTTCCTTGAGCAGTTCACGCACCTTGGCCTGCTCGAACGGGTCGACCGGCACCAGTGCCTTGCCGCTTTGGGTCTGTTCGATGTAGTCGAGGATCACACTGGTTTCGCTGAGGAAGCCCTGCTCGGTCTGCAGCACCGGAACCTTGCCCCGCGGGCTCACTTCCAACGCCTGTGGCGCCTGGCCGCCATAGAAGGTGACTTCCTCGAAGGGCAGACCTTTTTCCAGTAGGGCCAACTTGACCATGTTGTAGTAGTTGCTGACCGAGAATCCATGAAGCTTGAGCATGAGGTAACAGCCTCCAGGCCGTAAGGAGTTGGCCTGGCTTTTATAGACTGAACGCCTGCCGCTGACCAGCGTCATGCACCGCGTCAATGCTCGGGCATTGCCGCCATAGGCATGGCACACTGTTGCATCCCATCCTAGGAGTACCGCCATGAGCGAGCCCACCGACATCGGCAATGACGACGACGAAGCCTTCGCCGAGGCCACGCTGACCCAAGCCATCGAAAACCAGATCGAGAGCGGCGAGCCGCCTGCGGCCAAGGCCACTTTCAACAAGCTGACGCTGGTTGGCTATGAGCGTGAAGACATTCTGAACCTGATGGCCCATGTGCTGGCCTTCGAAATCGACAACATGCTGGTAGAGGACCGTGCGTTCAACGGCGAGTGGTATGAGAACGCTCTGCGGGCACTGCCGGAGCTGCCGCCTGAGATGGATCAAGGCGACGACGAATAACCCGGCTACACTCGAAGATCAGGCACCGCTGACGGTGCCGCCATCCTTGTCTGGAAGTCAGGAGCTGCCATGCCTTTTACCCCCGATCTGATCGACGAACTGGAAGTACTCGCGCTGTTCAAACACGACAGCAGCCAGGAAGGCATCAAGATAACCAGCACCGCATCCCCCGCCCTGATCGCGGCTGCACAACGCCTGCATGAGAAGGGGCTGACCGATCAACCGGATGGCGGCTACCTGACCAGTCTGGGTCATGACGCCGTTGAAAGTGTCCAACTGCTGCAGAACATTCTCAAGGCGCCACAGCCGGCCTGAGCATCAGGCTTGCGCAAGATCTGAGGCCTTGCGCGGTCCCTGTGGGACCGCGCACGCTCCACTCAGTTGGCCGCAGCACTGCGCCTTTCCGCCAGCCACGAGCGGCCGTAGAGGAGCACGATGGCCAGCAACGCCACCGCCTGCGCCGACAGCGAGTAGGCATCGGCATGAATCCCCAGCCAATCGAACTCGAAGAACGCCACCGGCCGTGTGCCCAGCACGCCGGCCTCTTGCAGCGCCTTCACGCCATGCCCGGCGAATACTACCGACAGCGCGCACAGCAGCGCGGCGTTGATGCTGAAGAACAGCGAAAGCGGCAGCTTGGCCGAACCCCGCAAAATCACCCAGGCAAGGCCCACCAGCAGCATCAGTGCCGTCGCACCACCCGCCAGCACCGCTTGATGCCCGGCAGGGCCTGCCTGCAGCCACAGGGTCTCGTAGAACAGGATTACTTCGAACAATTCGCGGTATACCGAGAAAAAGGCCAGCACAGCAAAACCGAAGCGCCCGCCGCCGCTGACCAGGCTGCTCTTGATGTAGTCCTTCCAGGCGGCTGCATGGCGGCGGTCATGCATCCACACCCCCAGCCATAGCACCATCACCGCGGCGAACAGGGCCGTGCCGCCTTCCAGCAGCTCACGCTGAGCACCCCCCACATCGATCACATAGGCTGCCAGCGCCCAGGTGGCGAAGCCGGCAACCAGCGCCAGGCCCCAGCCGATGTTGACGCTGCGTACTGCCGACTGCTGCCCGGTATTGCGCAGGAAGGCCAGGATCGCCGCCAGCACCAGAATCGCCTCGAGGCCTTCACGCAGCAGGATCAGCAAACCGGAGATATAACTCAGCGTCCAGCTCAGGCCATCGCTGCCCAGCAGCTTGGCCGCCTGCTCGAGCTTGGTTTTGGCGTCGGCCAGACGCTGTTCGGCCTGGGCCACGGGCAAGCCGTCCTGCAAGGACTGACGGTAGGCCATCAGCGTTTTTTCGGTGTCCTTGCGCGCCTGGGTGTCGATGTTGTCCAGCGAGCTTTCCACCAGCTCGAAACCCTCCAGGTAGGCCGCCACCGACAGGTCATAGGCCTGATCGTGGTCGCCTGCGCGGTAGGCCGCCAGGCTCTTGTCCAGTGTGCTGGCCGTGTATTCGAGCAATTGCGCAGGGCCGCGCTTTACTTGCGGCGGTTGAGCACGCTGGGCACGGAATGCCTCGACGGCCGCAGTGCCTTCGTTGGCGGCGACTTCGGCCGGCGTCTGGCGAGCCAGGTCGGCGAGGTTCCAGGCCTTGTCACCCTTGCCCGCTTCCGGCTTGGCGGTGAAGCTGGCGATGTACGCGGCCACGTCCCAGCGCTGGCGATCGTCCAGCTGGTCGGCAAACGACGGCATTTCGGTGCCGTCGATACCCAGGGCCAGGGTGTTGTAGAGGTCGAACAGGCTCAACTGGTCCAGGCGCGAAACATCGCGCAGGTTGGCGGGTGCAGGCTCCAGGCCCACGCCAGCCGGGCCATCGCCGGCGCCGGTTTCGCCGTGGCAAATCGAGCAGTTTTGCGCGTACAGCGCAGCACCGCGGGCTGGGTCCGGGGTAATCACCGGTGCCTGGCTGACCTCGTAGGCCACAGCCAGTCGCGCACCCAGCTGCCGGGCCTGTTTTGCGACTGCGGCGCCCTCCTGGCGTTGGTCGATGGCTTGGCGTAGCGCTTGAACACCTTGCTCCAGACCATTTTGCTCAGCATTTGCCGGCAGGCCTTTGAGCAGATCGGCCAATACCGCGCTGAACTCCTGTTGTTCGCGATACTCGCCATCGTCGATCACCTTGCCGTCTTGTACGGTCGGCGGGTAGTCGGCACCGATGTAATCGAGCAAATGCAAGGCCTTGATGGCCTCGGCGGGGGCTTCTGCCAGCGCCAGGTTACTGCACAGCGCCAGCACCGGGCCAAGCAACACAGCCGGTAGCCAGGCAAGTAGACGGAAACGGGAATTCATGGCCAGTCTCGGAGGGAATGCGAAAGAGAACATTGTTCACTTACATTTTGCTTCGCTCAAGGCCGCAGGGCGGATTTCATGAAAAATCTTGCTGCAAATTAGGTGAAGCGGGAGGGTTGGCCGAGCGCTTTGCCTTTGGATCGCAGGCAAGCTGCTCCCACAGGTATTGCAGCGCCCTCAAAACCTGTTCTGATCATGTGGGAGCTGGCTTACCAGCGATGGGCCGCACAACGGGCTCAGGTTCTTAAAGGCTATTGACGCACCTTGTTCACCACTTGCTCCATATCATCGATCAGCGCCTTGACCATCTCGCTTAGTATCCGCGCGGCACTATCAGCAATTTTGGCCATCTCCCATTTCAGATTCGACGGGCAGATAACCAGTACAGCCGAGCAGCATGCTTGGCTGCTGGCAGAACAGATCGGAGATGATGACTGTGCTCACACACTTCCTAATTTAAGGACTCAATAAATGACCAATATGCCCTAATGTTCGCCAAGGAAATTTCCCTAATATTATTTGAGTCACCGCTCACCCTGAAGATCTCATAAAGCTCGTGGGCCTGCCCCGGATGAAATCCCTGAGCTTGAGCTTTGGAGGACCAAGCATCGTATAGGTCTGCGCCTATCACGGGGCGCGCTACATTCTCAGGAAGTATCGCGAAAGCTTGCTGCTTGGTATGAAACTGCGTCTCGCCATGAACTCTTCCACGGGGACTATAACGGACATGAATTCCTCGATAACCCGCTGCCGTACCGCTGAAATTTCGAGGTTTTGACTTGAAAATTCGCCCAAGGTCCTTTGCGGCACTGGACATCTGTTCTTGAGGCAAAATCACCATATTTCGAACAATGTCGCCTAGCTCTCTGGGATGCTGAACGCCGAGCCTCTGCACATTATCGATGACTCTTAAACGATTCTGTTTAAATGACGTAGATATTAAGGAGCCACCATAATTTTTCGCAATTCCGGCTGCCTGGCTATCAATGAACTGCTTAGAGGTAGGCGCATAACGATACGTTACAGTGAGCTGCGCGCTAATCCGCCAACGATGAATTTTTTGTGTCATGGCGGCTGAAAAAAAATAGCCGCTTCGGTCGACTCGATTAACCGGATCGCCGGCACAGTAAGCATAGATATTCAAACCACCTAGTGAAAATGGACTATATGGATCCGGGCTCAAAAAGCGCATGAGGATGGAGGAAAATGAACGGACGCCTCTACCGAGAACGTAGAAGCCTGAGAGATCACTTCGATACTCTCCATTGAACCCAAGCACACAGTTCAAAGCACCTGGCCCCGGATACCCATAAGGCGAGTAATTCACATGGCTTTTCACCCCTGTATCCTCCATCTACATAAGTTCAGACTCCACATCTTGCTCAAACACAGGGGTATCCGCCACTAGCAATATTGATAGTATTAATTAAGTCCCAGTGATTACCTGTCCGTCTCCTTCCACCCACCACCCAACGCCAGAAACACCCCAATCTGCCCCATTGCCACTTGGCTGTTCGCCGCCGCCAACTGCGCACGCATATCGGTATAGGTCCGCGTCGCCTGCAAATCCGCCAGGAACGACTCACGCCCCGCCTGGTAATACCGGTGCGTCTGATCCGCCGCTTCTTTCGCCGACCTCTCCGCCTCGGCCAGCGCATCGCGCCGATCGAGCAAGGCGCTGTACTGCGCCAACCGGGTCTGGGTCTCGCGAATGGCGTTCAGCACCACGCCATCGAAATGCGCCAGCGCCGCCTGGGTCGAGGCTTCGGCCATGCGAATGCGGGCACGGGTGCCGTTGGTGGGGATGCTCCAGCTGATCTGCGGGCCAAAACCCCAGCGGTTGGTCGAAGGCTCGCCAAGGTTCTCCAGGATACCGATGGTGCCAACCTGGGCGCCAATGCTGATGTCCGGGTACAAAGCGCCAGTGGCTACGCCAATATAGGCGGTGGCGGCAGCCAGTTGGCGTTCGGCCTGGCGCACGTCGGGGCGGCGCTTGAGCAGGGCCGCGCCATCGCCCACCGGGACCAGCTGGTTCAGGTGCGGCAGCTCGGCGCAATCGGCGGTACCGGCAGGCAACTGGTCGACCGGCTTGGCCAGCAGCGCGGCCAGGGTGTACATGCCCGTCTCGCGTTCGGCCTTGAAGCGTGGCAGTTCGGCACGCAAGGATTTGAACTGGGTCTGCGAGCGGGTGACCTGGGTTTCATCGCCACGCCCAGCATCGCGCAGGCGCTGGTTGAGTTTCACGCTTTGCTCCTGCAAATCGAGGGACTCACGGGCAATGTGGTGTTCCTCGTTGGCCGAGCACACCTGGGTATAAGCCTTGACCACGTCCGCCACAAGCGTGATGCGGGCAGTGTCGGCAGCGGCCTGCACTGCGTCGGCATTTGCCTTGGCAGCCTCGGTACCACGCTTGAAGGTGCCCCACAGGTCGAACTGGTACGAGGCACTGATGATGGCCTCACCGATGTTGGCTACCGGCACCTTCTCAGGCTGCAGGAAGGCTTCGCCCGACTCTTGCAACCGCTGAGCGCCGAGTTTGACGCCACCGTTGAAGCCGCCTTGCGATTCCGCCACCTCCACCTGGGCGCGAGCTTTGGCGATGTTGGCCGCCGCCACGCGCAGTTCGGTGTTGGCACTCAGCGCCTGACGCACCAGCTCGTTCAGCCGCTGATCCTGATACAGCTGCCACCAGTCCTCGGGGACCGGCGCCGACACGACGCTGTCGGCATCCTGGCGCAGCGGGCCGTTCAGGTCATTGCGTTGCACGGCCGCATCCCCAGGCACCTCATAGTCGGGGCCCACCATCATGCAGGCCCCCAGCGACAGGCACAGGCCAGCCAGGATCAGCTGTTTCATGGGCGCTGGCCCTCGATGATCGACACCGTGGCAGTACGCCCGGCGATCATGCGGAAGTCTTGCGGCACTTCGTCAAAGGCGATGCGCACCGGAATGCGCTGGGCCAGGCGTACCCAACTGAACGCCGGGTTGACGTTGGGCAGCAGGTTGGCGCCACTGCTACGGTCGCGGTCTTCGATGCCAGCGGCAAAGCTCTGCACATGGCCGCGCAGGCGGGTATTGTCGCCCATCACACGGATGTCCACGGCATCGCCGATGTGTATACCGCCAAGCTTGGTTTCCTCGAAGTAGCCATCGACATGGTACGAGGCGCTATCGACCACCGACAGCACCGGGCGGCCGGCGGTGACGAACTCGTGGTTACGCGGCGCGCGGTCGTTGAGGTAGCCGTCTACCGGGCTGCGCACCACTGAGCGGTCAAGGTTGAGCTGGGCAGTATCGACAGCCACTTGCGCCTCGCTGACGGCTGAACGGGCACGGGCCTCGCGGGACTGGCTTTCTTCCAGTTGCTCGGCGGCCACCAGGTTGCCCAGCTTGCGGTTGCGCTGCGCTTCGCGGGAAGCCTGGGCCAGGGTCTCCTGGCGCTCGCCAAGGGTTGCCTTGGCTTGACGCAGGGCCAAGGTGAAGCGGTCCTGGTCGATGGTGAACAGCACGTCGCCACGTTTGACGGTCTGGTTGTCGCGCACCTCGACCTTCTGGATCAATCCCGACACATCGGGGGCGATCTGGATCACGTCGGCGCGTATGTGGCCGTCACGGGTCCAGGGGGCAAACATGTAGTAGACCACCATCTGCCACACGAGCACGGCGGCGAAGGTCACTACCAGCAAGGTCAGGACCACACGGCCCAAGGTCAGCATAGGTTTTTTCATGGCAGCATCAGGTTTCGGCAAAAGTGGTCCACCGCACCAAGCAGTACGGCATACAGAGCAACGTTGAACAACGCCCGGTGCCAGACCAGGCGGTAGAAATGCAGGCGCACCAGCACCGCGTGCACCCCAAGGAACAGCAGGTAGGTGCCAAACATCATCACCAGCAGCGTGGGCAGGAACACCCCGCTGATATCCAGTTCACCAATCACAGGGGTGCTCCGTCGAGGCCGGGGGGCAGTTGCGGTTGTTCAGCTGGCTCGAGCATCACCTCCACACCCGGCAACAGCGCCAGGCGCAGGCCGCTCAGGGCATGCAGCAGGTGGGTGCGGGCATCGCCGCGCTCGTACAGCTCATCCAGGTTAAGCGCCAGGCGAGCGCGTTCCATGTTGCGTAACAGTGCGGCCGGGGCATGCAGGCGTTCGCCAGCACGCAGGCAAGCGGCGTAGTGCGCGCCGACTTCCTCGACCACAGTGTTCAGGCGCTCGCGAGCCTGCTGGCCGGCGCGCGGCATGTACGCCAGCAGGTCGAGCAGGTTCAATCCCACGCGCAGGTCGCGCAGCGCCACACCACTGTCCTGGCCGGTTTGCGACAGACGTGGCAGGTGCTGCATCAGGCGGTCGAGCATCTGTACGCCAACCTGGCGGTGTTCGGCCAACGTCGCAGGCTCGGTCATTTCAACGATGTCGCGCCAGGCGAAGCGGGTCATGCGCTTGGCCGCCAGCTCCACGCCGAACGGGCGCATCACCAGGGTCCAGATAAAGGCGAACAGGAGGCCCGCGGGGCCGGCAAGGTTGGAGTTGAGGAAGGTGAAGAAGTCGGCGTCGTAGGCGCCCTGGATGCTGATGAAGGTCGACGTGTTGACGATGGTCAGCAAGGTGCCCAGGTAGAAGCGCGGCTGTACAGTCAGGGTACCTATGCAGATGAAAGGTACGGCAAAGGCCAGCACCAGCATCGGGAAGTCGTGCAGGTTAGGCAGTACCAAAAACAGGTACAGACTGGAGAAGATGACCGACATCAGCGTCCAGAAAAAGAACCGGTAGATCTGCGGTGCTGGGTCGTCCATAGCGGCGAAGAAGCTACACGCAACTGCCGCGAGGATGACCGCACTGGCGCCGTCGTTCCAGCCCAGGCCGATCCACAGGCCGCAGGCGACCACGATAGCCAGGACCGTGGAGGCTACCGAGTACAGCATCAGGCCACGGTCGAAAAACGCTGTCAGGCGGCCCAGCCGCCAGTGGCGATACACCGCACGCCAAGGCTTGGCATCATCGGTACGCAGGGCGTGCTGCAGGGTGCAGCAGTCCTGCCACAGGTCGGCCCATTCGGTCAGGCGGTACAGGGCGTTGGACAACAGCAGCTCGGCGCGTTGGTCGAGGGCGGCTGTAGCGGGCTGCAGGCGGCCGATCTGCTCGTGCAACGTTGCCCAGTGCGCTACCGAAGCGCTGTCGGCGGTGCCTTTGAGCCATTCTCGAGCGGCTTCAAGCACGGGTTGAACCTGGGCAAACTGGGCCGGGGCGCGGCCTTCCAGGGCTACCAGTGCATCGTCGAGGGCGTCGATCACCGGCAGCAGATGGATCATCCGCCCGCGCAATTCGCGGGCGTTCTTCAGGGTATGCGGGCCGGCACCTTCGTGGGCGAGCTGACCGATCATCAGCTCCAGCGAGTTGAAGGTGGTGACCATCACCCCGCGCATCCCGCCGACCTTGTCGGCACTGACATCGCGGGCCAGGTAGGTGTCGCTGTAGCGAATCGCCTCGGTGAACCAGTTTCCGGTGGCACCGACTACCACCGGCGCCAGCCGGCGTGGCCAGAAGATAGCCCCGACGACTGCCGCGCAGACAATTCCCAAACAGATTTCCTGCGCGCGAGAAGAGGCCACATCGAACACTGCCAGCGGATTATCCACCACGGCCAGGGCAATCATCGGCAGGGTATAACCGGCCAGCATCAGCACGTAGTTGTTGGCCGTGCGCAGGTTCAGCGAAAGGAACAGCAAGGTGCCGGTCCACAGGGCGATGGCGATGCTCAACAACAAGGGTGACTGTACCAGCGGCGGCACCAGGAAGATCGCCCCGCCTGCGCCGAGCAACGTGCCCATGGCACGGTACAACGCCTTGGAGCTGGTCGGGCCGACGAACGGGCTGGAAACGATGTACACCGTAGCCATGGCCCAATAGGGGCGCGGCAGTTGCATGAGCAGAGCAATGTACAGGGCAATCATGGACGCGCCGAAGGTGCGCACACCGTAGAACCAGTCACGGGCCGGAGGGACAGAGCTGAAGAAACCGTTCATGCCACCCCGCCTGCGTTGCCCAGGCCGGCAGCCTCGAAGGCACGAAGCACACGCAAGGCAGCTTCCAGGTCGGCCTGATCGACACCGCCGAGCACATCGCGGCGCAAGCGCACCAGTTCGGCTTCGATGGCTTCGGCCAGGGCACGGCCTTCGGCCGTCAGGCTCAGTGCCTTGGCGCGGCGATCCAGTGGGTCCTCGCTGCGGCACACCAGGCCAGCTTTGCACAGTTGGTCAAGCAGGCGTACCAGCGACGGGCTTTCCAGGCCGGCAGCCTGGGCCACAGCCACCTGGTGCACGCCGTCGCCCAGGCGCACGATCATCAGCAGCGGCGCAGCGCAGGCCTCGGAAATGCCGTAGCCGGTCAAGGCGGTATGACAGATGCGCCGCCAGTGGCGGGCAGCAACCACCATGCCACTGCTGACTTGCAGGCGCAGGAGATCAAGGGACATGAAGAGAACCAAATATATTCATAGTTTGCTAACTATCAATATACGCCCCAACATCCCCCTGTCGTCAACAGGGGGCGACGGATAGCCGGGGGTTAAATGTTGTTCATTTTTCAGCCAGTGGTGACGCGCTTCGCGGGTAAACCCGCACACAGGGGCTGCACCGGGTTCGGGATCTACGCAATCCCTGTGCAGCACTGGAGAGAAATACTCAGGGCTGGATCTGGTCTTCCAGCTTCATGGTCAAGGCCAATGTACTGCCCATCTGCACCGCCCGGTCCCGCCATTCCTGATACCGCACCGCATCACGGCTGCTGAAGTGCACCGCCAGCTCCTCTGCCGCCTGCACCACCCCCGCCGCTGCTGCCAGCTCAAGCCAGTACAGCGCTGCCTTGAGGTTGGCCTCTACGTGCAGCCCATGCATCAACCGGTAGCCCACTTCAAAACGACAACGTGCCTCGCCCTGTTCGGCGCCACGCATGAACCACTGGTAGGCCTGCACCAGGTCAACCTGCCACTCCAGGTCACCGTCGCACACCTCCTCCTCATACAGGTCACCCAGTGCAGCGGCCGCATGCAGCATGCCGCGGTCGAAGGCCTGCCGGTAACACTCCGCCGCCTGCACATAGGAAGGGTCGATGCCTTTGCCGAAGTAGTGTTGCTGCCCAAGGTTGAACCAGGCAGCAGCATTGCCCTGCAGGGCCGCCATGCGCAACAGGTGCCCGGCCAGCACGGTATCGGCCCGCCAGTACTTGCCGTTGAGCCAGATCCAGCCAAGATCGTTCAATGCGGACACGCTGCCTTGCAATGCCTGGCGCCGCAGGTCGACATACACCGCCTGCAGGTCGTTGGCCTCATCCAGGCGGTTGACCAGCAGTGACCGCTGGCTGGGCAAGCCCACACCGGAGAACAGCCGCTGTCGCCTTCCTGCAGGGGCAGGAGGGGCGATGACCCGCTCGGGCAGAAGGCGGGCAAGTAGCGAATGGATATTGCTGGCAACAGACATGTTCATCCTCATTGAACGACGCACAACCCCAACCTTCGGCTGTGATGAGGCGTGATTCTGCGTGATGTCACGTCAAAACCTGTCGCGAACGAACCGGCACGAGGCAACCAAATGCGACTTCCTTGATCTGAGCAGGCTGTGGCCAATTGCCATGCCCCTCGCATGCCGCCATCCTATTGCGGCAAGCCTAGACAAGGACGTTATCTTTTGCCGTTCGCCACCACTCGCGCCACCCTTAGCCGACAGTGGGCGCTGCTGCGCCAGTTGCCCAGCCGTTCCCCAGGCATAACCAGCGCCGAGCTGGTCTGGCGCCTGCGTGACGTGGGGTTCACGGTCAGCAAACGCACTGTCGAGCGTGACCTCAACGAGCTTTCGCTGATATTCCCGCTGGAGCGCAATGACAAGAGCATTCCGTTCGGTTGGCACTGGTCGGCCAGTGCCGTGGGCGAATTGCGCGGTAATTTCGATTTGCTGACACATCTGCGAGGGGATGCGTTGCAGCCATCGCAGGGTGAGGGCGTGGAGCTGGTGGCGCGAATCAGCGATGCACTGGCGCGGCAGTTGCGGGATGCGCCATTGAGCAGCGACATGCAACTGACGGCGCTGGAGCATGGGCATCGGTTACGCGGCACGGTAAGTGACGGTTGGCCATTACGCTGGTGGCTGTTGAGCCATGGGGACAGGGTGGTGGTAGAGCAGCCTGCCGGTTTGCGGGAAGAGATTGGCAAGATTCTGAGCAATGCGGCAGCTCAATACCAGAATTTTTAGCCTGTACCGGCCTCTTCGCTGGCACCGAACACCAGCCCGACGGCGACTGTCGCGGTGACCAGCCCACTGTCAGATCAGCCCACCCTGCTCTTCTTCGTCAATCAGGTTATTGAGGCTGCTGAGCGCCTTGCGCGCCGTGGAACGGTTGAGCAGCTTGGCCTGCGCGCCGGCGGGCAGGTCGGTGATCTTGAACACGCCCTTGGCGGTCAGCACGTCAATCAGGTCCTCGAGCACGCGGATCATGTCAAGGTCGCTTTGCTTGAGCTGGTTGAGGCTGTTTTCCACAACATCATCGGCAAACCATTCCTGGATATCGGCATGGTCTGAAGGGAGTATTTCGGTGAACTGATCAAACGCGGCTGCTTCCACCCGCAGCAACTGGCCGGCGGCGTTGCGTTGCACGTAGAACATGGCGATGTCCCTCGTCACGTTGGTTCCTTGTTGGTAGACAGCAGCATAGGCAAAGATCGCCGGGCGCGCAGGCCCGGCGCCAGAGTATGCGCTGTTGGCGAGTGGCAGGAAAGAGCCGGGGCCGCTATGCGGCCCCGGTGGTCTATCAGCTGTCCTTGTTGTGGATGATGATGGTCGGGTCGGCACCGCTGATCAACGAGTTGATCGTCTGGTTGGACCAGTTAACCCCTTCCAGCTTGATGGTCACGTCGGCGTTGGCGATACCACCTTCGGCGTTGAGCTTGCCTTCGCTGCTGACTTGCAAGGTGGTCGTACCCTCCACCGTGGTGAGCTTCAGGTAGTTATCGATGGTGCTGCCCTTCTCGCCCTGGAGCAGGTCCTTCAGGTCGATACGGTCACCCTCGGCCTTGTTGAAGTCCTTGATCACGTCGTTACCAAGGTCGCCAGCCTTCCACACGAAGGTGTCGGCACCGCTGCCACCGATCAGGATATCGTCGCCATGGCCACCGATCAGGGTGTCATTGCCAGTACCGCCCAACAGGATGTCGTTACCTCTGCCACCATCTAGCGTGTCGTTACCACCTTGGCCGAAGAGGATGTCATTGCCATTGCCGCCCGACAGGATGTCGTTGCCGTCTTTGGCACCGGAGATATCGAACTCGGTGTAGTGCTCGGTGATGTACTGGTGAACATTGCTGGTAGTGACAGCGCTGACTTCAACACCACTCTTCTCTGCAACGTACGTCTGCAGGGCCTGGTAGCCCTCGCTGACCACACCGTTGAGGGTGATCAGGTCACCGAAGATGATGTCGTTGCCGTTACCGCCATCGATGGTGTCGGCACCTGGCACCGTCGCTTCGGAGTGACCGAGAATCGCCTTGGCCAAATCGGACGGGTCGATATTGGTCTGTGGCTTGCCGGCACTGTCGTAAGGTTTCAGATCGTTCAGCGTGACATCGCTGTTCAGGCCGATAGCCTGGACTTTGCTCAAGCCGTTAGTGCCACCGAGCACGTTGAAACTCGCCGTAGAGCCAGCAGCCGCTTCAGTGTAGCTCCACCCATTACCCCAGCCCGCTCGCGAGGAGATCTCGTAGGTACCATCACCTTGAGCATGGATGGTGCCCAGTTCGTAAGTGTCGACTCTGCCATTACTCTTGTACGTGTAGACGTACACAGTGCCATCACTGTCGATTTCGAACTTGTGCGTACTGTCGACCATGGTGCTGAACGTGTCACCAATCTTGTAGTTGTTGACGTTCACAACATCATCCAGATATTTGCCACCTGTCCACAGACGAGGGTTGGTCGACTCGTCACTCTGGTAGTAGGTCGGCTTGCCATCAGTGATGAAATAGGTGAGGTTCTCCGCACCAGAGTTGCTCAAGGCCATCGTGCTCTTGAAGAAGTTGGACGTGGTCTTGAACGCGTCCTCGTAGTTGGTACCGCCACCGTAGCTGGTCCCCCCAACCATCGAGTTCAATACCGCTTGCAGTTTGCTCAGGGCATTCGAATCGGCCAGATTCACCGCCACGTTCTTGTTGACCTGGCTATCGAAGTCGACGAGGAAGATGTTCACGGTACCCGAGGTGTCCGAGCCCAGGCTGGCCTTGAGCGAATTGAACACCGAGGCCAACTGCGTCTTGGCATCTGCAATCGACTTGTCGCTCATACTGCCCGAGCTGTCGACCATGAAGGCGATATTGTAATTCTTGCCCTGAACCACGTTCAGCCCGGATACGTCAGCAACGATGATGTCGTTGCCTTCACTACCGGTCATCGTGTCATTGCCCGAGGTACCCACACTTGCCTTGTAGGTCGCAGCGTACACCGTCACCGGGATATTGCCGGTGGTGATGGCCGAGCCGCCCAGGCTTTCGGTGGCAGTCGAGGTAACCGTGATGTCGAACGAGCCTTTGTAATAGGCCGGCGGGGTCAGCGTCAGGCTGCTGAGTTTCCAGCCTGTCACATCGACCGGGGCAGTACCAACCGTGACCGTGTGGCCTGCACCATCGCTCAACACGGTACCTTTCGGGATACCGCTGAGTGTCACGTTCAAGCTTTCGGAGCCGTCGGTGTCGGTCAGGGCGGTGGAAATACCGACCAGTTTCACCGAGCCACCCTCAGGCCCTTCGTTGAGCTTGTAGCCGTCGTAGTAGCTCTGACCGTTCACGGTGTGCAGGTCAGACACGCCCAGGCCGGCATTGGCCATCTCGGTAACGTTCTGGTACATCTTGACGTTCGAGCTGCTCAGGTCGGTAACGGCACCGGAGCCTACCTGGATGTTCAGGTCATAGCTGCCTGGGCCGGACTGGTTGGCATGGTAGACCTCGATCGGGTAGTAGCCGCTGGTATTCGGGGTAAAGGTACCCGACACCCCGCCACCGGCTCCCCAGGTGGCCGTGACTACAGTCTTGCCACCGATGGTGACCACGAAGCTGTCGTCGGCCGAACCACTGAAGGTATAGACCTTGCCGGCTTCCAGGTAGATCAGGCCAGACGTTTTTGAACCGGTGCCAGCGTTGACGCTGCCATCGGACTGCACGTTGGTAGTGGTGCTGCTGGAGTTGGCACTGCCGGAGTTGGCAAAGACCGCCTTCAGATTCTCGCCGGTAATGCCGTTGCCGCCAGTACCCAGGCCGTTGAGGCTTGTCCAGACTTCCTTGGTCAGCCCTTTGGACTCGATATCGGCGTTGCCGAAGCTCAGGGTCGGTTTGTCGGCAACCGGGCTGATATCGACCTTCATGGTCACTTCGCTGCCCAGGTTGGTGTCATCGTTTGGCTTGAACTTGAACTGGGCGTAGTCGGCCTTCTGGTTACCCACGCCATTACCACCGTAGTTGTCCGCCCCCGACTGGTTCAGGGCCGGAACGAACTTCAGGTGCTGGGCAGTGATATCTGCCTGGCTGACCACCTGGCCAGCGGCCACATTCACCCATGCAGTACCGTTGAAGAACTGCAGGTTGCCGGCGACCGGGAGCGAGGTGATGGTCACGGACAGGTTAGTGTTGCCATCGGCATCGGTGACTTTGAAATCACTCCAGGCAAACACGTAATCAGTGTCCTCCACGCCAAACACCGCGCCACCAGGCGAAACCGGCAGGTGATCATTGTCGAGAATGGTGGTCGTCACGCTCGATTTGCTGCTATCGACCTGCAGGTTCTCGAAGTTACCACCCGTGGCGGTTTCAATCTTCACGACGAAGTTTTCGGTACCTTCGACCAGCTTGTCGTCGATGGTAGCGATATTGAACGTCGTGCCTGTGCTGTTGGCCGGAATCTTCACGGTCGCAACACCGGTGAAGTCGTCACCGTTTTTGGCGGTACCGCTGTAGCTAAGGGTGATAGTGACTTCGGACTTGGACGCGTTGCTCAGGGTCAGCGTGTACTGGCCGGTTTCACCTTCGGTCAGAGAAGACGTGCCGGTAATACCGACGGTGGTGACGTCACCCTGATTGCCGGTGCCCGGAGTTCCCGTACCTGGTTCGTCGGTCACGGCGGTGCTGACCGGGGTCTTGTCCAGCGTCAGTTGCTCGAACTTGCCGACATCCGCGCCTTCAACGGTTGCGATCGATTTGATCACAGGGTCGTTGGTACCGACGTAGACGTTGTCCGGGGCAGTCACGGTGGCAGTGCCCACGGTACCGTTGGCCGGTACGGTGATGACTGTGGTGCCGTCGCTCAGCGTGAAGGTCAAGGCGCTGTGATTGTTGATCGGCAGGCCGTCTTGGTTGGTCAGCGTGATGGTGTAGGTGATCTCGCCGCCTTCGGTCACCGAAGGGGTCGCAGTCAGCTTGGCCACCACTTCGTCGGTGGTGTCGGTCACTTGAACCGAAGCCGCACCGCCGAGTTCCAGGTTCTCGAAGGTCGCACCAGTGGCGTCCTCCGCCGAGTTGATACCCAGGCTGATCTGACCTGCGTCGTTGTAGACGTCATCGCCTTGTGCCGTGTGCTCGTATGGCGCGCTGGTGTCGCCAGCCTTGATGGTGACCTGGGCGTTGTTGCTCAGGGTCACGACCAGGTCGTGGTCCAGCGGCTGGTTGACGTGCACGGTGAAGGTCGGTTTGACGTTCTCGGCTACCGAAGTCTGGTCGGCCGTGATGGTGACCTTGACCAGGTCGCCTTCGTTGTTGCCGCCCGGGTTACCTGGGGTACCTGGCTCGTCAGTGACCGCTGTGCTGACCGGGGTCTTGTCGAGTGTCAGTTGCTCGAACTTGCCGACATCCGCGCCTTCAACGGTTGCGATCGACTTCACGACAGCGTCGTTGGTGCCGACGTAGACGTTGTCCGGAGCAGTCACGGTGGCTGTGCCCACGGTACCGTTGGCCGGCACGGTGATGACGGTGGTGCCGTCGCTCAGCGTGAAGGTCAAGGCACTGTGATTGTTGATCGGCAGACCGTCTTTGTTGGTCAGCGTGATGGTGTAGGTGATCTCGCCGCCTTCGGTGACCGAAGGGGTCGCGGTCAGCTTGGCCACCACTTCGTCGGTGGTGTCGGTCACTTGAACCGAAGCCGCACCGCCGAGTTCCAGGTTCTCGAAGGTCGCACCAGTGGCGTCCTCCGCCGAGTTGATACCCAGGCTGATCTGACCTGCGTCGTTGTAGACGTCATCGCCTTGTGCCGTGTGCTCGTATGGCGCGCTGGTGTCGCCAGCCTTGATGG
Source organism: Pseudomonas putida (assembly GCA_041879295.1). NCBI lineage: Bacteria > Pseudomonadati > Pseudomonadota > Gammaproteobacteria > Pseudomonadales > Pseudomonadaceae > Pseudomonas > Pseudomonas putida. Next base: position 220,827 of record CP047152.1, on the reverse strand, counting down.
TGACCTGGGCGTTGTTGCTCAGGGTCACGACCAGGTCGTGGTCCAGCGGCTGGTTGACGTGCACGGTGAAGGTCGGTTTGACGTTCTCGGCTACCGAAGTCTGGTCGGCCGTGATGGTGACCTTGACCAGGTCGCCTTCGTTGTTGCCGCCCGGGTTACCTGGGGTACCTGGCTCGTCAGTGACCGCTGTGCTGACCGGGGTCTTGTCGAGTGTCAGTTGCTCGAACTTGCCAACATCTGCGCCGTCAACGGTAGCGATCGACTTCACGACAGCGTCGTTGGTACCGACGTAGACGTTGTCCGGGGCAGTCACGGTGGCAGTGCCCACGGTACCGTTGGCCGGTACGGTGATGACGGTGGTGCCGTCGCTCAGCGTGAAGGTCAAGGCACTGTGGTTGTTGATCGGCAGGCCGTCTTGGTTGGTCAGCGTGATGGTGTAGGTGATCTCGCCGCCTTCGGTGACCGAAGGGGTCGCGGTCAGCTTGGCCACCACTTCGTCGGTGGTGTCGGTCACTTGAACCGAAGCCGCACCGCCGAGTTCCAGGTTCTCGAAGGTCGCACCAGTGGCGTCCTCCGCCGAGTTGATACCCAGGCTGATCTGGCCAGCATCGTTGTAGACGTCATCGCCTTGTGCCGTGTGCTCGTATGGCGCGCTGGTGTCGCCAGCCTTGATGGTGACCTGGGCGTTGTTGCTCAGGGTCACGACCAGGTCGTGGTCCAGCGGCTGGTTGACGTGCACGGTGAAGGTCGGTTTGACGTTCTCGGCTACCGAAGTCTGGTCGGCCGTGATGGTGACCTTGACCAGGTCGCCTTCGTTGTTGCCGCCCGGGTTACCTGGGGTACCTGGCTCGTCAGTGACCGCAGTGCTGACCGGGGTCTTGTCGAGTGTCAGTTGCTCGAACTTGCCGACATCCGCGCCTTCAACGGTTGCGATCGACTTCACGACAGCGTCGTTGGTGCCGACGTAGACGTTGTCCGGAGCAGTCACGGTGGCTGTGCCCACGGTACCGTTGGCCGGCACGGTGATGACGGTGGTGCCGTCGCTCAGCGTGAAGGTCAAGGCACTGTGATTGTTGATCGGCAGACCGTCTTTGTTGGTCAGCGTGATGGTGTAGGTGATCTCGCCGCCTTCGGTGACCGAAGGGGTCGCGGTCAGCTTGGCCACCACTTCGTCGGTGGTGTCGGTCACTTGAACCGAAGCCGCACCGCCGAGTTCCAGGTTCTCGAAGGTCGCACCAGTGGCGTCCTCCGCCGAGTTGATACCCAGGCTGATCTGACCTGCGTCGTTGTAGACGTCATCGCCTTGTGCCGTGTGCTCGTATGGCGCGCTGGTGTCGCCAGCCTTGATGGTGACCTGGGCGTTGTTGCTCAGGGTCACGACCAGGTCGTGGTCCAGCGGCTGGTTGACGTGCACGGTGAAGGTCGGTTTGACGTTCTCGGCTACCGAAGTCTGGTCGGCCGTGATGGTGACCTTGACCAGGTCGCCTTCGTTGTTGCCGCCCGGGTTACCTGGGGTACCTGGCTCGTCAGTGACCGCAGTGCTGACCGGGGTCTTGTCGAGTGTCAGTTGCTCGAACTTGCCGACATCCGCGCCTTCAACGGTTGCGATCGACTTCACGACAGCGTCGTTGGTGCCGACGTAGACGTTGTCCGGAGCAGTCACGGTGGCTGTGCCCACGGTACCGTTGGCCGGCACGGTGATGACGGTGGTGCCGTCGCTCAGCGTGAAGGTCAAGGCACTGTGATTGTTGATCGGCAGACCGTCTTTGTTGGTCAGCGTGATGGTGTAGGTGATCTCGCCGCCTTCGGTGACCGAAGGGGTCGCGGTCAGCTTGGCCACCACTTCGTCGGTGGTGTCGGTCACTTGAACCGAAGCCGCACCGCCGAGTTCCAGGTTCTCGAAGGTCGCACCAGTGGCGTCCTCCGCCGAGTTGATACCCAGGCTGATCTGACCTGCGTCGTTGTAGACGTCATCGCCTTGTGCCGTGTGCTCGTATGGCGCGCTGGTGTCGCCAGCCTTGATGGTGACCTGGGCGTTGTTGCTCAGGGTCACGACCAGGTCGTGGTCCAGCGGCTGGTTGACGTGCACGGTGAAGGTCGGTTTGACGTTCTCGGCTACCGAAGTCTGGTCGGCCGTGATGGTGACCTTGACCAGGTCGCCTTCGTTGTTGCCGCCCGGGTTACCTGGGGTACCTGGCTCGTCAGTGACCGCTGTGCTGACCGGGGTCTTGTCGAGTGCCAGTTGCTCGAACTTGCCAACATCTGCGCCGTCAACGGTAGCGATCGACTTCACGACAGCGTCGTTGGTACCGACGTAGACGTTGTCCGGGGCAGTCACGGTGGCAGTGCCCACGGTACCGTTGGCCGGTACGGTGATGACGGTGGTGCCGTCGCTCAGCGTGAAGGTCAAGGCACTGTGGTTGTTGATCGGCAGGCCGTCTTGGTTGGTCAGCGTGATGGTGTAGGTGATCTCGCCGCCTTCGGTCACCGAAGGGGTGGCAGTCAGCTTCGCCACGACCTCGTCAGTGGTGTCGGTGACATCCACCTTCGCAGCACCGCCCAACTCGAGGTTTTCGAAGGTGCGACCGTCGACATCCACAGCGGAGGTGATACCCAGGCTGATCTGGCCAGCATCGTTGTAGACGTCATCGCCTTGTGCCGTGTGCTCGTATGGCGCGCTGGTGTCGCCAGCCTTGATGGTGACCTGGGCGTTGTTGCTCAGGGTCACGACCAGGTCGTGGTCCAGCGGCTGGTTGACGTGCACGGTGAAGGTCGGTTTGACGTTCTCGGCTACCGAAGTCTGGTCGGCCGTGATGGTGACCTTGACCAGGTCGCCTTCGTTGTTGCCGCCCGGGTTACCTGGGGTACCTGGCTCGTCAGTGACCGCAGTGCTGACCGGGGTCTTGTCGAGTGTCAGTTGCTCGAACTTGCCGACATCCGCGCCTTCAACGGTTGCGATCGACTTCACGACAGCGTCGTTGGTGCCGACGTAGACGTTGTCCGGAGCAGTCACGGTGGCTGTGCCCACGGTACCGTTGGCCGGCACGGTGATGACGGTGGTGCCGTCGCTCAGCGTGAAGGTCAAGGCACTGTGATTGTTGATCGGCAGACCGTCTTTGTTGGTCAGCGTGATGGTGTAGGTGATCTCGCCGCCTTCGGTGACCGAAGGGGTCGCGGTCAGCTTGGCCACCACTTCGTCGGTGGTGTCGGTCACTTGAACCGAAGCCGCACCGCCGAGTTCCAGGTTCTCGAAGGTCGCACCAGTGGCGTCCTCCGCCGAGTTGATACCCAGGCTGATCTGACCTGCGTCGTTGTAGACGTCATCGCCTTGTGCCGTGTGCTCGTATGGCGCGCTGGTGTCGCCAGCCTTGATGGTGACCTGGGCGTTGTTGCTCAGGGTCACGACCAGGTCGTGGTCCAGCGGCTGGTTGACGTGCACGGTGAAGGTCGGTTTGACGTTCTCGGCTACCGAAGTCTGGTCGGCCGTGATGGTGACCTTGACCAGGTCGCCTTCGTTGTTGCCGCCCGGGTTACCTGGGGTACCTGGCTCGTCAGTGACCGCTGTGCTGACCGGGGTCTTGTCGAGTGCCAGTTGCTCGAACTTGCCAACATCTGCGCCGTCAACGGTAGCGATCGACTTCACGACAGCGTCGTTGGTACCGACGTAGACGTTGTCCGGGGCAGTCACGGTGGCAGTGCCCACGGTACCGTTGGCCGGTACGGTGATGACGGTGGTGCCGTCGCTCAGCGTGAAGGTCAAGGCACTGTGGTTGTTGATCGGCAGGCCGTCTTGGTTGGTCAGCGTGATGGTGTAGGTGATCTCGCCGCCTTCGGTCACCGAAGGGGTGGCAGTCAGCTTCGCCACGACCTCGTCAGTGGTGTCGGTGACATCCACCTTCGCAGCACCGCCCAACTCGAGGTTTTCGAAGGTGCGACCGTCGACATCCACAGCGGAGGTGATACCCAGGCTGATCTGGCCAGCATCGTTGTAGACGTCATCGCCTTGTGCCGTGTGCTCGTATGGCGCGCTGGTGTCGCCAGCCTTGATGGTGACCTGGGCGTTGTTGCTCAGGGTCACGACCAGGTCGTGGTCCAGCGGCTGGTTGACGTGCACGGTGAAGGTCGGTTTGACGTTCTCGGCTACCGAAGTCTGGTCGGCCGTGATGGTGACCTTGACCAGGTCGCCTTCGTTGTTGCCGCCCGGGTTACCTGGGGTACCTGGCTCGTCAGTGACCGCTGTGCTGACCGGGGTCTTGTCGAGTGTCAGTTGCTCGAACTTGCCAACATCTGCGCCGTCAACGGTAGCGATCGACTTCACGACAGCGTCGTTGGTACCGACGTAGACGTTGTCCGGGGCAGTCACGGTGGCAGTGCCCACGGTACCGTTGGCCGGTACGGTGATGACGGTGGTGCCGTCGCTCAGCGTGAAGGTCAAGGCACTGTGGTTGTTGATCGGCAGGCCGTCTTGGTTGGTCAGCGTGATGGTGTAGGTGATCTCGCCGCCTTCGGTCACCGAAGGGGTGGCAGTCAGCTTCGCCACGACCTCGTCAGTGGTGTCGGTGACATCCACCTTCGCAGCACCGCCCAACTCGAGGTTTTCGAAGGTGCGACCGTCGACATCCACAGCGGAGGTGATACCCAGGCTGATCTGGCCAGCATCGTTGTAGACGTCATCGCCTTGTGCCGTGTGCTCGTATGGCGCGCTGGTGTCGCCAGCCTTGATGGTGACCTGGGCGTTGTTGCTCAGGGTCACGACCAGGTCGTGGTCCAGCGGCTGGTTGACGTGCACGGTGAAGGTCGGTTTGACGTTCTCGGCTACCGAAGTCTGGTCGGCCGTGATGGTGACCTTGACCAGGTCGCCTTCGTTGTTGCCGCCCGGGTTACCTGGGGTACCTGGCTCGTCAGTGACCGCTGTGCTGACCGGGGTCTTGTCGAGTGTCAGTTGCTCGAACTTGCCAACATCTGCGCCGTCAACGGTAGCGATCGACTTCACGACAGCGTCGTTGGTACCGACGTAGACGTTGTCCGGGGCAGTCACGGTGGCAGTGCCCACGGTACCGTTGGCCGGTACGGTGATGACGGTGGTGCCGTCGCTCAGCGTGAAGGTCAAGGCACTGTGGTTGTTGATCGGCAGGCCGTCTTGGTTGGTCAGCGTGATGGTGTAGGTGATCTCGCCGCCTTCGGTCACCGAAGGGGTGGCAGTCAGCTTCGCCACGACCTCGTCAGTGGTGTCGGTGACATCCACCTTCGCAGCACCGCCCAACTCGAGGTTTTCGAAGGTGCGACCGTCGACATCCACAGCGGAGGTGATACCCAGGCTGATCTGGCCAGCATCGTTGTAGACGTCATCGCCTTGTGCCGTGTGCTCGTATGGCGCGCTGGTGTCGCCAGCCTTGATGGTGACCTGGGCGTTGTTGCTCAGGGTCACGACCAGGTCGTGGTCCAGCGGCTGGTTGACGTGCACGGTGAAGGTCGGTTTGACGTTCTCGGCTACCGAAGTCTGGTCGGCCGTGATGGTGACCTTGACCAGGTCGCCTTCGTTGTTGCCGCCCGGGTTACCTGGGGTACCTGGCTCGTCAGTGACCGCTGTGCTGACCGGGGTCTTGTCGAGTGTCAGTTGCTCGAACTTGCCAACATCTGCGCCGTCAACGGTAGCGATCGACTTCACGACAGCGTCGTTGGTACCGACGTAGACGTTGTCCGGGGCAGTCACGGTGGCAGTGCCCACGGTACCGTTGGCCGGTACGGTGATGACGGTGGTGCCGTCGCTCAGCGTGAAGGTCAAGGCACTGTGGTTGTTGATCGGCAGGCCGTCTTGGTTGGTCAGCGTGATGGTGTAGGTGATCTCGCCGCCTTCGGTCACCGAAGGGGTGGCAGTCAGCTTCGCCACGACCTCGTCAGTGGTGTCGGTGACATCCACCTTCGCAGCACCGCCCAACTCGAGGTTTTCGAAGGTGCGACCGTCGACATCCACAGCGGAGGTGATACCCAGGCTGATCTGGCCAGCATCGTTGTAGACGTCATCGCCTTGTGCCGTGTGCTCGTATGGCGCGCTGGTGTCGCCAGCCTTGATGGTGACCTGGGCGTTGTTGCTCAGGGTCACGACCAGGTCGTGGGCCAGGGCGGTATTGATGTGCACGGTGAACGTCGGTTTGACGTTCTCGGCTACCGAGGTCTGGTCGGCCGTGATAGTGACCTTGACGATGTCGCCTTCGTTGTTGCCGCCCGGGTTGCCTGGGGTACCTGGCTCGTCGGTCACCTCGGTGCTGACCGGCGTCTTGTCCAGGTTCAGGTTTTCGAACTTCCACGCATCTGCGCCGCTGACGGCGTCGATGGCATTGACCACCGGCTGGTTAGCGCCGACATAGACGTTGTCCGGGGCGGTTGCAGTGGCCGAGCCCGTAGTGCTGTTCGCTGCCACGACAACAGTAGTGCCGTCGGTCAGCTTGAAGTACAGCTCCGAGTGGTTGTTGATCGGCAGACCATCTTTGTTGGTCAGCGTAATGGTGTAGGTGATCTCACCACCTTCGGTCACCGAAGGAGTCGCGGTCAGCTTGGCCACCACTTCGTCGAGGGTGTCAGTCACTTGAACCGAAGCGGCACCGCCCAGTTCCAGGTTCTCGAAGGTCGCACCAGTGGCGTCCTCCGCCGAATTGATACCCAGGCTGATTTCGCCAGCATCCTGATAGACGTCGTCACCTTGCGCATCGTGCTCGTACGGAGCGCTGGTATCGCCAGCCTTGATGGTGACCTGGGCGTTGTTGCTCAGGGTCACGACCAGGTCGTGGTCCAGCGGTTGGTTGACGTGCACGGTGAACGTCGGTTTGACGTTCTCGGCTACCGACATCTGGTCAGCAGTAATAGTGACCTTGACGATGTCGCCTTCGTTGCCCGGCGTACCTGGCTCGTCGGTCACCTCGGTGCTGACCGGCGTCTTGTCCAGGTTCAGGTTTTCGAACTTCCACGCATCTGCGCCGCTGACGGCGTCGATAGCATTGACCACCGGCTGGTTGGCGCCGACATAGACGTTGTCCGGGGCGGTTGCAGTGGCCGAGCCCGTAGTGCTGTTCGCTGCCACGACAACAGTAGTGCCGTCGGTCAGCTTGAAGTACAGCTCCGAGTGGTTGTTGATCGGCAGACCATCTTTGTTGGTCAGCGTAATGGTGTAGGTGATCTCACCACCTTCGGTCACCGAAGGAGTCGCGGTCAGCTTGGCCACCACTTCGTCGAGGGTGTCAGTCACTTGAACCGAAGCGGCACCGCCCAGTTCCAGGTTCTCGAAGGTCGCACCAGTGGCGTCCTCCGCCGAATTGATACCCAGGCTGATTTCGCCAGCATCCTGATAGACGTCGTCACCTTGCGCATCGTGCTCGTACGGAGCGCTGGTATCGCCAGCCTTGATGGTGACCTGGGCGTTGTTGCTCAGGGTCACGACCAGGTCGTGGTCCAGCGGTTGGTTGACGTGCACGGTGAACGTCGGTTTGACGTTCTCGGCTACCGACATCTGGTCAGCAGTAATAGTGACCTTGACGATGTCGCCTTCGTTGCCCGGCGTACCTGGCTCGTCGGTCACCTCGGTGCTGACCGGCGTCTTGTCCAGGTTCAGGTTTTCGAACTTCCACGCATCTGCGCCGCTGACGGCGTCGATAGCATTGACCACCGGCTGGTTGGCGCCGACATAGACGTTGTCCGGGGCGGTTGCAGTGGCCGAGCCTGTGGTGCTGTTCGCGGCCACGACAACAGTAGTGCCGTCGGTCAGCTTGAAGTACAGCTCCGAGTGGTTGTTGATCGGCAGACCATCTTTGTTGGTCAGCGTAATGGTGTAGGTGATCTCACCACCTTCGGTCACCGAAGGAGTCGCGGTCAGCTTGGCCACCACTTCGTCGAGGGTGTCAGTCACTTGAACCGAAGCTGCACCGCCCAACTCGAGGTTTTCGAAGGTCGCACCAGTGGCGTCCGCCGCCGAATTGATACCCAGGCTGATTTCGCCAGCATCCTGATAGACGTCGTCACCTTGCGCATCGTGCTCGTACGGAGCGCTGGTATCGCCAGCCTTGATGGTGACCTGGGCGTTGTTGCTCAGGGTCACGACCAGGTCGTGGTCCAGCGGTTGGTTGACGTGCACGGTGAACGTCGGTTTGACGTTCTCGGCTACCGACATCTGGTCTGCAGTAATAGTGACCTTGACGATGTCGCCTTCGTTGCCCGGCGTACCTGGCTCGTCGGTCACCTCGGTGCTGACCGGCGTCTTGTCCAGGTTCAGGTTTTCGAACTTCCACGCATCTGCGCCGCTGACGGCGTCGATAGCATTGACCACCGGCTGGTTAGCGCCGACATAGACGTTGTCCGGGGCGGTTGCAGTGGCCGAGCCTGTGGTGCTGTTCGCTGCCACGACAACAGTAGTGCCGTCGGTCAGCTTGAAGTACAGCTCCGAGTGGTTGTTGATCGGCAGACCATCTTTGTTGGTCAGCGTAATGGTGTAGGTGATCTCACCACCTTCGGTCACCGAAGGAGTCGCGGTCAGCTTGGCCACCACTTCGTCGAGGGTGTCAGTCACTTGAACCGAAGCTGCACCGCCCAACTCGAGGTTTTCGAAGGTCGCACCAGTGGCGTCCGCCGCCGAATTGATACCCAGGCTGATTTCGCCAGCATCCTGATAGACGTCGTCACCTTGCGCATCGTGCTCGTACGGAGCGCTGGTATCGCCAGCCTTGATGGTGACCTGGGCGTTGTTGCTCAGGGTCACGACCAGGTCGTGGTCCAGCGGTTGGTTGACGTGCACGGTGAACGTCGGTTTGACGTTCTCGGCTACCGACATCTGGTCTGCAGTAATAGTGACCTTGACGATGTCGCCTTCGTTGCCCGGCGTACCTGGCTCGTCGGTCACCTCGGTGCTGACCGGCGTCTTGTCCAGGTTCAGGTTTTCGAACTTCCACGCATCTGCGCCGCTGACGGCGTCGATGGCATTGACCACCGGCTGGTTAGCGCCGACATAGACGTTGTCCGGGGCGGTTGCAGTGGCCGAGCCCGTGGTGCTGTTCGCTGCCACGACAACAGTAGTGCCGTCGGTCAGCTTGAAGTACAGCTCCGAGTGGTTGTTGATCGGCAAGCCGTCTTTGTTGGTCAGCGTAATGGTGTAGGTGATCTCGCCGCCTTCGGTGACCGAAGGGGTTGCGGTCAGTTTTGCGACAACTTCGCTGATAGTGTCCGAGATTTCAACGGTGGCCGGTCCCCCCAAGGCCAGCTTCTCGAAGGTGGTACCCGGAACTGTAGCGTCGGTAACACTGAGCGTGATGGAGCCTGCATCGAGATAGACGTCATCGCCCTGAGCCGAGGTCTTGTACTCGACTTCGGTCTTACCGGCTTCGATCGTTACGACGTCGCCGTTTGACAGGGTTACGGTCATCGGACGGTCCAGCGCCTGGCTTACTTTCACAGTAAAGGAAGGCTGCTGGTCTTCGGTCACATTGCCATTGCTAACAATGCTTACAGTGACGGTATCGATGCTGTCATTGATGACCGTCGAGGCTGGAGTCGGATTCGGGGTCAACTGCTCAAAGTTACCGCCAGTGGCATTCTCGATGGTGACGCTGACGGTCGAACCGTTGTTGTAGACGTCATTTGCCGGGGTCTGGAAGTCGACACTGCCCTGGGTTTTGCCGGCTTCAACGGTGATGGTCTGGCCGTTGGACAGGGTCACGGTAACTGGAGTCTGGGCAGGATTGCTCAGGGTCACGGTGTAGGTGATCACGCCGCCTTCGGTGACCGACGGGCTCGCCGTCAAGGTCGCAGTGGTGGTGTCGACCGAGTCGTTGATCGTGGTCTGAGCCGGGGTCGGGTTCGGGGTAAGTTGCTCGAAGTTGCCGCCCGTGGCGTTCTCGATGGTGACGCTGACGGTCGAACCGTTGTTGTAGACGTCATTCGCCGGGGTCTGGAAGTCAACGCTGCCCTGGGTTTTGCCGGCTTCAACGGTGATGGTCTGGCCGTTCGACAGGGTCACGGTCACCGGAGTCTGGGCAGGATTGCTCAGGGTCACGGTGTAGGTGATCACGCCACCCTCGGTCACGCTTGGCGAGGCGGTCAGGGTCGCTGTGGTGGTGTCGACCGAGTCGTTGATCGTGGTCTGAGCCGGTGTCGGGTTCGGGGTCAGTTGCTCGAAGTTGCCGCCCGTGGCGTTCTCGATGGTGACGCTGACGGTCGAACCGTTGTTGTAGACGTCATTCGCCGGGGTCTGGAAGTCGACACTGCCCTGGGTTTTGCCGGCTTCAACGGTGATGGTCTGGCCGTTCGACAGGGTCACGGTGACTGGAGTCTGGGCAGGATTGCTCAGGGTCACGGTGTAGGTGATCACGCCGCCTTCGGTGACCGACGGGCTCGCCGTCAAGGTCGCAGTGGTGGTGTCGACCGAGTCGTTGATCGTGGTCTGAGCCGGGGTCGGGTTCGGGGTCAGTTGCTCGAAGTTGCCGCCCGTGGCGTTCTCGATGGTGACGCTGACGGTCGAACCGTTGTTGTAGACGTCATTTGCCGGGGTCTGGAAGTCGACACTGCCCTGGGTTTTGCCGGCTTCAACGGTGATGGTCTGGCCGTTGGACAGGGTCACGGTAACTGGAGTCTGGGCAGGATTGCTCAGGGTCACGGTGTAGGTGATCACGCCGCCTTCGGTCACGCTTGGCGAGGCAGTCAGGGTCGCAGTGGTGGTGTCGACCGAGTCGTTGATCGTGGTCTGAGCCGGGGTCGGGTTCGGGGTCAGTTGCTCGAAGTTACCGCCCGTGGCGTTCTCGATGGTGACGCTGACGGTCGAACCGTTGTTGTAGACGTCATTGGCCGGGGTCTGGAAGTCGACGCTGCCTTGGGTCTTGCCGGCTTCAACGGTGATGACCTGGCCGTTGGACAGGGTAACGGTCACCGGAGTCTGGGCAGGGTTGCTCAGGGTCACGGTGTAGGTGATCACGCCGCCTTCGGTCACGCTTGGCGAGGCGGTCAGGGTCGCGGTGGTGGCATCGACCGAGTCGTTGATCGTGGTCTGAGCCGGGGTCGGGTTCGGGGTCAGTTGCTCGAAGTTGCCGCCCGTGGCGTTCTCGATGGTGACGCTGACGGTCGAACCGTTGTTGTAGACGTCATTCGCCGGGGTCTGGAAGTCGACACTGCCCTGGGTTTTGCCGGCTTCAACGGTGATGACCTGGCCGTTCGACAGAGTCACGGTGACCGGAGTCTGGGCAGGATTGCTCAGGGTCACGGTGTAGGTGATCACGCCGCCTTCGGTCACGCTTGGCGAAGCGGTCAGGGTCGCAGTTGTGGTGTCGATTGTATCGGTCACTTGGGTAACCGCTGGCGTTTGCGGCAATGTCACCGTCAGACCGCCACCACCGGTACTGCCTGTCACGGTCGCCGAAATCTGGCTCCCGTCGATGTAGGGAGTGTCATTTGCCGGAACTACGACGTTGACGCTTCCACTGGTCTGCCCGGCCGGAATGACGATCACGGCACCGTTGGACAGAGTAATTACCAAGTTGGTGGTCGGAGCCTGACCAACGGTGGCGGTATAAACGATTACGCCACCCGCTTCACTGATAGAGGGGGTTGCGCCAAGAATCAGATCAGTAGCAACGTTGGTATCCGTCGTGGGTGTGGTCACCAGGTTGTTGCCGTTGGTGTCCAGCAGGCCCACTTCTTCGCTATCGAGTACACCCGCAAAGCCCAGCCCATCAGTCGGGAAGCCGACCGTCGGGTCAACTCGGCCAGCCGTTTCTTCGAGCATCACGAAGCTGTGGCCACCGCCCAGCGCACCACCACCCGCTGATGACGGGCCAGCGGCGGTAGCTTCAAGCTCAGTAGTCGGGTCAACACCAGCAGCAATAGCCTGCTGCAGCTCTTCCACCGAAGGCGCGGCCTGCGCTGCAGCCTGGCTCAGGTCGGTACTGCTGTCAGGCGCGTCGGCGCTCCATTGGCTGTCACGGCCCAGATCGAGCATACGGCCATCAGCCAGCTCCAGAGTAACTGCGCCACCAGGACCGGTGAGCACTTCCTCACCGGTCAATAGGCGGTCACCTTCGATAAGTACACGCCGGATGCCCTCTGGGGATACCGCAATAACCTGGCCGACAATGCTTTTGACGATGGCTACAACGCTGCTCATTGGACTCTCCGTGTGACCCGATGGGTACTTCCCTGCCAGAGCGGCGCTTGATAGCCACTTCAGGCGGAACTATGTCGATGATCTCTTGACGTTTTGACGTCAATATTCCGTCTATAACTTTCTGGAATTGACTGACTGCCAAACTATTGACCTTATACAGGCCATCCTAAACAATCGGCAATGTAATGTCACATTGATATTTTTACCTTAGCCAAGCGTTTCCGAAGGACAAATGCCTTACATCATCTAAAGCGTGTTAATCCGTCAGCCACGGCACTTTTTTCATACACGTTGGCAGCCGTAAATCATGCCGTCCTCGGTGTGCAATGTCAGCGTTACCGGCGTCAAAATTCAGGTCACGGCCAATTGCCGGACTCTGATTGTCGAATAAGCACAAACCTTGCCGGAATGCGGCCAGGCAGAGGTCGATAACCAGCAAAGCCGGGGGTGCGTGCTCGCTTGGGGCACACCAGGTTTTCAAATCTGCGCCAGCCACGAGCAGCGATTTGTCACAAATCAAAGAGATGACGGACGAGTGCGCGAATACTGGCCTCCCAACCACCGGGAATCGCTTACGATTATTGAATGCAAGAAGGCAGAGGATCTGTTTTCTATAGATGAATTTTGACTAACAAGCCACAGATTTGCGCCAACAAACCAGCGCCTGTTTACTGACAATAACTAAGCTGAAACCCTAAGCCCTTGCATCCCGTCGCTGGGTCGCAGGCTATGCTGCAGTTGACGTCAAGCCGGATGATGGCTGGCTCAAAAATGAAACAATCATTGCGCCACTGCGTATGGTGCATATGAAGCACGTAGAATTGTTTACTCAACACCGATTCAAGGCGACCATTGGCAAGTTGCTTAAGCATCGGGGCGTGAGTCCCCTTATCAGCACAGCTTTACAGCACCAAAGAGAGCCAGGGTGAGCCGGCCTGACCTTAACGACGGCACACCCCCTACCCACCACAAGGATGAAGAGAGCGCCGCGTGGAATCCGAAGTCAGTCGAGTCCAACTCAGCCACGATCCACGCAGTCAGCATGACGATCCCCTGCTGGATAGTCTGTTGAGCCTGTGTGTCCTGCATCAGAAGCCCGCCAGCCGGGTCATGCTGACAACAGGCCTACCGTTACCCGCCCAGCGCCTGAGCCCTGAACTGCTGCCTCGCGCCGCGGCCCGGGCCGGCCTGCAGGGGCGCGTTCTTCAGCGAAAGCTGGAGCAGATCCCGAGTATCGCCATGCCGGCCATGCTTTTGCTGAAGGAGGGCCGCAGCGCCGTCCTGCTCGGCTGGGAGAACGAAGACACCGCGCGCCTGCTACTCAGCGAAAGCGACGGTGGCGAGGTGCACGTCAGCCGCGAAGCACTGCTAAGCGACTACAGCGGCCGAGTATTCTTCGCGCAGCCTCAGCACAAGTTCGATGTCAACCACGGCAACCTCATCCCACGCGCGAAGTCGTGGTTCCGCGACACCCTGCTGCGCAGCAAGTGGTTGTATATCGACGCCATCGCCGCGAGCTTGGTGATCAACCTGATCGCCCTGGCCGCGCCACTGTTCGTGATGAACGTGTATGACCGGGTGGTGCCAAACCAGGCCACCTCGACGCTTTGGGTACTGGCCATCGGTATCGCCGGCGCGTACATCTTCGACCTGATCCTGAAAGGCCTGCGTGGCCTGTGCCTGGACCTGGCCGGCAAGAAGACCGATCTGATCATCTCGGCAACGCTGTTTGAACGTATCGTCGGCATGTCGATGAAGTACCGGCCGGCGCGGGTCGGCAGCTTTGCCCAGAACATTCACGAGTTCCAGGGCCTGCGCGACTTCCTCGCCTCGCTGACCCTGACCAGCCTGATCGACCTGCCCTTCACCATCCTGATTTTGATCGTCATCGCCATCATTGGCGGGCACCTGGTGTGGATTCCGATCATCGCCTTCCCGCTGGCTCTGGGTATCGGCTACGCCCTGCAGCGGCCACTGATGGCGACCATGGAGCGGACCATGGCGTTGGCATCAGAGCGCCAGTCCAGCCTGATCGAAACCCTGGCAGGTCTGGATGCGGTAAAGGTCAACAACGCCGAAAGCGAACGCCAGTACATGTGGGAGCAAACCCTCGGCACCCTGAGCCGCCTGGAACTGCGCGTGAAAGTGCTGTCGAGCCTGGCGATGAACATCACCCTGCTGATCCAGCAACTGGCAGGCGTGGCAATGATCTGCGTCGGCGTGTACCTGATCATAGATGGCAACCTGAGCATGGGCGGCCTGGTGGCTTGCTACATGCTCAGCGGCCGCGCCCTCGGCCCTTTGGGCCAGCTCAACGGCCTGCTCGCCCGCTACCAGCAAGCCAAGGTAACCATGGTCTCCACCGACCACATGATGGATCTGCCGCAAGAGCGCAACTTCGAAGAACGCCCGCTGAGCCGCAAGGTGCTGCAGGGCAGCGTGGAGTTCCGCGGGGTCGACTTCACTTATCCGAACCAGCAGAACCTGGCCCTGAAGAATATCAACCTGACCATCCGCCCTGGCGAGAAAGTCGGCATCATCGGTCGCAGCGGCTCGGGCAAGAGCTCGCTGGCCAAGCTCATCGTCGGCCTGTACGAGGCCGACGGTGGCTCGCTGCTGGTCGATGGCGTCGACATTCGCCAGATCGATGTCAGCGAACTGCGCCACAATATCGGCTACGTCCCACAGGACATTCAGCTGCTCGCCGGCACCTTGCGTGACAACCTGGTCAGCGGCGCCCGTTACATCGAGGACGAACTGATCCTGCAGGCCGCTGAACTGGCGGGTGTACATGAATTCGCCCGGCTGCACCCCGACGGCTACGAGCTGCAAGTGGGTGAACGCGGTCAGAACCTGTCCGGCGGACAGCGGCAGAACGTCGCCTTGGGCCGTGCGCTGCTGCTCAACCCGCAGATCCTGCTGCTGGACGAGCCGACCAGCGCCATGGACAACACCGGTGAAGAACGCCTCAAGCAGCGCCTGCAAGCGGTGGTAGAGGGCAAGACGGTACTGCTGGTCACGCACCGTGCCTCGTTACTGTCGCTGGTAGACCGGCTGATCGTGATCGATCGCGGGCAGATTGTCGCCGACGGCCCGAAAGCCGCGGTCATGGATGCACTGAAGAAGGGGCAGATCAGTGTTGCATAAGCTGGATATTGGGCAGTTCAAGGACGGCCTGCGGCGCTATTTCAAAGGCAGCGACTCGCTTGGCGGCCAGCCGCTGCCCGAGGTAAACAAAGCCCTGATCGAAGATGCGCCGCGGGTGGTTCGACTGACCATCTGGGGCGTGATCCTGTTCTTCGTGTTCTTGATCGTATGGGCGAGCGTTGCGCCCATCGACGAAGTTACCCGGGGTGAAGGCAAGGCCATTCCGTCTTCCAAGGTGCAGAAGATCCAGAACCTGGAGGGCGGAATCGTTGCCGAAATCTTCGCCAAGGAGGGGCAGATCGTCGAAGTGGGCCAGCCATTACTGCGCCTGGATGAAACCCGCTTCGCCTCCAACGTAGGTGAAACCGAGGCTGACCGCCTGGCCATGGCCCTGCGGGTCGAACGCTTGAGTGCCGAGGTCCAGGACATCCCGCTGGTAATCGACGAGAAGCTGCGTAAAGCCGCGCCAAACCAGGCGGCCAATGAAGAGTCGCTGTACCAGAGCCGGCGCCAGCAACTGCAGGACGAAATTGGCGGCCTGCAAGAGCAGTTGGTCCAACGCCAGCAGGAACTGCGCGAATACAGTTCCAAGCGCACCCAGTACGCCAACAGCCTTGCGCTGCTGCGCAAGGAAATCAGTATGTCCGAACCGCTGGTGGCAACCGGCGCGATTTCCCAGGTTGAAGTGCTGCGCCTGCGCCGTGCTGAAGTGGAAAACCGCGGTCAGCTGGATTCCACTGCGCTGGCGATCCCACGCGCAGAGGCGGCCATCCGCGAGGTGCAAAGCAAGATCGAAGAGACTCGTGGCAAGTTTCGAAGTGAAGCGCTGACCCAACTGAACGAGGCACGCACCGAACTGAACAAGGCTACTGCCACCAGCAAAGCGCTGGACGACCGGGTGCACCGCACACTGGTCACTTCGCCCGTGCGAGGTATCGTCAAGCAACTGCTTGTGAACACCATTGGCGGGGTAATCCAGCCAGGCAGCGATATCATCGAAGTCGTGCCACTGGACGACACGCTGGTCATCGAGGCTAAGATCCTGCCCAAAGACATCGCCTTCCTGCACCCTGGCCAGGAAGCGACGGTCAAGTTCACCGCGTATGACTACACCATCTACGGTGGGCTCAAGGCCAAGCTGGAGCAGATTGGCGCCGACACCATTACCGATGAAGACAAGAAGACTACGTATTACCTGATCAAGCTGCGCACTGATCGCAGCCACCTAGGGACTGACGAGAAGCCACTGCTGATCATCCCGGGGATGGTGGCGACGGTGGATATCATGACAGGCAAGAAGACCATCATGAGCTACCTGCTCAAGCCGATCATGAAAGCGCGCTCGGAAGCGCTGCGCGAGCGGTGATAGCCGGCCTGCTGGTTTCGCCATTGCTGCAGGAGCGGCCTTGTATCGCGACGGGGCTGCACAAGCGGCCCCGTGTATCGCTACGTGAATCCTGGGGCCGTTCCGCGCCCCTTTTCCGGCTCTAGGTCGCTTCTACGGCGGGGCACGAAAAGACGTTCAGCGCCAGGGCGCAGGCTCACCCACCAGTTGCCCCTGAATCCCGCCCACTCCCATCTCCTGCAACACCAACCGTTCCCCTTCCGTCTCGACTCGCTCGGCAATCAGCGGAAGGTCGATGCTGTGCGCCGCTCGCTGTATCGCTTCGATGAACAGCCGCTTGTGCTGCTCATGATCGATGTTGCGGATGTAACTGCCGTCAATCTTCAGGTACGCCAAGCCTAGGTGCGCCAGATTACCTATCATGCTGAAGCGCCCGCCAAAGCGTTGCAACGCCAGGCCGAAGCCAAGCCCATGCAGGCGCCGGGTGAGTTGCTCCAATGCTGCCTGCTCAGGCAACTGCTCCTCGCCAATTTCAAATACCAGCCGCGGGCCAAGCGCCGCGTTCTGGCCCAGCAGCTCGAAAACGCGCTGAAGAGCCTTGGGGTCGGCCAGGGTGGCGGCGGACAGGTTCAACGCCACCACCTGATCATGCCCTCGCAGGTGCGCCAACACTTTCTCCAGCACCAGCACATCCAGCCGCGGCATCCAGCCGAAGCGCTCCAGCCAAGGCAGGAAGCGGCCCGCCGGCAAGGCTTCACCCTGGCCATCCTGCAAACGCGAAATGACTTTGTGATGCAGTATCTGTTGCGAGGAAGCGCAATCCATCACGGGCTGGAAGAAAAGTTCGAAATGCCCATTGATAAACGCCTGATCGAGCCGCTTGTGCCAGGCATGCTGGCTGTCCGCAGCAACCGCGGCAACACCTTGCTCAAGGCATACCCAACCTGGCGTTGGCTGGTTCTCAGCGCGGGCCAGAGCCTCGTCGGCGAGCTTCAGCAACGCCTGCGGTGAATCACCAGGGCTGAATGGCGCCAGGCCTATACATGCCACCGGGTCGATATCACTGGCACCTGTTTCGTGCAGGCTCTGCAACGTTGCCTCCAGAGCCTGGGCAAGCTGTACTGCCTCCTCATGCACCATGCCCGGTGCCAGCACTGCAAACTCGCCGCCGCGGCTGCGGGAAATGAGGTCTTTGGTTTCTGGGTAGCTGGCACATGTACGGCGCAGCTGTTCACCTACCGCTTGCAACAACTGGTCAGTACGCTGGCCGCCAAGGCGGGCGTTAAGGCCGGCCAGGCCCTGAACCCGCAACAAAAGCAGGTAGCCGGCGCGCGCGTCTTCCAGGTTGCTTACCCGAGTGTTCAGCTGCATTTCGAAATAGCGGCGGTTCGACAACCCGGTCAGGCTGTCCTGATAGGACTCCGCCCGCAGCCGTTCACTGCGCTCGGCCTGCTCGGTGAACAGGGCTTTGAGCTTCTCGACCATCTGGTTCATCGCTTGCACCACGCGGCGTAGCTCCGGCGTGCGTGGCAACTCTGGGAGGCTGAGGAATTCGCGGCGGGCAATGGCGTGGGATTGCTCGACCATGTAGTCCAGTGGCTTCAACTGACGGCGCAATAACAAGGCACCGAGCACGGCACTGGCCGCACCGCACAACAGCAACCAACCGAGGCTGCCCAAGGCACTTTGCCAAAGCTTGGCAATGGCGAACATCGGGTGGCTGATCACTTCAACGCGCGCGGCCTGTTGCCAGCCACGGCTGACGATTGCATCGCCGCCGGCGGCCTCTAGGCCGATCAGGTGCACGAACCAAAGCGGGACACCGCCAGGGTCTGGCTCGGCGTGACGCTCCACCAGCACGGCATTGGAGGCCAGGTCGACAACCTTGATGCTTGCATAGTAACCACTGTCGAAGATCGAGCTGACCATCAACTCGACCATCGCTGGGTCGTCGATATTCGGCGTCAGCGAAAGCGCCAGCGCAGTGGCCGCATCCTGAGCGTGCGAGCGCAACTGGTTGACGTACTGGCTGCGCGAGCTTTCCAGGCTGACCATGAAACTGCCACTGAAGGCGACTACCAGGAACAGGCAAATGGCCAACAGCAATTGTTTGAACAGTGACATCTGTGCTCCTTCAGTAAACCGGCTCGGCCGGGAACCCTTCGGCCTGCATTTTCTTCAACAAATCCTGCCAGCGTGACAGCCGCTTGGTATCACCAACCTTCTTGTTCCCTGCTGCGCCCGTCAGCCATAACCCCTCACCATTGAAGGCGTACACCGGTAGCAGGTCAGTACGCTGGCTTGCCGGCTTGATGGCATCCATCAGGCTGTCAAGCACCAAAGGCTGGGCCTGTGGGCTTGAATAATAGGTCAGGACCATGTGTGCCCGGTTCTGCCGCAGCGCCTTGACGTAGGTGATGCGCAGTTTTTCGCTGGGGATTCCCATGCGCCGAAGGCTGAAATATTTCGCAATAGCGTAATCCTCGCAGTCCCCTGCACCTTTGATCAGTGCCTGCACAGGTGTGGCCCAGTAGTCGACCTCATGCCACAGATCGATATCCTCGACATAACGCAATTGCTGGTTGAAGAAGCGGTTGATCACTTGCAACCGTTCAAGCTCAGTACCCTGCTTCTGCGTGGCCATCAGGTTCTGCCAGGCATCGATGCGGCCTTGTCCGGCACCCAGTGGGCCGTACAGGGCCTGCGACTTGCGGCTGATCTGGGAGAAATCCCAATCCGCGTGCAAGCCGCCCAGCAGAAGACTGCCCAGCAGCGCGGCAAAGCCGACATGTCGCACAACGGTTTTGAGCAAGCAGGATATCGCCACTGCGAAGCCCTGTTCAGACCAGTCGAAAGCAGCGATGGTGGGGCCTGCCACAGCAAAAGACAATGGCAACCTGCAATCACGCACCCGGCTGTCAGCCCACCTATACTTTCTACTTACATCTTTCTATAGGCAGCTTTCTTTGACGTGCGACTTCCTCCACCATAGCCGCGCTTTTGGGGCGCCCGTACCAGTGTGGGTGCAGGTTTGACACCCTCACAAGCTGTTACTAGCGTTATTGGATCCAATATAGTCATCGTTGAGGCAGGCGTAGCGTGGCCAAGAAAATCAAATTGAGTGATGTGCTGGCCAGCGAGCAGTTGTTGCCGCATCAGGCCCGTGGCGCGATTGAAGAACGCCTGCGCAGCGCCATTCTCGATGGTCGCTTGCCCCCTGGTACCGCGATTCGCCAACAAGAGCTCGCCACGTTGTACGGCGTCAGCCGCATGCCTGTGCGCGAAGCCCTGCGCCAGCTCGAAGCGCAATCCCTGTTGAATGTAGAGATGCACAAGGGCGCCGTAGTTGCGCCGCTGATCGGCGAGGACGCGGTTGACACCTATGCCCTTCGCGTATTGCTCGAGAGCGAGGCGCTACGCCAGTCTATCCCGCTGCTTGATGCCAGCGACATCGCCAGCGCCCGCGGGTTTATCCAGCAACTGGAGAACGAGACCAGCCACGCCGAAATTGGCCGCCTCAACCGCCTGTTCCACATGGCGCTGTACAGCAAGGCGCCGAACAAGAAACTACTGCGCCTTATCGAGAACGAACTGAACGAGGAAGAACGCTTCCTGCGTTTCCATCTTTCGTCCATGGGCCTGGGCAAACTGACTCAGGACGATCACAACGCACTGGTAGATGCGGCCAGCGACAAGCTGGTGGACGACGCTGTGGCGGTGCTGGAACAGCACCTCAATGGCGGGGCACGGGTGATCCGCAATTACCTGGATACGCACGTGGGGCGTTAGCCTGATACCGGCCTTACGCGCGAATTGATGGATTGCAAATTAGTACTGCCTGCAAAAAATGAGACTACATATCATTCATGCGCACGGATGCCTGCACCCTCCCCATGCCCAGCAACGAGTCCGTGCAAACGCTCTGAAGTGACCACCATGGCTGGTTGCATACTTGGCTCTGCAACACAGCCGAAACGGCAGATTTGGCCCAGTACACCTCCGTGAGCTTGCTAAAACGCTTGAACAATTGCAGCTGAATGCACCCACTGCCTTTTTACGCGCTGTAGCGCGAGGACTGGCTATACCCTGTCGCGTGAGCCTCAGCTGGCCGACGGCAGCAGGTATTCCAAGTTATTGCCGAGCCTGGTGCTGGGCGACAAGGGTAATTCGCCTACTCAGGCGCCGAAACAGATGCTCACGCTCTGAACCGACTGCCGCTAGGGGCCCTGGATGGTCTGCGGCTGGGCGGGGGGGCGAGAAGTGGGGGACAGCATGAAGGTGCCTTCCTACGCCCTGTTGGACGCCTCGATCGGCTATGACCTGGGCCTGGTCGTCCTGCTAGGTGTGGATGTGCGCTTGAACGCCAACAACCTTACCAATGAACGCTACATTACCTCATGTGTCAGCCTGAACTACTGCTACATGAGTAAAGAGTGCAATGTGAGCGCCACGGCCAGTTATCAGTTCTAACCGATATTGAAACCCATAAAAGACAAAGCCCCTGTCTGCATCGCAGACAGGGGCTTTGGGTTTGAATCTTGACGATGACCTACTCTCACATGGGGAAACCCCACACTACCATCGGCGATGCATCGTTTCACTGCTGAGTTCGGGATGGGATCAGGTGGTTCCAATGCTCTATGGTCGTCAAGAAATTCTGTGTGCTGGCTCGTCCTTCGGGCGCGCCTGCGAATATCTGTAGTTCCTACTTAAAGACAAAACCCCTACCTGCATGTGCAGATAGGGGTTTTGCGAAATGAATCTTGACGATGACCTACTCTCACATGGGGAAACCCCACACTACCATCGGCGATGCATCGTTTCACTACTGAGTTCGGGATGGGATCAGGTGGTTCCAATGCTCTATGGTCGTCAAGAAATTCTGTAGCCAGAATGTCCAGATGGACAGCCCAGCGAATCCGGATATGCGATATTTGTGGTCTTACGAATTTTCGGGTCTTTCGTCTTCACCACCACAATCTGCGTAGCAGATTGCTTGGGTGTTATATGGTCAAGCCTCACGGGCAATTAGTATTGGTTAGCTCAACGCCTCACAGCGCTTACACACCCAACCTATCAACGTCGTAGTCTTCGACGGCCCTTTAGGGGATTCAAGATCCCAGTGAGATCTCATCTTGAGGCAAGTTTCCCGCTTAGATGCTTTCAGCGGTTATCTCTTCCGAACATAGCTACCCGGCAATGCCACTGGCGTGACAACCGGAACACCAGAGGTTCGTCCACTCCGGTCCTCTCGTACTAGGAGCAGCCCCTCTCAAATCTCAAACGTCCACGGCAGATAGGGACCGAACTGTCTCACGACGTTCTAAACCCAGCTCGCGTACCACTTTAAATGGCGAACAGCCATACCCTTGGGACCGGCTTCAGCCCCAGGATGTGATGAGCCGACATCGAGGTGCCAAACACCGCCGTCGATATGAACTCTTGGGCGGTATCAGCCTGTTATCCCCGGAGTACCTTTTATCCGTTGAGCGATGGCCCTTCCATACAGAACCACCGGATCACTAAGACCTACTTTCGTACCTGCTCGACGTGTTTGTCTCGCAGTCAAGCGCGCTTTTGCCTTTATACTCTACGACCGATTTCCGACCGGTCTGAGCGCACCTTCGTACTCCTCCGTTACTCTTTGGGAGGAGACCGCCCCAGTCAAACTACCCACCATACACTGTCCTCGATCCGGATAACGGACCTGAGTTAGAACCTCAAAGTTGCCAGGGTGGTATTTCAAGGATGGCTCCATGAGAACTGGCGTCCCCACTTCAAAGCCTCCCACCTATCCTACACAAGCAAATTCAAAGTCCAGTGCAAAGCTATAGTAAAGGTTCACGGGGTCTTTCCGTCTAGCCGCGGATACACTGCATCTTCACAGCGATTTCAATTTCACTGAGTCTCGGGTGGAGACAGCGCCGCCATCGTTACGCCATTCGTGCAGGTCGGAACTTACCCGACAAGGAATTTCGCTACCTTAGGACCGTTATAGTTACGGCCGCCGTTTACCGGGGCTTCGATCAAGAGCTTCGCTTGCGCTAACCCCATCAATTAACCTTCCGGCACCGGGCAGGCGTCACACCCTATACGTCCACTTTCGTGTTTGCAGAGTGCTGTGTTTTTAATAAACAGTCGCAGCGGCCTGGTATCTTCGACCGGCATGAGCTTACGGAGCAAGTCCTTCACCCTCGCCGGCGCACCTTCTCCCGAAGTTACGGTGCCATTTTGCCTAGTTCCTTCACCCGAGTTCTCTCAAGCGCCTTGGTATTCTCTACCTAACCACCTGTGTCGGTTTGGGGTACGGTTCCCAGTTATCTGAAGCTTAGGAGCTTTTCTTGGAAGCATGGTATCAACCACTTCGTCGCCTAAAGGCAACTCGTCATCAGCTCTCGGCCTTGAAATCCCGGATTTGCCTAAGATTTCAGCCTACCACCTTAAACCTGGACAACCAACGCCAGGCTGGCCTAACCTTCTCCGTCCCTCCATCGCAATAACTGGAAGTACAGGAATATTAACCTGTTTTCCATCGACTACGCTTTTCAGCCTCGCCTTAGGGACCGACTAACCCTGCGTCGATTAACGTTGCGCAGGAAACCTTGGTCTTTCGGCGTGCGAGTTTTTCACTCGCATTGTCGTTACTCATGTCAGCATTCGCACTTCTGATACCTCCAGCAAGCTTCTCAACTCACCTTC